>CAYYOF010000098.1:0-10033 GCA_964473185.1 uncultured Marinosulfonomonas sp. | reverse complement strand
ATGGGATATTGTGAGAGGTAATACTCCGCGCGATTGGTTGGTATTTGCACAGGAAAAGGGCATTCTCGAAGGGGAGGAAGTTACGGCCCCCAGCTTCCATAAATGGCGAAACCACTGGTGCGATGTTTATTCTATGGAGGCGCACATAGTGGCAAAAAGAGATGTTTTTGTTACGGGCGATAAAAAGAACTTTGCAGGAGACCGAAAGCAAAAACTTATTGATTTAGGGATCGGCGATATTTGTACTTATGACGAAGCTTGGGAGAAATATAGGTGCGAATGAACACCACATTCACCATCCCCACCACCGGCCCCGGCCTGTATGAATTCACCCGCCAAGTTGCCGATTGGGTCACGGGGGACGGGCTGCTGACGCTGCTGGTTCAACACACCTCGGCCAGCCTGCTGATACAAGAAAATGCCGACCCCGAAGTGCAGACTGATATGCGGAATTTCTTCCACCGTCTGGTGCCACCGACAACCGACCCCAAAATGGCTTACCTCACCCACACATACGAGGGTCCCGACGATATGCCCGCTCATATCAAGGCGGCGATGTTGCCGGTCAGCTTGTCAATTCCTGTCCAAAATGGCCGGATGCGGCTGGGAACATGGCAGGGAATTTACCTTTTCGAACATCGTGACGCATCGCACAAACGCCAAGTGGTGGCGCATCTGGGGTAGGGTGGCGGCGTTGCCAAGGCGGGGATATGGATACGCGACGTTGGCAGCCCTGTCAGTAAAAGGCAGCCCTGTCAGTGAAAAAATATGCGTCGCATACCGAGTTATGATGCAACGCACGGTTTTAACCGGAATATTAGTCGTCCAGAACGAATGTCACCATCATATTAACGCGGAATTCCACGACTTTTCCGTCTTTGACGGACACTTTTTGCTCTTTTACCCACACGCTGGTGATGCCGCGCAGGGTTTTAGAGGCGCGTTTGATGCCTTCCTCGACAGCGTCATCAAAGCCTTTTTCGAGGATGAGGATATTTCTGTTACACGTGCGACACTCATAATATTCTCCTTTGGTTAGGCGGGTAGGGTTCCTACAAAACCGCCCAGCAACAAAGGGGAAACCGCGAGTTCTGGCGAAGATGTGTTGAGGATAGGTGACGCCGTATCTAGCGGTTGCATTTCCCCTCTACCCAAAGGGTTGCGGCTGCCCTATAGTGCCTGTGGATAACTCATTCACTAACCCAATGGAGAGCCTATGCGCTGCCCTTTTTGTGGAAACGTCGATACCCAAGTCAAAGATTCACGGCCCGCCGAGGACCACGCAGCCATCAGGCGGCGGCGGTTTTGTCCGGCCTGTGCGGGGCGGTTCACCACCTATGAACGCGTGCAATTGCGCGACCTTGTGGTGATTAAATCAAATGGTCGGCGCGAGGAATTTGGCCGCGACAAGCTGGAGCGTTCGATCCGTATCGCGCTGCAAAAACGCCCGGTCGAGCCAGAGCGTATGGACCAGATGATTTCCGGTATCATCCGCCGGTTGGAGAGCATGGGCGAGACCGATATCAAATCCGATGTGATTGGCGAGATCGTGATGGAATCTCTGGCGCGGATCGATACCGTCGCCTACGTGAGATTTGCTAGTGTTTACAAGAACTTCCAGGCGGCTGATGATTTCGATAAATTCGTCAGTGAACTGCGTCCGGATGTTGAACCGGAAGAGTGACCC
The DNA here is from genome assembly GCA_964473185.1 of uncultured Marinosulfonomonas sp. Taxonomy (GTDB): domain Bacteria; phylum Pseudomonadota; class Alphaproteobacteria; order Rhodobacterales; family Rhodobacteraceae; genus Profundibacter. The sequence continues at coordinate 8,346 of CAYYOF010000098.1, read as the reverse complement.
AAGCAGCCAGTGATGCGCGTTTCATGACGCTTGCCCTCTCGTTGGGCGGGCGCGGGTTGGGGCGTGTCTGGCCCAATCCTGCGGTTGGCTGTGTGATCGTTTCACAGGGGCGGATTGTCGGGCGTGGCTGGACCGCTGATGGCGGGCGGCCCCATGCGGAAACCATTGCATTGAAACAGGCAGGCGCGGCGGCAAGCGGGGCGACGGCCTATGTGACGCTGGAGCCATGTGCCCATCACGGTAAAACCCCGCCTTGTGCCCAAGCGCTAATCGCGGCGGGGGTGGCGCGGGTTGTGAGCGCACTTGAGGATCCGGATGTGCGGGTTGCGGGCAAGGGCCACGCGATGTTGCAGGATGCGGGGATTGAAGTTGCGACAGGGGTTGGGCAAGCGGCGGCCCTGCAAACACATTCAGGTTTTTTGAAGCGGGTGGAGGATGGCCGCCCAATGGTCACCCTGAAACTAGCCAACAGTTTTGACGGGCGCATCGCCACTGCCACAAAAGAAAGCCAGTGGATCACGGGCACGCAAGCCCGCCGGATGGTGCATTTGATGCGGGCCCGCCACGATGCGGTGATGGTGGGCGGCGGCACGGCGCGCAGCGATGACCCGATGCTATCCGTGCGTGATCTGGGCGTTGATCGGCAACCTGTGCGGGTGGTGGTGTCGCGACGGCTGGATTTACCGCTGGGCGGAAAACTGGCCACCACGGCGCAGGATGTTCCGCTGTGGCTGTGCCACGGGGCGGATGCTGACCGCTCATTAATGGATGTGTGGACAGGGCTGGGCGCAAGGTTGTTGCCTTGCGATGTGCGCCAAGGGGTTCTGGACCCTGCCTCGATATTACAGGCCTTGGGCACGGCGGGTTTAACGCGGGTATTTGTTGAGGGCGGCGGTGCGTTTGCCGCGTCCTTGCTGGGCGCCGGTCTGGTGGACGAATTGATTGGGTTCACCGCGGGCATTGCCATCGGGGCCGAAGGGGTTCCATCCTTGGGGCCGATGGGATTGCAACGGCTGGCCGCCGCACCACGGTTCAGACTGCTGGATTGCCGGCCGGTGGGCGGTGATGTGATGCACCGCTGGGTGCGGGGCTAACGCCTAGCGCCCGCCTGAAACATTCAGCGTGCTGCCGGTCACGTAGGACGCCTTGTCCGATATCAACCACAGTGTTGCTTGGGCCACTTCATCGGCGGTGCCCATGCGCTTCATCGGTATCCAGCTTTCCAATTTGGCCCCGCGATCCGGCTCGCCGCCTTTGGCGTGGATTTCGGTATCAATAATGCCGGGGCGGATGCCGACAACCCGCACACCTTCATTGGCCACCTCTTGCGCCAACCCGATGGTCATCGTGTCGATTGCGCCCTTGGTGGCGGCGTAATCGACATATTGATTGCCCGCGCCAAGGGTGGCTGCGATGGATGACATGTTGACAATCACTCCGCCGTTGCCGCCGTATTTGGTGGACATCCGGCGCACGGCGTGACCCGCGACCAGAAAGGCACCTATTACGTTTACATCAAAGATGCGGCGCAGGCGGGCATGGTCGATTTCATCCACCCGCGCCGCCACATCGACAATGCCAGCGTTGTTGACCAGCGCATCTAGTTGATTGAAATCATTGTCAAATGCCGTGAACAGGGCGTCTATTTGCGCCGGATCGGCCACATCGAATTGGTATATTTCGCAGCGTTTACCGCTGGCCTGTATTTCAGTGGCCACAGCCATGGCCCCCGCTTTGCCAGACCTGTAGGTCAACGCCACATCATAACCTTCTGCCGCAGCCATGCGTGCAACAGCCGCGCCGATGCCCGCACTTCCGCCAGTGATCAGGACGCATTTTGCCATCGCTTCTATCCTCTTATTCCGGTCCCAAGAGCTGTTTTGCCATTGGGCAGCCATCATTGCCGCTGTCGCAATCGTTGATCATCATCGTCAGGGTTCGGGCCATCTGCGTCAACTCGTTTATCCGGCTTTGAACGGCAAATAGATTGGCGCTGGCGATTTTGTGAATGGCGTCACATTCAGCCACATCACCACCAATCAACCCCAGCATGTCGCCCACATCGGCCAACGCAAAACCCAGTGCACGGCAGCGGCGGACGAACCGCAGGCGGTTGATGCCATCTGAATCATACAGACGACGACCCGAGGGCGCGCGGGAAGGCGGAGGCAACAGGCCGCTGCGTTCATAATAGCGGATGGTTTCAATGGTGACGCCGCTTTGTCTCGAGCTTCTCCGATGGGGTGCATGGGGGGTCCAGTTCACGATATTGGGACTTGTATCTGTAGTGGCTACAGATTGTAGGTAAAACCCGTGATCTGGAAAGGATAGAACATGGAGGATAACGGACATAGGCTGGCCAAGTTTGGCAGTATATTGGGCAGCGGGGCGTTTATATCGGCAGCCTGCTGTTTCTTGCCGCTGATGTTGATGGCGGCCGGGGCGGGAACGGGGCTGGTGGTGCTGGTAGGCAAGGCGTCTGTGCTGGCTTTGCCGTTGATTGGCATATCCGTGCTGTTACTAATCACAGGATGGTGGGTTGCAGTGCGCCGATGCGGGTGCGGTTCTGGCTGGGGGCGGGGACGGTGTTTACGGTTTTGGCTGCATTGATAGTGATGAACGAAACCGCAGTGATCAATTATACATTGGAGAGAATATGATGGCTGACAAGATAACGCTGGATAGCAGGATTACCTGCCCTGAATGTGGTTTTGCCAAAGACGCGATCATGCCTGAGGATTCCTGCCAATGGTTTTACGCCTGCACATCCTGCGGTGCGGTATTAAAGCCAAAGGCAGGCGATTGCTGTGTATTTTGCTCCTATGCCACGGTGCCGTGCCCGCCTATTCAAGCGGGCGACGGGTGCTGTTAGCAGGGATTATCCCTCTAATATACGGCCAACCATTTCGCTGGTATCAGGCGAAAGCCCGTCCGTGGCGGCAATCCGTTCCAGTGCTGTTTTGATCAAGGCTTGCCGTTCGCCACTATAACGCCGCCATGTCTGGAATGCGGTCATCATGCGGGCCGTGGTTTGCGGGTTAACCGGATCCAGCGCGATCAGCCAATCGGCCATTAGGCTGTAGGATGCGCCTGATGCGTCGTGAAATCCGGCGGCATTCATCGACAATGCACCGAATACGGCGCGAAACCGGTTCGGGTTGGTCATCTCGAAATCTGCGTGCCGTGTCAGGGCGTCAGCAATCTGGGCGGCTTTTTCAGGCGCGGCAAGGCTGACCTGCACACCAAACCATTTGTCGATCACCAAACGGTCGGTCGCCCATTGCTCATAAAACGCGGCCAGCTCGGCCTCGCCCGTATCGGCATCCAGCAGGCAGGCCAATGCGCCGAATTGTTGGGTCATGTCGGCGGCACCGTCATATTGCGTGCGGGCCGCAGAACCCCCATCCAGCCGCGTAATCAGTGACAGAACCGCACCTTGCAACGCGCGTTTTCCGACGGGTCCTGCATCGGGGGAATAGGGGGCGGGCACATGCATTTCAGCGTAAAGGCGGGGCAGGATATCCTGCATATGTTGTGCCTTGGCTTGCTCCAGTGTTTGCGCGGCGCGGTAGATTTGCGTGGGGTCCGGCACGTTGCCTGTTTGGGCCAAGGATTGCGCGATATCGTCCTGACTGGGCGCGCGCAGCATCAAGGCGCGGTATGCCGGATCAAGGTTGTCATTGCGCACGACCTGCGCCAATGCATCCAGATACAGCGTTTCCGGCGTGGCCCCCTGCGTGACCATGCGCAGCATCAGATCCTTGCCCAAAACGCGCCCTGCCTCCCAGCGGTTAAACTGGTCTGTGTCATGCGCCAGCAGGAACGCGCGTTCCTCGTTGCTGGTGTCGCGGCGCAGCACCACGGGGGCGGAAAATCCGCGCAGGATTGACGGGACAGGTTTGCCTGAAAGCCCCTCAAAGCTGAAGCTTTGCGCGGTCTCGGTCATTTCCAGCACAGTGGTTTCCACCACCTCGTCACCGTTTTGGCCCAGCAGCCCGACTGCAATCGGCAATACCTGCGGCTGTTTCATAACCTGCCCAGGCGTTGGCGGTGTTTTTTGTTTAAAATGAAGGGTGTATGTGCCGTCCTTATAGTCATCCGTCACAGTCAGGATCGGGGTTCCAGCCTGTGAATACCAGCGTTTGAACTGGCGTAAATCGCGCCCTGTGGTGTCCTCGAACACCTGTAACCAGTCCTCGATCGTGGCGGCGTCGCCGTCGTGGCGCTCGAAATACAAATCCAGCGCACGGGCGTAATCCGCATTCCCTACCAGCCGTTTCAACATGCCGATCACCTCGGCGCCTTTTTCGTAAATTGTGGCGGTGTAGAAGTTGTTTATTTCAACGAAACTAGCGGGACGAACCGGATGCGACAGTGGCCCTTGATCCTCGCGGAATTGTCGCCCGCGCAACTGCAACACATCGTTGATCCGTTTCACCCCGTGGCCGCGTACATCACCGGTGAAGGACTGGTCGCGAAACACGGTCAGCCCCTCTTTCAGGCACAGTTGGAACCAGTCGCGGCAGGTGATGCGGTTGCCGGTCCAGTTGTGGAAATACTCATGCGCGATGATCGCCTCGATGCGTTCAAAATTGGCGTCGGTCGCAGTTTCTGGGCTGGCCAGCACGCAGGATGAATTGAAAATGTTCAGCCCCTTGTTTTCCATCGCCCCCATGTTGAAATCATCCACCGCAACGATGTTAAACAGGTCGAGATCGTATTCGCGACCGTATATTTCCTCGTCCCATGTCATCGACTTTTTCAACGCTTCCATGCCGAAGGCGCATTTGTCGATGTCATCGGGCCGCACCCAGATATTCAGGTCTACCTTGCGCCCCGACATGGTGGTGAACGTGTCAGCGTGGTTGCGTAAATCGCCCGCCACCAGCGCAAACAGATAGGCCGGTTTTGGCCACGGGTCATGCCATTCGGCCCACCCATCCCCGCTGCCAGTCTGGTTACCGTTGGACAACAGCACTGGCAAATCGCCCTCAATGCGCACCGTAAACACCGCCATCACGTCGGGGCGATCGGGGTAATAGGTGATGCGCCGAAACCCTTCGGCCTCGCATTGGGTGCAATACATATTGTTGGACATATACAGCCCCTCAAGGGCGGTGTTGCTTTCCGGCGCAATCTCGACCTCGCATTCCCAGACAAAGGGCGCATCGGGCACTTGTGCTGTCAGCCCCTCGTCAGTCACGTGGGGTTTGCAGTCTTGGCCGTCTATCGAGGCGCGGATCAGGGTCAGGTGCTCGCCGTGCAGGAAAAAATCACGGTTTTCGGTTTCCGGATTGGGACGGAAATGGATTTTCGAGATCACCCGCGTAGCGCTGCCTGATAGTTTGAACGTCAGATGCACCGTATCAACCAGATAGGCGGGCGGGGTGTAATCGGACAGGTGGATTGTGACAGCGTCTTTTGGCATTTCGGGCATCCTTTGGAAATTTGGGCTAGGGTAACCGATGCAAAACGGGGTGCAAGCGGCTTTCCTTAAGGTCGTCATGTGTGAAATCGCACATAAACCTCATTGGGTGTGCGTAACGTGCGCTATGCGAGGGGTGAGTCTTGTCGTATATGGAAAACAGGACAATCAACAACAGGTCAGACATATGGCACGCCCAATCATCGGAATTATCGCCAACCTCAACACGCTTGAGGGTGATTATACAGTTCATGCCAGCGGCACGATGAACACTGAGGCGATCAGCAATGTCGCCGGTTGCATGCCGCTGCTGATCCCGACCAGCCCGAAATATGTCACGGTCGACGAATTGCTGGAGGCTTGCGACGGTTTTCTGTTCACCGGCGGGCGCCCCAACGTGCACCCGACTGAATACGGCGAAAAAGAAACCAAAGCACACGGTGATTTTGACCGCTGCCGCGATGAAATCACCCTGCCACTGATCCGCGCTTGTGTGGACCGCGGCCAGCCGTTTTTCGGCGTTTGCCGTGGCTTTCAAGAGGTGAACGTGGCGATGGGTGGCACGCTCTATCCTGAAATCCGCGACCTTGAGGGCCGGATGAACCATCGCATGCCGCCCGAGGGCACGCTGGATGAAAAATTCGCACACCGCCATTGTGTGCGCTTTGCCAAAGGCGGGGTATTTGACCGGATACTGGGCGATGCCAACGTGATGACCAACACCTTGCATGGGCAGGGGATCAAAGAAGCTGGGCCGCGCATTGTAATTGACGGTTATGCCGATGATGGCACCCCCGAAGCTACTTATGTGCGCGACGCGCCCGGCTTTACCTTGGCTGTGCAATGGCATCCGGAATATAACGCGGGCAATGATCCGGTTTCGCGGCCGCTGTTTGAACATTTCGGCGATGCGGCGCGTGATTGGGCCGCTGGGCGAACATCTGCGTTGAAATCTGCGTGATGTAGGCGCAATAACCGCTTGACCCTCCACTAACTGGAAGCTGCACAGTCTGCAGACGGCAACAGTAAGGTAGGGCGATATGAACAAGAATTTACGCAGCGGCATCGCGGTGCTGGCAGTGGCCGGTTTCGGCGCGCTGATTTATACATCCTACAACAAACCGCAAGTCGTGCCTGCAACAGGTGACGTGGCCAAAGGCCGCGCCATTGTCGAGGTTACTGTGCCCGAGCTGGAGGGCAAAGCCGCGTTGGGGCAAGTGGCCTTTGTTGCCAAATGTGCATCGTGCCACGGGGAAAATGCTGTCGGGCAGGTCGGGGTTGCCCCGCCATTGGTGCACAAGATTTACGAGCCATCACACCACGGCGACGCCGCATTTCTGATGGCGGCGCGCAACGGCGTTCGGTCACACCATTGGCGGTTCGGGAATATGCCACCGGTCGAGGGGATTACCGACGCCGAAGTCGGCACAATTATCGCCTATGTCAGGGCGCTTCAGCGGGCCAACGGCATAAACTGAACATCCCCGCTTGCCGGTGTGCGATTTGTGCGCCTATGTTGCATGGAACTGTTAAAGCAATTCGACTTATGTTTGAAACACATTAAGCTGCCTTTCGCTAACGCTCAAACGCGTAATGTGTTGCTTTATGATTTAAGGTAAAGTCGAAACGCTATAGGCAAGGGGAATGATCCGGTGAAACGCTCGACCATCAACGAAATCATGGCATCAGCGGACGATATGATCCGCCATTTCGGTTTTACCCTACCGCCGTTTGCCTATTGGTCGCCGGATGAATTCAAGGCCAATGCACCCCGTGCAAATGCGGTGATCGCGGCAAGGATGGGCTGGGATATTACCGACTACGGGCTGGGCAAGTTTGATACGATGGGCCTGTTCCTGTTCACCCTGCGCAACGGACGGCTCGCCGATCTGCAACGCGGGGGCGGCATGTGTTACGCCGAAAAGCTGCTGATTTCGCGCCAAGACCAGATCAGCCCGATGCACACCCATGTGATCAAGGTTGAGGACATCATCAACCGTGGAGGTGCGACGCTGGCGGTCGAACTGTTCGGCTCGGACGCGGATGGCAATTTTGACGAAACTGCAGGTGGCACTGTGGTTTGCGACGGGGTTGCGCGGCCCTTTGCAGCGGGCGAAATCCTGATGCTGCCCCCTGGCGAAAGCGTCACCCTGATGCCCGGTGACTGGCACGCCTTCTGGGGCGAGGGCGGTGATGTGCTGATTGGCGAGGTTTCAACCGTCAACGACGACGAGACCGACAATGTGTTTCGCAAACCGATTGCCCGCTTTGCCAAGGTGGACGAAGATGTATCCCCGACCCACCTGCTGGTTTCGGACTACGAGCAGTGGTTAGGCAACCATTAACGCCTCATGCTTGTGCAGGCATTTGCGGGCGGTATTGCCGTAAGCCGACGTATCCGAACGCAGTTGCGGAAAGATGCTGAACACCTCGTCACGGGCTTTGCCTGAAATTGCGTGCAGACCGATGTCACCGGGATGGAAGCTCTCGGAGGCGGTGCCATCCGCATAGACAATTTCATGTTGGTCAAACAACATATGCATATAGGTGACTTCGCCGCCCACCTCGCGGGTGATGGATGTACCGTTCACCATATGCTTGGTGCTGACCAGCACTTCGCTCTCGCCCAGATACAGCTCGCTACGATGGTTGCTAACCAGCATGCGATGCTGTGGCGAAACCAGCAACGGGCGTGTCAGGTTTGGCAATGATCCGGCCGCAAACCGGATCGGGGAAAATTTGTTCAGCGCGGGAACCGTGCGTGTGCCGATCCAGCGGATAGCTTGCAAGCCGTTGTCGCGGGTGATGACAAAATCACCGACATTCAGATCCTTGATCGGGCGTGCGCCTTGTGGAGTTAAAATCTCGGGGTAATCCCCCCCGAAACTAAGGGGATGCGGAAGTAGAATTTTCTCGCCAAT
>CAYYOF010000097.1:6604-10154 GCA_964473185.1 uncultured Marinosulfonomonas sp. | reverse complement strand
CATGGCGGGCAATCAGGTTCCAGCGCGGGTATTCGTCACTGTCGGCAATCGCCCCCTCGGCGCGGATCAGTTCGATTTTGAAACCGGATTGGCCCAGACGTTCGGCCAGAAACGTGCAAATCTCGCGGTATTTCAAACCCGGCGGGTTTAGGGTGGGGATGCGGATCAACTGTTGGGTCAGTTCGATCAACGCCTCGCGACGGGTCTCAATTTCTTTGATGAGTCGGTCTGATGTTGCTATATTCATGCCATAAATCTAACGACCCCGCCTTGGGTCAGCAATGCAACAAATGACGAAAACGGGATGTTACCGCTTTGAAAATTCAGGTAAGAACACCCATATATCGTTTATTGTATTCATTATTGAGGAGCCAAAATGGCCAATTTCGACGCCCAGATTAGAGAATCCCAAGAGCAGGTTGCCGCAGCGCAAAGCAAAATTTCAGACATCACCAGCCGTATTGATGCGGCGCGGAGCAAGCTGGACAAAGGCATTAACATTGATGTCGAAAACGCCACGCTTGAGGATGTGCATGCGCATACCGAGCTGATGAACGCCAATATTGCCGATCTGATCATGGGTCTGGATGACGTTACTGCCGGATTTTCCAAAGATTTTGACGAGATGCGGAACAAGACGGGGATGGAGACATTCATCGGCATATTCTCAAAGGCCAAGGCGGATTCGATGCGTCAGGAACGTATTCGCGGGGCGTCGGTGGATGAAAAGGTTCAGGATTTAATTTCCAAATCTGACGTGATCGTCAGGCTGCTGGAAGGCCAGTTGGCCGAGTTGAACGTGCAAAAGGAAAAGGTATCGGTGAACCTGACCGAGACACTGGATGATCGCGAATTGACTGTGGGTCTTTTGGAAACGTTACGCGCCGAAATTTTGGCGCTGGATCCGAAAATCATTGAACTCGAGAATAAAATTTCGGTGGAGCAGGATGCGGCGGCGCGGACCAAGCTGGAAACCCAGCTGGCCGAGATGAACTCGGGTTATAACGAAATGGTGCAGGACGAGCAGGTCAAGCTGGCCAAAAGCCAAACCTTGGAGCGGTATATCGAGACTGGCAAGACGTGGATCGATTCATTGCAAAACCAAGCGGCGACGCAGATGGTTTTGATCAACAAGCTGCAAACAGACACCAAACAACGGGTGGTTCTGTATGATGCGTTGACCAAATCGCTGAAAACCGCGCAGCAGCAGGATGTGGCGCATAGGATCAATGAAATCGGCGTTGAAACCGATCAGGAGGCCCAAGCGGCGATGGCGGCGATTGGCACGGCGACCAATCAGCGGATGGCCGACATGATGGAAGCGCATGAGGACCACATGGTGTTTGCCCGCAAGGTGTTGGAGCAAAAGGCCAAGGCGGACGAGCGGTTCGCGCGGCGGTTCTCGAAGATTGTCGAGAAGCATGACAAGAACCTGTATGGCGGATAGATAAGAATTTGTTCGCTAATTGGCGTGTCATCCAGCAATATATTTAGGGAGGTTTAAGTGGGGTTTTTCAAGGCTGTAAAAGATAACTTCAAAAAAAGCCAAGCTGCTGTTGTCGTTCAAAACTTGTTGGAAATACAAAAAAAATCAATACTATTTGACGATGACCCAGCGAAAACTGCAAACAAATTAATTGGAACAGCTTGGGACGAATATCCTTACTACTTTGATGGAAGGTTTGGTCAAAGACCTCATAAGGTCTCTGTCGCTGCGTTTGCATTTTCAAATGAAATTTCCAAGCTAGGATTCATGGCTCATAACAAGAGTACTTATGTAATTTGTTTGGGTAATATTTTGAGTGAAATAGAAGTGAACGGAAGGCTTTATCCCTTTAATAGTTTGGACCAAGAGCTTTTTGAGGAAGCTACCCGAACGATGATAGTTGCAATGCAAGAATTTGAAGAATCTGGGATCGCGGGTGAGGTGGATTCAATTTTGAACCGTTCAGAAAATGACTGAGAAAAAACCTCTACGTTTGTCTGGAGTCCTTTATGGTTGTGTCTAACCTCACCCAAGACCACGCCCAGCTAAACGATGCTCTCACGGCGCGGCGGTATTTTGCCAAGTTTGACAAAATCACAACGCATATGGCGCGGGTGGCCGGCGCGATGGAATCCGAGGGGCGGCTAAGCAAGGCGGATGTGGCGATCCTTGGCCGTTATATTCTGGGGCTGTCGCGCACGTTTCAGGCGCTGTCGAACAAATACCTGATGACGGGACGGATAGCGGGGCCGATGGCGGGGGAATTGGATTTTGACCGTGTCGAAAGCGGCTTTCCCATCGCCCAAGAGCTGATGACCATGGCCAATGACGCGCATCAGGCCGAGCGGCATTTGCGTAATATGCCCGCAAAGGGTGAGATCAAGGACGAGATGATCCGCAAGATTGTGGGCGATCTGGAAATCCCGACCAAGCTGCAATATGCGATGTCACAGCGCCTATACTATGAAGAGCTGCAAAAGGGCGAATTGTTCTGGCCACAGAATGACCCCGAGGCGGTATGGCAGGGCAATGACGGGGCGGATCGGCGGCGCTATCTGGTGCATTGGGCGGTGTATGACAGCCAAGTGAACCTGCCGGTGATTTACCTGTTGGAGGTCGAGGATACCGGATCAACCGCCCTGCCCAAAGATCAGCGCCGCTGGCCCGAAGCCCAAGCACATCTGATGGCGCAGGCGTTGGGGGGGTTGAAGCTGTTGACCATTGCCAAAGGGTTTGACGAGGATTTCGACGATCTGCACCCGAAACGATTGCGCCGGTTCCATGTGGGGCCGATGTATTCATCAGCATTTACAAAGCAGACGGGACCATTGCGCGAGGTTCTGGAAGAGGCGGACGCACCTGCGGGCGAGGATTGGGCACTGGCGTGGACCATGGAAGAGTTGGAAAGCGAGCGGGTTGTGGAAGAGAAATCCGGCTGGTTTGGCACCGTGGAGCGGCAGATTTTCGCGCTGGATCCATTTTCTGGCCACGGGGCGGACACCGGTGCGACGCGGACTGAACGTGCAATCATCCTGCCGCAGAAACCGTATCAGGTGTTGGAAGAGAAAAAGCCCAAGGGGTTTAATTCGGTGCGCAAGTTTGTGGTGTCACCGCAGGGGCGAGTGCTGAGCTACCGTTAGAGATTCTATGCCTCCGGCGGGGATATTTAGAGAACGAAAATGAGGAATGATTTATGAGCATGCCTTCGGATCAAATGGAACTGCGAGAGGCGGACATTCGCAAGCATTATGACGCGGCAGCGGGGATGCTGGACGGGTTGGATCATACGCCGCGGATTGCCAAGGCCAAGGTTTCCGAGGCGAAAGAGAAGTCAGCGGGCATCGGCACACGGCGGCGGTTTCGCAGCACCACACCGGGGTTGGTGACGCGCTCTACCGCGCGGCCCGAGGGGGTTCGGTTGTTAGAGCGGATCGAGGCGAGCGACGGGGACGACCCATTGGTATCGCCGCTGCAAGCCAATGTAATGCACAACCTGCGCCGCGCGCTGGCGATTGCGCTGGCGGTGGGCGAAGGGTTTGCCGAGATCACAGGGCTGGCGGCGTT
>CAYYOF010000097.1:0-6504 GCA_964473185.1 uncultured Marinosulfonomonas sp. | reverse complement strand
AGTTTTGCGGGGGCCAATACGGTGGTTCGGGGGAATTGCACCTTCGGGATGTTCTCTAACTACCCTGAAAATGTCGACGATGCGTTGCGGCAACGGGCGGGGGCTCGGTTTTTGGTGGATGGGCCGCAAACCCGTGAGGACTACATTGATATTCTGCATTTGCTGATGGGCAAGAACCATTCGATCCCTGTGGGGGATCATGAATTGTTCGCCGCACAAGAGATCAAGAAGGCGGTGGCAGCCTCATTCGAGGGGTACTCGAAACCGCATGAAGGCGGGTTGCTTGAAGTGTTTGAGAAGGTGTCAAAAGACATCGGTGCGCTGGATACGATTGCCAAACTGGGGGCTTACCTTAAGGGGATTCAGGAGGCGGATGAGCGGTTCACGGGACGCGCGATCAAGAACATCACCGATGCGGTCAAGGTGCGGGCGATGGATTTTGAGCTGCCGGACGAATGGATGGAGGAGCCTGATCTGTTCCTGTTCAAACCATATGATGAAAAGCTGGGGATGATCACCGAGATGACCCAGCCGATTACGGTCGAGATGGTGATACAGGAGATCAACCGCTATGCGGATTCCGAGTTCCGCTATGCCGATAAATCGGACGAGATCGCGATTGCCAATGCGGTGCGGGATATGGACCGGATGGAAGAGGCCAAGCGGCGGTATCTGGAGGGGAAATGAATCACTCTATCGCTGACATACTCATTTTAATCCTTCCCAATACCTTGGTTTTTGGCTTGGTTTACATGCTTCAATACAATTTACTACAGCGTAAGATAAAGGCTTTGCCCAGTGCAGTGTTAGCTGTATTGGCATCGCTAACGTTCATCGTGGCTTATTTGGCGATATTAGGCATTAATGCTGATACAGAGAAAACACTTTGGTTTGGTTATGATGCTACGGCAATTGCTTCTGCTTCATTCGTATCATTGTTGATTTGGGTAGCCGTTGCGCCGTCCGCATCAGTTTTCGCGCTTTGGAACTATAAAAGGAAGCGTGATGGATTTCCCTCTAGGAAAAAAGGCAACCTAAGTGACCCCGATTAACGTTCTCTCCCACTGGTCCTCGATGATCCTGCCGGTAGCGGGGATCGCGGTGTTGGCGGCGTTGCTGCCGCTGACCATGGCGCGGAGTTTTCCGCAGAGCTGGTATGGGTTGTTCTGGAACCTGCTGATCTCGTTTCTGGTTTTGCTGGTGATCAGCGTTACATATTTCGCCATGTTCCGCCCGCCGAATGATATAGTGGCGATCGCGGCCAACGGGGAATACTATATGTCCTCGTCAGCAGGGCTGATCCGGCTGGGGTTACTATCGGCGATGGTCTGGGGGCCGATTGTGCTGGTGGTGCTGGCGATGCAGCCGCAGAAATGGAGGCCGGAAGTATGAAACGTCTAATTGAACGCGGTCTGATGTTTGGCAATCTGATCCGTATTTCCTCGCCCGCGTTGGTCGAGCGGTATAACCGTGCGCTGAAACAGTTGACGGGGAAGAAGACACGGCTGAAGTCTTTTCATGTCGATATTTCGGGGTATTCTCCCGAGGTCGGCGATAGTCTGAAGGACCATTTGTATTTGAACGAGGGGGGCTGTAACCGGCAGTTTATTCTGCTGACCACCGAGCAGAAAACCGCCCCGTTGTTGAATGCGCAGTTTTCCACCTCGCGCGGGATATTGCGCCAATTCATTGAAGAGAACGAGGCGCAGTTGTTTGCCCTGACTGCCAAGGATGCGGTGGCGGGGGAGTTGCTGAACTCGGTCTATTCGGTCGAGGAAGCGGTGCGGTTGTTTGACATTCGCCAAGTGACGATCGAGGCGGATACCACCGAGGCGCATGTGAAATCGGCGCAAGCGCTGGCGGACAAGATCGAGCGGTTCAAGCGCGAGGATGATGCGTGGTGGGATGATGTGCTGATCGCGCAAATGATCGGGTTGGCCAAGAAAACCGGCGATGTAACGCGGGCACCTTTACAGTTGAAAAAGATGACGTTTAGTCAGGATAATTTCTGGACCAAACATTTTGGCGGTATCTATTTGTTTCGCACGATGGAACACTCGGCGGCGATTTGCGCGGGCGGCAAGGCGGATCTGGGCAAGCTGCCGATTGATTATACGTTTGATTTTAACGACCGGAACGAGATTGCGATTTTTCTGGAGCTGAACGATCTGGTGGAGCCGATAGTGAAGGCGCGGGGCGTGGATGCGGCGGCGATTTTGCAGCAGAAGATGGATTTTATTACGGTCGATGTGGCGGCGGCAAAGGATGAGGATTTGAGCGGGGCGACGCGGCGCGATATCCGGGCGCTGACGCGGAAGTACGCGAGTGATTTGCCGCAAGAATTTCACGGGTTGGCGGCGCTGTTGCGCTGGGCGCAATCGGGCGGGAACTGGCCACGGATATCATCGGACCATCCGGCGTATTTCTATACGCTGCGCTCCAAACCCCATGCGGACAGGGATTTGGTGAATATGCTGTTGGCAGCGTTAACGCCAATGGATATTCGCCAGCTGTTCATTTGCCATAAGGAACGGTTTTACCATTCCTATTCGGCGTGGCCGGATGCCAAGAAGACCTTCGTTGCGGAATTTCTGGAGCGGGAATATCAGGTGGACAAGGCAGGCGCGCGCGCGGCGTTGTTCGGGGAGGGCGAGCCGATGGAAGAACCCGTGGCAATGCCCGAGCCCGAGGATTTGATTGAATTGGTCGGCCCGTGGGGCGCGGTGAGGAGGAATTAAAATGGGATTAATCCGGTTAATTGTGCTGGGATTTGTTGGGCTGAGCGTGGTTTATTTCGCGATCTCGATCTTTTCGCGGTCTATCCGGCGCGAGAAGCTGGAAAAAGAATGGGACGCAAATCCGCCCGAGGGGGGTGATGCAGCGGCGCGGGATGTCTATATAAACGAAGGCATGGTCGAATATGAAAGCGGCTTTCGCAAGAAGCTGATCGTGTTTGTCTATGTCATCCCGCCAATCTTTGTGGCGGTTATTCTTTATCTAACGAACACCCAGTGAGGTTTGAAATGCGCAAAGTTAAAATCATATTGAAGGTGCTGCCGCTGCTGTTTGTTTTCGGGCTGTTGCACTATGTCCTGCCGCAGCATGACATTGCGCGGGTGACCTCAACCGAGGTGATCCGGCAGGATTTCACCACGTTTAACCGGATGTTTTATGCGCAGGCGGACAGTGGTGCCGCCGAGCATGCAACGCGCGATATCCGGTTTATATATACAGAGCGGCAGAAAACATTTCTGTTAGGGTTTATCCCGCGTGATGCGCGCGGGGTGATGGTGTATCGCAACGAGGATACCGGCTGGATCTGGCCGCCGTATTTCAAGTTTGACAGCTCGGATTTGCAAGCCGAGGCCGCGGCGGCGGTTTCGGTAACTGGCGGAGAGCAGTGGGTGGTAATCACCCATTATGGTTGGCGAAACAAATTCTTTTCGATCTATCCGAATGCCATCGGGGTTCGCAGTATTGCAGGGCCGGACGTGCGGATTATTCCGTGGTTCAACATCTTCTTTTTTATATTCCTGATTGTTGCCTATTTCTTTATTCGCGCGATGTGGCGGCAGTTTAGGGAACGTTCGGTTGATCCGTTGCTAGAGGATGCAGGCGAGGTTTGGGACAAGGTTGATGATCATGCCGATGCAGCCAAAGAACGTGCCAGCGGGTTTTTCGGGCGGATCGGCGCGTGGCTAGCGACGTGGCGCAAGAAGAAGTGAAGAGGTTTAAGGCGCTGCGCGCGGCAGGTATTTAAGGCAAGAAGAAGGGGGTGGGTTAGTGAACTTTTGTGCGGGAGCGCCATAGGGTGAACAGGCCCGCCATGACCACGACCGCGCCACCGATGACCACGTTCAGGCGCAGGGTTTCATTGAAGATCAGGATGCCGATGGTGGAGGCAAAGACCAGTTGCAGGTAGGCAAAGGGCTGCACTGCGCTGGCCTCGGCCACCTCGTAGCATTTGATCAGCAGCCAGTGGCCGAGCACGCTTGTGACACAGAGCGCGGCCATCCATATCCAGTCAGATGGGATCATTGGCTCCCAATACCACAGTCCCACAGCCGTGATGCCAAGCGCGCCCACGGTGCCGGTCCAGAAGAAACTGGTGGCGGCGGTGTCGCGCCTTGCTGCGTAGCGGGTTAGCAGACCATAAAGCGCGAACATCAGGGCGGCGATCAGCGGGATGATGGCGGCGGGTTGAAACACGGTGACGCCCGGTTGCAGGATGATCAGCACGCCGACAAAGCCGATGCCGACAGCGGCCCAACGCCGCCAGCCGACAGCTTCACCGAGGATCGGGCCGGACAGGGCGGCGATCAGAAGCGGGTAGCTGATGAATATGGCGTGGGTTTCGACAAGGCCGAGCAGCACGAAGGCTTGAACCGTTACGGCGATTTCGGCGACCAATAGCAGAGCGCGGAAGGCTTGCAGGAATGGTTGTGTTGTGCGGGCCGTTTGGCGGATGCCGCCGGGGGCGCGGGCGGCGATGGTGAGGACGAAGGCCGCAAAGAACCAGTAGCGGATCATCAGGACCATATAGAGGTTATATTCACCTGCAAGATGGCGCGAGATGCCGTCCTGCACAGAGAACACAAAAGTGGTGGCGATCATCAGCCAGATACCAAGGCGGGTGTTTTGTTGGTTCATGTTAGTACCGCTGTGGTCATGTGTCGTTTGCGCCCGAACCCCGTGGTTCTGGTGACGGTGAAACCCGCGGATGCAAGGCCGCGGCGTACAAATCCGGCGGCGGTATAGGTGGCGAGCGTTCCGGTTGGTGCGGTATGTCTGGCGACATCGGCAAGCAGTTCATCACCCCATAATTCGGGGTTTTTCGCAGGGGAAAACCCGTCGAGGAACCATGCGTTCGCTGTGCCGTCCCAAGCAGGCAGAGTTACGCGGGCGTCGCCGATGATGATGTCGGCGATTAGGTCATCCGTTTCGACATAGCGTTTGCCGTTGGCCCATTCGGTCAGGAATGGAGCGGCGATGGCGTGGGCTTCGGGGAAGGCTCGTAGGGCTTTGTCCATGTCCGAGGCAGACATCGGGAAGGCCTCGAAACTGGCGAAGCGGAGCGGAGTTTTCAGTCCTGCTGTGCGCCATTCCAGTAGTGCTGTGAACATGTTGAGACCGGTACCAAAGCCGAGTTCGGCAATGTGGAAATCGGATGCAAAGCGGGCGGGTAGATCATTGCCGGCAAGAAAAACATGACGGGTTTCGGCAAGCCCGTTTTCAAGTGAATAATAGGGATCATCAAAGCGCGTGCTGACGGGCAAGGTGCCATCGCGCCACGTTAATTCTGCCGTCTGGATATGGTCGCTTGAATGGGTCATAACCTGCGGAACAATGAAAGAGGCAAGGCGGTTTGGCAATGGTAGATGTGACGGTGATGGGGGCAGGGATTTTCGGGCTATCGGTGGCCTATGCTGTCGCTGTGCGCGGGGTCAAGGTGCGGGTGATCGAAGTGGACCGTATCGGCGCTGGATCAAGCGGTGGGTTGGTCGGGGCGCTGGCCCCGCATACGCCCGAGCGGTGGGATGCAAAGAAAGAGTTTCAGTATCAGAGTCTGGCAATGGCCGAGGCGCATTGGCGCGAGGTAGATCGGTTGTCTGGTGTTTCATCAGGATATGGGCGGATCGGGCGATTGCATCCGGTTGCGTCTGAACGGGTGCTGGCGTTGGCCTATGAGCGGGTAGATTACGCGCGCGAGATGTGGCGTGGGATGGCTGAGTGGCGGGTGGTTGAGCGTGCGGAATATGGCGCGTGGGCACCGGAAAGCCCGACGGGGTATCTGGTGCATGACACGTTGAGCGCACGAATGCAGCCGCGTGGGGCCGCGGCAAGTTTAGCGGGGGCTGTGGTGGCGCTGGGGGGCGAAATTGTCATTGGTGAAGGTGTGGCTGAGGGCAAAGTCGTTTGGGCGACGGGGTATCGCGGTTTACTGGCGCTGTCAGAGGAGTTTGACACCGAGATTGGCAATGGGGTGAAAGGGCAGTCTGCGTTACTGCGCTATGATGCCGGGGATGTGCCGCAGCTGTTTTCTGACGGGATTTATGTGGTGCCACATAGCGACGGGACTGTTGCGGTTGGATCAACCAGCGAGCGGTATTGGGATGATCCGGTGGCGGTGGACGGATTACTGGATGCCTTTTTGGAGCGGGTTATTGCGGCGTTTCCGTTTCTGGCAGGGGCCGAAGAGTTGGAACGTTGGGCGGGGGTTCGCCCGCGCGGGCGCAAGCTGGCCCCGATGCTGGGCGCGTATCCGGGGCGCGACGGGCATTTCATTGCCAATGGCGGTTTCAAGATCGGCTTTGGCATGGCGCCGAAGGTGGGCGAGGTTATGGCGGATCTGGTGCTGGACGGGGATGCGGGCGGGATACCCGACGCGTTTACATTCGAGGCGAATATGAAGGGCTAGTTTGCCGTTGCCTGCATACATTGGCGGCCGTCAGGGGCCCGAACCCACAGGGTGTTTCCATTGATGCAGAACGTTGCGTTTTCTGT
>CAYYOF010000096.1:6511-10166 GCA_964473185.1 uncultured Marinosulfonomonas sp. | reverse complement strand
GAAATGATCGAATCCCTGCCCAACTATGAAACGGTCAAAAACAAATCGCTGGCGCTGAATACTGTGCCGCGCCTTGGCAAGGAACGCGATATCGCCAATGGGGTTGTGTTTCTGGCCTCTGACGCCGCCGAATATATCTCGGGTGAAACACTGCACATTACAGGAGGCCGTTTTGGTTGATACATCACAGGTAAATGACGGGCTGGATGATGAGGCGCGCATGCTGCGCGACAGCCTGCGCCGTTTTATGGAGGCCGAAGTTACCGAAGCGGTGATAGCTGAAGCCGAAGCCAAAGGTACCTTTCCGTGGGACGAGTTGATGCCCAAGCTGCGGGAATTCGGTTATTTCGGTGGGTTGCTGCCCGAAGATGCGGGCGGTTTTGGCCTGAGTTACCGGACATGGGCGATGATGATGGAGGAGGCCGGCTATCGCTGGCTGTCAATGCGCGTACTTTTGAATACGGTTAGCATCGTGTCGGGGCTGCTCTATCATCTGGGCGACGAGCGCCAGAAGAAAAAGTGGCTGGAGCCTTTGATGCGCGCCGAATTGCCGGTTTGGGTCGGGATCACAGAACCGGATCATGGCTCGGATGTGGCCAGCGTTCAGACGCGGGCCGATGACAAAGGCGATCACTGGCTGATCAACGGCGGCAAGCTGTGGACGACCAATGGTGTTAACGGCAAGATCGGTATTCTGGTTGCCCGCACATTTTCGGACACTTGCGATGGCGGGCTAAGCCTGTTTCTGGTTGACCCGAGTGAGACCGAATACGAGGCCAGCCGCGTTGGTACAATGTTTATCAAGGCCTCTGCGACGTCGCAGCTTTCGTTTCAAAACGCACGTGTGCCCAAGGAAAATCTGCTCGGGCCTGAAGGGCAAGGCCTGAAGGCGATCCTGACAGGGCTGAACTATGGCCGCCTGAATGTGGCAGCGGGTGCTGTTGGTGCAGCGCAATCGGCACTGGATCTGGCAACGGAATACGTGAAGACCCGCAAGCAGTTTGGTAAAGAGATTGGTCGCTATCAACTGGTGCAAAAACTGATTGTCGACATGACTGTGCGCACAGAAGCCGCGCGTGCTCTGACGGCGCGTGCTGCGGATGCGCTGGATCAGGGGCTGTCGGGGCGACGGGAATGCTCCATCGCCAAGCTCTATTCCAGCGAGGCAGCGCATGAAGTGGCTTCGATGTCTCTGCAAGCGCATGGCGGGCTGGGCTACAGCACCGATTATCCGGTTGAACGTATTTTCCGCGACACCCGCGGTGCGTTGATACCCGAAGGCACTTCTGAAATTCAAACCCTGATTATCGGGCGTGAAATTCTGGGCATGTCTGCGTTTAACTGACGAGGAAGAATTTAAGATGGCGATGACTTTTCTGCACGCGCTCCGGCTTAACGCGCAGCGTTTTCCGCATAAGGATGCGGTGGTCTTTAACGGTCAGAAGCAAAACTACGCGACATTTTTCGATCGTGTAGAGCGGATGATGACCGTGCTGCACGCGCGCGGGATTGTTGCGGGCGACAATATTGCGATTATTTCCGAAAATCACCCAGATTTTCTGGCTGCCTATTTTGCCATCACCGGTCTGGGGGCGATCCCTGCGCCGGTGAATTATCGCATCAGCGTTGATGTCATGGCCTTTGTTGTGCAGCGCGCGGATGCCAAAATGGTGTTGCTCGGAGAATCTGTACTGGAGCATGCTGCGCTGTTTGAGCCACTGGTCAAACATGTACTAGCCTTGGGTGACAGTGCGGGGACATCGGGCCTGCCGCTGATTGGTGATCTGATAGATGCGACCGAACCCAACCCGCCACAAGGGCAGGACGGCACGGCAATCATGCTGCATACGTCGGGCACTACCGGCAAACCAAAGGGGGCGCTGCGCAGTCGTTTTGGATTGGAAGAACGCGCATTGGATCAGGGGTTCCGCCCTGATGATCTCGCGCTGTGCGCCCTTCCAATCTGTCTTTCGGCGGGCTGCACTTATGTTCTTTTGCCGCTCTATCTGGGGGCAACGGCCTATCTTCAGCCAAGCTTTGATGCAGCCCAAATACTCTCTCTGATTGAGAGTGAAAAACTGACCGCGACCATGATGTTACCGGCCATGTTGCAACGCCTGACCGATGAAGAAGCATTTGAAACCACTGATCTCAGCTCGATCCGCACGTTACAAACTGGCGGCGGCGAGCTTTATTCCGACCTCAAGCGAAAATTACTCGATAAATTCGGCGATGCGCTGACGATCTATGCCGCCTCAAGCGAAGCAGGGCCTTATGCCAACCTGACGGCAGCGGATTTGCGCAACAACATGTCGGGCAATTGTGTTGGCCGCCCGTTTTTCGGGGTCGATCTGAAATTGCTGGATGACGATGGCAACGAGGTGCCGCAGGGCGAGGTAGGCGAGATCTGCACCCGCAGTGAATCGCGGTTTGACGGTTATTACAAAGACGAGGCCCTGACCAAAACCACACAGCGCGGTGATTATGTGACGGTGGGCGATCTGGGGCGTATCGACGAAGACGGGCTGTTGTGGTTCACGGGACGCAAGCGCGATATCATCAAAAGTGGTGGTATCAATGTGTTCGCCCCCGAGATCGACGAGGCGCTTAGCGAGCATCCCGACATCCGCGAGGCCCATTGCATCGCAATGCCGGATCCCCGCTGGACCGAACTGATCTGTGCCGTGATCGTTGCCGAACCGGGTAGCGGTCTGCAAGCGGATGATGTGACTGCTTTCGCCGAAAAACGGTTGGATAAATACAAAAAGCCCCGCCAGATCGTGTTTCTCGATGCGGTGCCGCGCAACCTGACGGGACGGGTTTTGAAGGACGAACTGAAACAGATGGTTCTCGCAATGGATATGGATGCAAAGGAAAAAATGACATGATTGATCTGCAAGCGTTGAAAGATGGCCAGATTTACTGGGAAGACCTGAATATTGGCGACAGTTTTGACAGTCCGACCCGCACGATAACCGATGCCGACGTCACCAATTTTGCCTGCCTTTCCGGTGATTTTAATCGACTTCATGTGGATGATGAATATGCGGCCAAATCGCATTTCGGCAAGCGTATCGCGCATGGCTTGCTGGTGGTTTCGATCATGTCGGGGCTGTCCACAAGGATGCTGCTAAACACCTTTATGGAGCGCTCCCTTCTGGGCTTGCTGGACATGCAGTGCCGCTTTCCCAAGCCGAGTTTTATTGGCGACACTATTGGTGTTCGGGTGATTGTCGAGGAGAAAATCGAGACCTCGAAGCCAGGCCGCGGCATTGTTTCGTTCCGCCGTCAAGTGACCAACCAGCGCGGTGAAATCGTGCTGGAAGGCGTCTGGAAACTGTTGATGCTGCGTCGTCCGGCAGATCAGGGTTGATCTATGACCTATGTGTTTCCGGACCTGAGCAGATTGATTGCGCCCCAAAGCGTGGCGATTATCGGGGCAAGTGATCGAACGCGCAGCGTTGGCTGTGACGCGCTGATAAACTTGTCGCAACATTCGGATTTCACAGGGGAAATTTATCCAGTCAACCCGAAACGCGACACGATTTTAGGGTTGAAGGCCTATCCCGATATGGCCAGCCTGCCAAAGGGCGGCGTGGATGTGGCGATGGTTTGCGTACCTGCCAATCGGGTGCTTGGGGCGCTTCGAGATGCG
>CAYYOF010000096.1:0-6501 GCA_964473185.1 uncultured Marinosulfonomonas sp. | reverse complement strand
GCGGCCGATGCAGGCACACGGTTTGCGGTGGTCTTTACCTCGGGCTTTGCCGAAACTGGTGAAGAGGGCAAATTGATCGAGGCTGAAATGCAGGCCATTTCTCAGGCTTCGGGAATGCGGATTTATGGGCCGAACGTGCCGGGCCTCAGCAATATCAACCGCCGCATCGGGCTGACGTTTTCGCCTGTATTCAAAGACGACAAGATGGGCGGTAAAATCGGACTGGTCACGCAAGGTGGCGGGTTGGGGCGCTCTTTCATCCAAGCGAGCGAACGCAATATCGGTATTGGGCTTTGGGCCTCGACGGGCAATGAATCCGATTTGCAATTGGGTGATTTCGTGCATTACATGGCGCAAGATCCCGATATTTCGGTGATTGCGGTACTGGCCGAAAGCCTGCGCGACGGGCCGCGTTTTCTGGCGGCAGCACAGGTTGCGGCCAAAGCTGGAAAGCCGATCATCGCGATGAAGGTTGGACAGTCGGAATATGGCGTCAAAGCCACCCAGTCACACACTGCCGCTATGGCCGGATCGGCCGCTGTTACCAGCGCTTTGTTTCGCCAACACGGTATTGTCGAGGTCAATGATATTGACGAACTGATCGACACCGCCGCCCTGTTTGCCCGTGCCGGAATCCGCAAGCGCAAAGGCATTTGCGTTTACTCCTTTTCAGGTGGCACCGGAGCCTTGGCGGCTGACATGGTCGGGGCCGCGGGGCTGACGCTCTCAGACTTTGCACCCCAAACCGTTGCGGCGTTGAAAGCGCTGGCACCCTCTTACGCAGCTGTGGAAAATCCGGTGGACCTGACCACCGCAGTTTTCACTATTGAAGACATGAATCGCAACTGTCTGGAGCTGGTGGCCAAGGATCCGGATACCGACATCGTGTTGTTGCCGACTCCGGCCAATTACGGCGGAATAACCGACCTGTCAGCGGCAGATGTCATTGCGCTTTCGGGGGGCGATACGCTGTTTGTTCCGGTGTGGATGGCGGGTTATGACGCCAAGGGCTACCGCGCATTGAATGACGCCGGGATTAACCCGTTTCATAGTCTGGGCAAGGCGGCAAAGGCGATGAAGCGCCTGATCTGGCGTGGCAACTGGCAAGCAGGCGATACGCCGGATGCCAGTGCAGTGGCAGCGCTGCCACAAGACGTATTGGATGAAGCTGCCGCTAAGACATTTCTGGTTGGTGCTGGCATTGCGACCCCGCGTGGCAGCGTGGCTACAAACGCATCCGAGGCCGTAGAGCAGGCAGATGCCATCGGCTATCCGGTCGTTCTTAAGGCGCTGGTGCCCGGCTTGCTGCATAAAACTGAGGCTGGAGGCGTGGCCATCGGGCTGGCCGACGCGGCAGCGGTACGTGCGGCTTGGACCGCGATGGATGCGCAGCTTGCGACGCAAAACATCATGCTGAAGCGCGGACTGATTGAGCAGATGGTAACGCTGACGGGTACGGAATGTGTGATTGGCTTGCATGATGATCCGTCTTTTGGCCCCGTTCTCTCCTTTGGTCTTGGCGGTATTTTTGTCGAGGCAATTGGCGATGTGACCTATCGTTCGGTTCCCATCGGCCCTGCCGAAGCCGCGCGCATGATCGACGACATTCGCGGTCACGCCCTGCTTGGCCCGTTGCGGGGGCGTAAAGGTGTGGACAAAACAGCGCTCGCCGATGTTTTGGTGGCGGTTTCAAAACTGGGAACCCAAGGCCAGATTGTCGAGCTTGATCTCAATCCCGTGCTGGCCGGACCAGACGGTGTGGTGGCGCTGGATGCGCTGATCGTGCGGGCGGAAAATGAAGAATAGAACAGGAGAAAGAATATGACTGCAAAAACTGAGGCTGTCAAAACCGGAATCGGTTTTACCACCGTTGAAAACATTTACGTTCGGGGCCGTAATCTGAGCGAAGACGTGATCGGCAAGATGGATTTTATCGACATGATATTTTTTGCCGCTACGGGCAAGGAACCGGATGCGCCGACCCGCAGAATGACCAATGCGATCATCGTTACCGCTACCGATCATGGGCTGACCCCGAGTGCGATTTCCGCGCGCATGACCATCCTTGGTGCCCCCGAATCCCTGCAAGGCGCTGTGGCGGCCGGATTGCTGGGCGCAGGCAATCATTTCCTTGGCACCATGCAGAACGCAGCACAGTTCACCCAAGACGAGATCGGTGATCTGGACATGGACAGCAGTGACGAAGATTTTGCCGCGCACGCCCGCACAGTGGTGAAAAAATTCCGCGCCGAGCGCCGTGTTCTGCCCGGGCTGGGTCATCCGATCCATATTCATGGCGATCCGCGTACGCCAACTTTGCATCGCCTGGCAGGCGAAAACGGATTTGACGGCAAACACTGGCGTTTGCTGGTGGCGATTGAAAAAGCTGCGGAGGAAGAATTTGGCCGCTTGCTGCCGATCAATGCAGCGGGAGCAGTGGGGGCAACTGTTTCGGATATGGGGCTAGAGGCAATCTGGGCGCGGGCCTTTGCGTTGATCGGGCGCTCGGCGGGATTGCTGGCGCATCTGATGGAAGAATTGGTGAACCCGCAGGGGCAGAAAATATGGGATCTGATCCTTGATCAGGACGATTCTGCCGAACTTGCCGGATTTGGAAAAGGCGCAAAAAAATGACGGTCTCCCCGCCTCTTGCCGGTCTCACCATTCTGGATCTGACCGAACTGCTCCCTGGTCCTTTTGCGACCCAGCAATTCGTTGAAATGGGGGCCGAGGTGATCAAGGTTGAACGCCCCAGTGGCGACGGGGTGCGCAGCATGCATCCCGGCATGTTCCTAGCCGTCAATCGCGGCAAGAAAAGCATTGTTCTGAATTTGAAAGAGCCAGATGACCGCGCCATTTTTCTAAAACTGGCCAAGCGCGCGGATGTGTTAATCGAAGGTTATCGCCCCGGTGTGACCAAACGTCTTGGTGTTGATTATGCGACACTTTCGGTGATCAATCCCGGGCTGATCTATTGCTCGATCAGCGGCTATGGCCAGACCGGCCCAGCCCGTGAATGGCCCGGACATGACCTGAATTATGCGGCGATGGCCGGGGCGGTCGGGATTTCCGGCGATCCAGACGGGCCGCCGGAATACACCTCAGGTGTGCCGATCGGTGATCTGACAGCCAGCGTATATGCGATGATCTCGATTTTGGCCGCTTTGCGCGGGCGCGATACATCGGGGCAGGGGCAATATCTGGATGTGTCGATTACGGATGCTGTTACCAGCTGGGTCACGCCGCGATATGGTGCCTGGGACATGGCGCGCCAAGAAGGAAAAACTATTGGCAAAGCCGAATTGCTGCGCCGCCCCGGCTATGGCTGTTTTGCCACGAGCGACGGGAAATATATCACCATCGGCGCACTTGAAACACATTTCTTTCGCCGCATGACCAAGGCCATTGGGCTGAAAGGGTATGACGGTTCTGCGTATGAAAGTTACGCTGACCGCACGGCTGTCACCGATGAAATTGCCACTGCAATGAGAAAGCGTATAGCCGAGGAAACCTATGCCCATTGGGCCGAGATTTTCGAGCGCGACGATGTTCCCTTTGCACCGGTAAATTCATTGGAAGATCTGGCAGATGATCCGCACCTGAAAGCCCGTAATATGGTGCGCCAGGTCGGCACATCACAGGTCATTGCCTTTCCTGTGCCGATGGCCGGAATGGGTGAGCTTGCCGAACATGCACCCGCGTTAGGTGAACACGGCGCTGCCATTCTGGCGGACCTCGCCCGCGACGAACCCTGAATCTGCGCCCCATAAAAGGATACCTCCATGCAATTCCAACTTGAAGACTGGCAGGAGGTCGCACGCGCAAATTTCCGCCGCTACCTCGATGCCGAAGTGGCCCCGATGGTCGAAGAATATGAAGACGCGTACCGGCTCCCCCCGCGTGAGGTGATTTGCAAAATGGCCGAGTTCGGGTTGTTGGGCGGCACATTGCCCGAGGAGCAAGGCGGTGTCGGGCTTGATTTTGTCACCTATTGCACCCTGTTGTGCGAGCTGTCACAGGTCTGGCCATCGTTGCGCAGTATTGTCAGCACTTCAAATCTGGTGCTGTTGATTTTGGCGCAACGCGGCACCCCGGAACAACGAGATCGCTATTTGCCTGATCTGGTGTCGGGCAAGAAAACAGCATTTTTCGCGCTGACGGAACCCAATGTCGGATCAGATGCCAGCAATGTTGAAACCCGTGCCATCCGCGATGGCAATGGGTGGCGGTTGAATGGGCGCAAACTTTATATTTCGAACGGAACCGAGGCCGATCTCGGCGTGGTGTTTGCCCGTTCTGGTCCCGGTAAAGATGCCGGTGTTTCGGCCTTTATCGTTGAACGCGGCGCGGCTGGGTTTTCGACCACCGAAGTGCGCAGCATGGGAATGAATTCCTGTCCGCTGGGCGAATTGTTATTCGAGGATGTCGCCCTGAGTGATGCCGACATGATCGGCGAGGAGGGCGAGGCCTTTGCCATTGCCAAGCATTACCTCAATATCGGGCGCTGTTTTGTGTCGTTTGTGTGCCTTGGCCTGTCTACGGCAGCCTATGATGCGGCGGTGCGCTATGCAGGGGAACGGGAACAGTTCGGACGCAAAATTGGCGGTTTCCAACTGGTGCAACAGATGATCGCTGACATGATGACACAGGTCGAAACCTCGCGGCTGTTATCCTATCGTGCGGCTGACGCGCTGGATCGTGGCGCGCCGGATCGGTCACGCTGTTGCTCCATGGCCAAGCGTTATAACAGTGATACTGCTTTGCGGGTTTGCGAAACAGCGTTGCAGGTGCATGGCGGGGCTGGCTATACCCGTGATTTTCCGGTTGAGCGCTATTATCGTGACGTGCGTCACCTCACGATTGCGGAAGGCACCAACCAACTGCAGGCCATGCTGTTGGCGCAAGGGGTGCTGGGCATATCTGCCATGCGTGGCTAGATATATTACGTCGATTATGGGCGGTTGGAACTCCGGTTTCAGCCGCCTTTTTTGATTCTTAGCCGAATTGCGCTGTGTGAGCACAGTTTTTTCAACACATATGCATTATCAGAAGCGCGACTTTTGCCCTTCAACAGCACATCTATGGTTTTATTGACCGTATTTTCCGATCAAAACGGGTGGCGGACCATCCAATTTGGGGGAATTGGCGTCAATAACGCACCTTTTCCATTGAATTGGACAGGAGCGATTCGGGGAGCAAAAGCCCCCCGAAGTCAGTTTAATACGACTTTGGCAAGCCAAGCGCGTGTTCTGCGATGAATGACAGGATCAGCTGCGGCGTCACCGGCGCAAGCCGGAACAAAATCGCCTCGCGCACCAGTCTTTCGACATGGTATTCCTTGGCATAACCAAAGCCACCAAAGGTAAGCTGGGCGGTTTGAGTTGCTTTCACAGCGGCCTCGGCACCAAGGTATTTCGCGGCGTTGGCCTCGTTGCCGCAGGGCTTGCCCGCATCATAGAGAGTGGCCGCGTTCATCGCCATCAGGTTTGCGGCCTCAAGTTCGGCCCAAGAGACCGCCAACGGGTGTTGGACCCCCTGATTTTGGCCGATCGGGCGGCCAAACACAACGCGCTCACGGGCGTATTGGGCGGCCCGTTTCAGTGCGTTGCGGCCAATGCCAACAGATTCTGCGGCGACCAGCGCGCGCTCTGGATTGAGGCTATGCAGGATCTGGCGGAACCCCTGACCCTCTTCACCGATCAGGTCCTCGGCAGGAACCGGCAGGCCGTCGATGAACAATTCATTGGAGTCCACGCATTTGCGGCCCATCTTTTCGATCTCGCGGACATCCACATAATCGCGGTCCAGTTTGGTGTAGAACAGGCTTAGGCCGTGTGTTGGACTCTTCACATCTTCAATCGGTGTGGTCCGGGCCAAAAGCAGAATCTTATCCGCAACTTGTGCCGTCGAAATCCAGACTTTTTGACCATGCACGATGTATTTGTCGCCTTGCTTGACGGCGCGGGTTTTCAGCTTGGTCGTATCAAGGCCGGTTGTGGGTTCGGTGACGCCGAAACAAGCGCGCTCCTCGCCACGGATCAGGGGCGGAAGGGCACGTTTCTTTTGATCGTCGGTGCCGAATTTGACGACCGGATTTAGGCCAAATATGTTCATATGAATGGCCGAGGCAGCGCTGTTGCCGCCGCCGGATTCCGCAATCGCCTGCATCATGATCGCCGCTTCGGTAATGCCCAGACCTGAGCCGCCGTATTCTTCGGGCATGGCGATGCCCAGCCAGCCATCTTTGGCCATTGCCTGATGCAATTCGTGGGGAAAGCCGCCAACGCGGTCGCGTTCCAGCCAGAAGGCATCATCGAAAGGTTCGCATATCCGCGTTACTCCATCGCGGATGTGGGTTTGTTCTTCGGTCATTTGGTAAGTCATGGTTTCTCCCTGAGTATTCGTTGATTTAGGTATGGGGGTCGGAAATTATTCCGGCTTCTAATAGTTTGGCTATAGCGGCTTCGTCCAAGCCAAGATCGGTTAAAACGGCGCGACTAT
>CAYYOF010000095.1:0-10470 GCA_964473185.1 uncultured Marinosulfonomonas sp. | reverse complement strand
GGAGTGAATCAGAACTTACACCAAATGTGAATCCTGAATCTCAACAAGCCCTAGTGTAACAGAAGGGCGCGGGCGGTATCATATCTAAACTCATGGCCTATCAGATAATGCCTTGTTTCCATTTTGGCATTTTCTAAATCCTTCCAAGGAATAATTATGTTTTTCGAAAACCGACCACCGGCAGGTTCACCCTCGCTCTCAATCCACTGTTTACAAACAACGCCCCTCTTTCCCGACTTACGAAGCAAAAGGTCAGGGAAATTTCGACCACTACGTGTAAGATTCACACTGTAGTAATCTTGTTTCTTAACAATAGAACCAGTGTATGGAATCATGATTGGAGACGGTTTCTTTGATGCCTTTTTTAACGCGCATTTCAGTAAAATCATGTTGCGGCCTTCAAAAATAAATACCTTTACACCATTAGCATTACTGAAATGGGTTCACAAATGAGCAACTCACCACGTAACTTTGCAAAGCACACTTCCTGCGCATTGCTGCCGTCTATTCGTCTTGCAGCATGCGGTAGTTTGGGCTCAAAGCCGTCATTTATCAAATTCTGCCAACCGCCCGCTTCAAACACGCCTTCAAAATAATGTTAGGCCGCCCCGAATTCAGGGACGACCTAATCCTATTCATAAAATGTTGTTGGATCACTCGGCCTTCATCGCCTCGATCGAGATCATCACATCCACCTCGTCGCCAACGAATGGCGCGAATTTGCCAACCTCGAATTCACTGCGCAGCAGTTTGGTTGTGGCGTTGAAGCCCAACCACGGCTTACCTGCCATAGGATGGTCGCCGCTCTGGTTCAAAACTGCGTCCAGCACCACCGATTTGGTCACACCACCAATTGTCAGATCACCGGTGATTTTCGCAGTGGCGTCTCCCGTCACCTCGATTGCAGTCGAGGTAAAGCTGACCATGCTGTCATCTGTGGCATTAAAGAAATCCGGCGACATGAAGTGTTCAAACCGTTTTTCCCAGCCCGTCAGCATGGATTTCAGCGGCATCGAGACCGTAACGGATGACGCGTCAGGCGCATCCGCATCGAACATGATGTCGCCCTCGAACCCCGAGAACATGCCCCAGGTGGTCGAAAATCCAAGGTGGTTATAAGAGAAAACAATCTGGCTGTGACTGGCGTCCAGTACGTATTTTTCCGGCGCACTATAGGCTGTGGTTGCGGTCACGGCGGCGATGGCAGCGGCTATTAATGTGGTTTTCATCTGAGTTTCCCATTTGCTGTTTGCGATGGGTCCCAGTGTCGACGCTGCGCGGCGTTAGGGCAATATGCTATGGTTCAACAGTTTGTGTTCGCAAATGAACAGCATCGGGGCACTGAATCTACACGGTGATCAGGCAACCATTTCCGGCTTGATCACACCCTCTGCCCCGCTCTTGATAAATCCGCGATTTTCCATGGCCCGTATCGGCGCTTTTTTGCCCAGAATATCATAGGCCAAACGATCTCGAAGGCGGGTCAGATGTTCCTCATAATCAATGGCAACCTCGATCGCCTGTGCCGAATCCGCCAAACGTAACATAAGACGCGACTTGCCGTGTTCAGTGGTCGCACGGTCAATAAATACCGCGTCGATTTCCTCGAACTTTGCCCGGCTCAGAACCCGTGCATTACCTTGTCTGTTGCGCAATACCTCGCGCAATTCCGACCGCGCCAGATCTACCTGGAATTCATTTTCTGTGCCATGCGAGGCAAACCAGACCAGTGTCGTGCCAACAATCCCCATTATCGTGGATATCCCCAGCTTGAAGCCGAGTATGTCCGATGAAATAGCCGACCCCGGCAATGTCCAGAACCCGAATGCCGCAAACAATAACGAAACACCGACAAACGCCGCTGTCCATTGCATCAATATCGCCAATGTCCGGTCGCAGTTTTGGCTGCGTAGAATATACCCCCAATAGGTTTCACCCGCTGATACCGATGGTTCGCGTGTGGTTTTCTCTGCGAACTCTTCTTTATTGGCAATTGCGTTCATTGTTTTTCCTCCAAGGCTCTTCTTGTAGTTGTGTGTCGCAGCCAAAGTTGACGAAACTTGGGCG
The DNA here is from genome assembly GCA_964473185.1 of uncultured Marinosulfonomonas sp. GTDB lineage: Bacteria > Pseudomonadota > Alphaproteobacteria > Rhodobacterales > Rhodobacteraceae > Profundibacter. Next base: position 8,403 of record CAYYOF010000095.1, on the reverse strand, counting down.
CGGGTGGTTCATTTTGGCGACTTGCCCGCTGATCCCGCGGCATCCACCTTGTCACACAGCCCTGACCAATGTGTCTTGCATCAGTGGCCCAGCGATGTATAAGGCGGCTTCCTTGTCGCATAATTTGCAAACCAGCGTAGTCTCTCGTGGGTGGGTCGTGGCAAGGGTTTGGCCCACGCTTTGAAATACGCTTTGATATGAATTGGAGTATACATGCCACTATATGAGCATGTGATGATTGCGCGTCAGGATCTGTCCAACACGCAAGCCGAAGGCCTCATCGAACATTTTGGTGCAGTTCTTACCGATAACGGTGGGAAACTCGTGGATCACGAGTATTGGGGCATCAAAACAATGGCCTATAAAATTAACAAAAACCGCAAAGGCCACTATGCTTTTCTGCGTTCGGATGCACCTGCACCGGCCGTTCAGGAAATGGAACGCCTGATGCGTTTGCATGACGATGTGATGCGTGTTCTGACCATCAAAGTTGATGATCACAAAGAACTGCCATCCGTTCAAATGCAAAAACGCGAAGAGCGCGGCGACCGCCGTCCGCGTCGTTAATTTTAGCCAAAGAAAGGTCCTAACCCATGGCATCTAAACCATTTTTTCGTCGTCGTAAGGTCTGCCCGTTCTCGGGCGATAACGCACCTGCGATTGACTACAAAGACACCCGCACCCTGCAACGCTATATCTCAGAGCGTGGCAAAATCGTGCCGTCCCGCATCACCGCCGTTTCGGCCAAGAAGCAACGTGAACTTGCCCGCGCCATCAAACGCGCCCGCTTTCTCGCCCTGCTTCCTTACGCCGTGAAATAAGGAGCAAAGCACATGCAAGTAATCCTGATGGAACGTGTGGCCAAGCTGGGTCAAATGGGCGACGTTGTAACCGTAAAACACGGCTACGCCCGTAATTTTCTGCTGCCACAAGGCAAAGCGATGCGCGCATCTGACGCCAACATCGCGCACTTCGAGACGCAAAAATCGCAACTCGAAGCCCGCAATCTTGAAACCAAGGGCGAGGCTGAAAAGCTGTCGGCAAAACTCGACGGACAGCAGTTCGTTGTGATTCGGACCGCTTCCGACGCCGGCTCACTTTACGGTTCGGTCACCATCCGTGACGCAGCCGACGCTGCCACCGCAGACGGGTTCTCGGTTGATCGCAAACAGGTTGTCCTGACTGCGCCGATCAAGGAACTGGGCCTGCACGCCGTAATCGTGCGCCTACACCCTGAAGTCGAGGCAACGATTGAACTCAATGTTGCGCGCTCTGCTGAAGAAGCCGAGCTGCAAGCCGCTGGTAAATCAATTGCCGAACTGGCAGCCGAGGCAGAAGCCGAAGCCGAGTTCGAGATTGCCGAACTGTTCGACGATATCGGTGCTGCCGCATCCGAGGACGATGATCTGGTGGAAACACCTGCCGAAGAAAGCGAATCTACGGACCAGACTTCGGAAGACGAAAATAACGCCGAATAATAGTGGCTGTTGTTCAACAATTAAAAACCGCGTTTGCTTGCAAGCGCGGTTTTTTATATACATTTCCGACTATTACATTAAAATCCTGGTCGTATTCTTCACCAGTTCTTTTGTTTATTTAACGCCTTAAGGGAGCGTACTATGGGTATTCGACTATGGACTATTGCGGCACTTTCCTAACAGCCACCGCAATTGGCACCAACACGGCCAGCGCACAATCATCGGATCGATACATCGGCATTGATCTGATCGCCAGCACACCAAGTAATATCTTTAACGGCTATAATACAGTCGGCGCTTTTGACAACTCCGACAACCAGTCCGAAAAACACGTCGGGATTGCACTTACTTACGGTGCACGCGATCTATGGGACTGGAATGGAACGACAATCACACCCGAAATCGAATTGGCTTGGTTTAACGATTACAGCACGGTGTCTGCCAGTTCTCCGGGCTTGCCTGCCCCGACATTCTTTTACAGAAGCAATATTCAGACTGGGCGGCTGGGTGTGAACCTCAAGGCTCAAATGGATTCTGGTGCTGATTGGCGGACCGAATTTGGCGTCGGTCTGGGTGCTGTTTATCGCGAGTTCTCAACAAACGACACCGTTGTCCAAGGGTCGACAAGCAGCTTTACTCCCTACGGGAAGATCGGGTTGCGATATCTAAAAGATATTAACACCAACGGACGCCTGTCGATTGGCCTAAACGTTGTTGTGACGGGAAATACAGATATCGCGATATCCAGTTTCGGTCCCACACCTGCTGGCAATCTTTCTGTAAGAACCGTAGCACCGGAAATTCGGATTGGGTATCAGTTCTTGCTGGGGAAATAGGCAGGGTACGCCTTGGCCACCTACGCAACGATAATGCACGCTCCCCCATCAAATCTGTATTATTTTACCTAGGTTAAATAATACCCGCGCTGGAACTGTTCCAGCGCGGGTTTGTTAACTATACATTTACTTATTCACCGCCTGTAAAAGGTTGGATAAATACAGTTAAAATTATTATTCTCTTTGTTTACAGTCGATTACGACCATTTTCACCTGTCTATCGACCTTAACCAATTATTCATTCTTAAATAGATATTAACACCGATCCCGATTACGCCGATCCTGGGGCCACAACCGGATCGGAAAACCACATGCGTTTCATTCTTGCACTAATGGCGGCATTAATTCTGCCCCACACCCCAGCAGTTGCCGACTCCTACCTGGCGCTGTCCTTTGGAACCAGCTTTGAGGATCACAAATTCGACGTCTGGAACGGCCCCGCTACACCGGGTCGACGCGCCCTGACCGCTTCGGCCCAATCCAGCGACTACGCCGTTGCAATTGGATTTCGGGACGCCTTCCAGATCGGCAATCGCCCTTTTGACATCGAGCTGGAGGTCTTCGAGCGGATGAACTCCGATTTCACCGCCACGGGAACCACTGGCAGCCACCCGACCACGATTAAAACCACCAGCATGCTGGCCTCGGTCTGGACCCGCGTTGGTGGTGGCGACAAATGGGCGATGCACGCTGGCGCCGGTGTCGGGGCGCGCCACAGCACCTATTCCATGTCCGGCCCCGGCATCAGGTTTCACACCTCTGACCGTGCGCCATATGCCATGGTTGGTCTGCGCCTGTCCAAACATGCGGGCAAACGCACCACTCTGTTCACTGAAATCCGCGCCCACACCCGCCCGCCTGTCAACTCATCCGGCACAGGGGCCTTTCGCACCTTCCCGCTGGAGCACAACAGCCACGGCATCACCCTGCGCATGGGTCTGCAAATCACATTAGGTCGATAGGTCCGCCACCGCGATCTTCTCGGCCAGCACCTCGGCCGATCCCGCCGCCAACGTCCATCCCAGCGATCCGTGCCCTGCATTCACAAACAGGTTTGCCGCACCGGCCTGCCCGATCATCGGCAGATCATCCGGCGTTTGCGGTCTGATCCCGACCCAGACATCCGGTGCCGCGTCATACCGCGCAGCCTTTGGCATCAGCGCCCGCGCCTTATCGGCCAACCGCGGCACATACTGCGGCTTTATCGCGTCCCCGTCTGAAAATATCGCATATCCGGCCACCCGCACCCTATCGCCCAGCCGCATCACCACGAATTTCCCTGCCGCGTCCGTCACGCTCATGTCAGGTGGTGCATCCCCTGCCGGATAGGTCAGGCTAACCCCCTTAACCACGGTGATCCGCCGCTTTCCGGAAAACCTGCCGCTCAGCAACTCCCCCGCCGCTTTGCCAGTCGCCACCACAAACACATCGCCCTCGATCATCCCTTGGTCACTGCGCAATGCCGTCACCCGTCCGCCGCTATAAACCAGCCCCGTAACCCGCACCCCATACCTGATCCGCACCCCGAATTTCGCTACCAGTACATCCGCAATCCCCAGCCCGAACATGCGGCAGTCGCCCACTTCTGCATCCGGCAGATACACCCCGCCCGCAATGGTCCGCGTGGCCCCGCGCAAGGCTGGTTCATGGTCCAGACACTCATCAACACCCAGCACCTCGTGCCGCCCGCCAAACTGCGCCTGAAACTGTGCCGCCTGATCCGCTGCCGCCACCCGTTCCGCAGTTGGATGCACAATCAGTTTGCCAGGTTTGCGCCAGTCATACGCCAGCCCGTATTGGGCGCTTACCGCCGCCATCACACGCCGCGACCGCGCCGCAAGGTCCAACAACCCGCGGGTGTTTTCCTGCCAGCGCTGCGTCGTGCATTGGCGCAAAAACGCCCCCGCCCACGGCCACCTTGCAGGGTTGGCCAGCCCGAACACCGACACCCCCTGATCAGGGTTGAACATCGTGGCAGGCAAGCCCCGCAAAAACCCGACCGACCCCATCGCGCCGATCCGGTCATATAACAACTGGCCCGCGTTGGCCTTGGATGAGCCGACACACGCCCTTGCCTCGCGCTCGATCACCTCGACCGCATAGCCAGCTTCAGCGAGCCGCAACGCTGTCGTCAGCCCGATAATTCCGGCCCCGATGACAACCGCCCGCTGTCCCTGTTTATGCTGATGTTCTTCCATAGCGACAGACTACGCATCCCACCCCGATCCGCAACAAAAAAGGGCCGCCCCGAAAGGCGACCCTGATCTGTTGTGTGTGTGGAAAAGGCTTATTCTTTTTCCAGCGCCTCCAGCGCCTTCTCAAGATCTTCTTTCGACACTTCTTTTTCCGTCACAGACACCAGTTCAAACGCGTAATCCACAACCTTCTCTTCAAAAAGAGGTGCGCGCATTTGCTGCTGCATTTGCTGGTTTTGTTGAACGAATTCAAAATATTCACGCTCTTGGCCCGGGTACTGACGCGCCTGGTTCATGATCGCCTGGGTCATTTCCGCGTCCGTCACTTCGACTTCGGCTTTCTGGCCCATTTCCGCCAGCAACAAGCCCAGCTTCACGCGGCGCACGGCCAGCCTTTTGTGCTCGTCTGTGGTCTCGATTTCGGGATGGTCGTGGCCTTCAACATCAGGGTTATCTTCATGCCACAGCTGATGCGCAATCTGGCCCGCTTCGGCTTCAACCAAAGATGGTGGCAGTTCAAAATTTGCCGCTTTGTCCAGTGCATCCAGCAGACCGCGTTTCATCAATGACCGTGCAGCGCCACCATATTCAGCGCCCAAACGCTCGCCGATTTGTTTTTTCAGATCCGCCAGATCCTCGGCTCCGTATTGCTTGGCCAACTCATCGTTGATTTCCGCCGCAGCCGGCGCTTTCACCGCCTTCACCTTACAAACAAAAACCGCATCCTTACCGGCCAGATTTTCCGCGCCATATTCAGCAGGGAACGTCACTTTTACGTCCAGCTCATCGCCAACCTTGGCACCGACCAGTTGTTCTTCAAAACCCGGGATGAAGGAATTGGAGCCCAGCACCAGCGGATAATCCTCGGCTGTGCCGCCATCAAACAACTCGCCATCAACAGAGCCGGAGAAATCGAACGTCATCTGGTCGCCGTCTTTGGCTTTGGAACCCGCCTTGCGGTCTTCAAAGTTCTGCGCCGTTTCAGCCAGGCTTTTCAATGCATCCTCAACGTCTGCATCCTCGGGCTTGACCACCAGCTTCTCCAGCTTGATCTTCTTCAGATCAGGCTGATCAATCGGCGGCAGTGCCTCATAAGACATATCGACGGCAACATCGTCGCCCTCTTTCCATTCATCATTGGTCATTTTGACCTCTGGCTGCATCGCCGGACGGTCACCGCTGTCCTCAAAGTGCTTGGCCATGGCGCCGTCAACAGTTTCCTGCATCGCTTCGCCCATAACTTTGGGGCCGTATTGCTTTTTCATCAGCGCCATCGGAACCTTGCCCTTGCGAAAACCCTTCATCTCGACTTCGGGCTGCGCCTCTTTCAGCTTCTCGGTAACCTTTGCTTCCAGCTCGGCAGCTGTGATGGTGATGGAATAGGCGCGCTTCAGGCCTTCGTTCAGGGTCTCTTTGACCTGCATGGCAGTGGTCCTTCATAACTGAATGGGCCGCGCAAAATGCACGGCGGGAATAGATCAGGGTTCTTCTAGTGGCGACGGTGGTGCGGTGCAAGTCAAAACGCGGGACTATAGGGTATTTTAAGGCACCCAAAGACGCGACTGCGTCTCGGGCTGCCCCAATTGAGGGCTCTCGGCATTTCTGCGGAACGCCTGCCGCTTTTCTATGTATCGGATGTTGTGGCAATACGCGGTGCGAAGAGCCTGTGGTGCGGGTGAAAGGACTTGAACCTTCACTCCATAGGAACCGGTACCTAAAACCGGCGCGTCTACCATTCCGCCACACCCGCACATTTACTTCGGTGGTAAATCCAAAGTCTGGGCCTTCTACAGCGCTTTTCGATTAGATGAAACAGATTAATCGCAATTAGCCCAAACTTGAGGTGAAATGTGATTAAGCAGAGGTGCAAAGCGTGATTCACAAAAGCGTGATTCACAAAGGTCACACCCAATGGTTTGCAAGCAATAATTCACAATATTTACGCGACATAAACACATTCGTGCCTTATTGTTGGGGGAAAACTGAGGCAGTAATCATAAAAAAGCGAGAAACGCTATGACTCCCAACAAGGAAACAGGATTGCACGGTGATTCCAGTGCATCCAGCGAAAACACTACCGCCGGCATCGCAATGGGCACCATTGTGCTGACATTGGACGGCCAAATTCCGGTTGAGCATTTGAACGTTGGTGATCGTGTGATTACCCGTGACAGCGGCATGGCCGTACTGACCGCCGTTCACATGCGTGAAGTCACCATGAGCCCCTACAAAATTTCCGCTGACCGTCTGGGCGAAGGTCGCCCAGAGGCTGACACATATGTCGCCGCTGATCAGCACATTCTGGTGCGTGGCCTTCTGGCTCAGGCATTGTTCAAATCAGACTCCGCCATGGTGCCCGTATCGCGTCTGGCAGATGGCGAATATATCGCCGAATGCAAAGAACAGACCATGCGCCTGTATGAACTGGAATTCGACACAGCCCACGTTATTTATGCCAACGGTCTGGAAGTCGCCAGCTCCGTGCGCGAGCTTGCGTTAGCAGCCTAAATACCCAAGCTTTTAAATACCCTAGGTAATGCCTCTGGCAGATCCTCGGCTATCAGGCCGGGGCCAAAGCTGCGTGCGCATTCCACATGTAACCATGCCGCCGTTTCCGCGGCCTGCATCGGCCCAAAGCCTCGCGCCAAAAGTCCCGTGATGAACCCCGCCAACACATCGCCTGATCCTGCCGTGGCCAGCCAAGGGGCGACACGCTCGTAATGGGCTGAATTGATCGCGGCACGGCCATCAGGTGACGCTATCACCGTATCCGCCCCTTTAAACAGCACCACACATCCCGCCCGTTTGGCCGCTTCCCGCGTGGCGTCGACCTTGGAATAGGCAGGGCCTGTGGTGGCGGGCGTGTTCAGCTTTTCGGCAATGTCAGGGAACATGCGGGCGAATTCACCGGCGTGCGGAGTCAGGACGCATTTGTCATGCAGCTTGCCAAACAGCGCATCCGCCTTGTCAAAAAACAGGATCGACAACGCATCGGCATCCAGAACCGTTGGGCGCTTGGCCTCCAGCGCCACCCGAACCAGCTCCTGCTCCCGCGCGCCCTTGCCTAATGCTGGCCCCAGACACAGCGCATTGATCCGCGTGTCCTGTAGAACCTGCGCCAGCGCGTCCGCGTCATGCGCAGCAGATATCATAATAGCATTCAACTGCGCTGCATTCTCAGCCACAGCCTCCGGCGGACACCCCACCGTCACCACTCCTGCCCCGATGCGCAATGCCCCGCGCGCTGCCAGACGGGCTGCACCGCCTTTGCCACTAGCGCCGGACAGGATCAGGGCGTGGCCGTGAATGTATTTGTGGGTGGTGCGCCCAAAAGGGTCGGTTTTGCCCAAGGCTAAATTGCCCAGTATCAAATCAGGATCAGCGAGAAGCACCAGATCAGCTGGACGCCCACCCGCGAGCAGTTCCAAATCCATATCGCATGGTGACTCAAGCATCAGCTTGGCCAGTTCCTTGCCAATGCCAGCTTTATAAATATCAATTGAATGCGGCAATCCAATATCCCTGCACACTGTCTGCTTACAAACAAAAGGCCCTTCCCCAAGCATATGGCCACATTTCAGGGAATGGAATGACACGGTTAAATCCGCCCAAAACCCATCACCAGCCAGCATCTTCCCACTGTCGGAACACAAGCCCGAAGGCATATCTATCGCAACAACGCGCGGCCGCGCAGGCCCGCCCCTCAAATCCCACTCGGGAATCAAATTGCCAAGCGGAAACTCCAAGGCCCGCGACAGACCTGTGCCAAAAAGCGCGTCAATAATGACATCACTATCCCATGGAACATGTTCCAAATCAGGCAAGTGAATGGCCTTCACCTCCCCCATCTCCAACCACCGTTCATAATTCACCTTCGCATCCGGCGGCAGTTTC
>CAYYOF010000094.1:0-10516 GCA_964473185.1 uncultured Marinosulfonomonas sp. | reverse complement strand
TCTATATGTCGGCAGCAATCATTAATTCACGGTGAATCTCAACAAGCCCTAGTAGAAATAGCCGCCTAGCCACTTGAATTGATTAAGTTTCGGATGTAGATCGGGCGGCATCACATAGACAGGCGTGCAGCGATTCGGGTTGCGCGCTGTTTTTTGTTTTGGATGCAGGCGGGTAACCGTCTGATAAATTAGAACTTTCCCGCGCATATGCGCGGCAGGCACAAGGGCGAAGGCAACATGGCGAAGCGGTGGTATTCTGTAAGCGTTCTCTCGAACTACGAGAAAAAGATTGCCGAGCAGGTTAAAGTTGCTGTCGAGGAGGCTGGTCTTCAGGACGAAATCGAAGAAGTTCTGGTGCCCACCGAAGAGGTGATCGAAATTCGCCGCGGTAAAAAAATCACCGCCGAGCGTCGTTTCATGCCTGGATATATTCTGGTGCGGATGGAAATGTCGGATCAGGGCTATCACCTGATCAACTCGATCAACCGCGTCACTGGATTTTTAGGCCCGCAAGGTCGCCCGATGCCGATGCGTGACGCCGAAGTGAACGCACTTCTGAACCGTGTTGAAGAGGGTGCAGAATCACCACGTACCCTGATCTTCTTTGACATCGGCGAAAAAGTCGCTGTTTCTGACGGCCCATTCGAGGGCTTCGACGGAATGGTCGAAGAAGTCGATATGGAAAACAGTCGCTTGAAAGTGACCGTATCAATTTTTGGCCGCGCAACGCCGGTCGAACTGGAATTCACGCAGGTCACCAAAGATACCTGATGTGTGACGACCGCCGCGGTTTCGCCTGAAAACGCGATGGATGTGGGAGGTAAAGCGGGCGCGCCCGTCATGCCGGACCACGCAACCCTAACCCCCGCCAACGCGTTGGCGGGAATGTTGAAAAAAGTAGGAGAAGCCTAATGGCTAAAAAACTAGTTGGCTCGATGAAGCTGCAAGTGCCTGCAGGTCAAGCAAACCCGTCCCCACCCGTGGGTCCGGCGCTTGGTCAGCGCGGCATTAACATCATGGAATTCTGCAAATCGTTTAACGCGAAAACGCAGGATCTTGAGCCGGGCGCGCCTTGCCCGACCATTATCACATACTATCAGGACAAATCCTTTAGCATGGAAATCAAGACGTCACCGGCGTCTTATTATCTGCGCAAGGCTGCAAAACTGAAATCAGGTGCAAGCCTGCCCGGTCGCGAGACTGTGGGCACGGTGACAATGAAACAGGTCAGAGAAATCGCCGAGGCGAAAATGAAAGACCTGAACGCAAACGATATTGATGCGGCTGCAAAAATCATCATGGGGTCTGCGCGCTCCATGGGCATCGAGGTGAAGTAATCATGGCCAAGCTAGGAAAACGTACCACAGCAGCCCGTGAGGCATTCGCCGGCAAATCAAACCTGACAGTTGAAGAAGCTGTGGCGCTGATTAAAGCCAACGCAACTGCGAAATTCGATGAAACTATAGAAATCGCCATGAACCTAGGTGTTGATCCACGCCACGCTGATCAAATGGTCCGCGGTGTGATTGCCCTGCCAAACGGCACTGGTAAAACCGTTCGCGTGGCTGTATTTGCCCGTGACGCCAAAGCCGAAGAGGCCACCAAAGCCGGTGCCGATATCGTTGGCGCCGAAGACCTGATGGAAATCGTCCAAGGCGGCAAGATCGACTTTGATCGCTGCATTGCCACCCCTGACATGATGCCAATCGTTGGCCGTCTGGGTAAGGTTCTTGGCCCGCGCAACCTGATGCCAAACCCCAAAGTGGGCACGGTAACTATGGATGTGGCTGCGGCTGTGGCTGCTGCCAAAGGCGGCGAAGTCCAGTTCAAGGTTGAAAAAGAAGGCGTTATTCACGCCGGTGTTGGCAAAGCATCGTTTAGCGAGGCCAAACTGGTCGAAAACGTGCGGTCCTTCATCAATGCAGTATCCAAAGCACGCCCGTCGGGTGTGAAGGGATCCTACATGAAGAAGATCGTCCTAACTTCGACTATGGGCCCGAGTGTGACCGTTAATATCGAAAGCGGCACTGGTAACTAAGAGATTTGATCCCCGACATGTTCGGGGATCAGGTAGCGGGATCGCAAGATACCGTTCTGTCCGAGACGGAGGGTTGGGGTAACACCTGATAATTCCTTCCTGAGATGGGAAGCGAGACAGATTTTATGCGAGGATTTTTCCTCGGGTGATTTTGGCCTCGGGACCCTGAAATTGGACCCGAAACGCCCCACCAATACGGGGCACAAACTGAGCCGGAAGGGGAAGCCCTTCCATAATTGGAGTGAAACTGTGGATAGAGCACAAAAAGAAGCCGTAGTCGCTGAACTCGGCGAAATCTTTGAAAGCTCTGGCGTTGTAGTGGTATCCCACTACGCGGGTCTTACAGTTGCGAATATGCAGGATCTGCGCGCGCAAATGCGCGAAGCAGGTGGATCCGTGCGTGTTGCCAAAAACAAGCTCGCCAGAATTGCCCTTGAAGGAAAGCCTTGCGCAAGCATCGCCGAACACCTGACGGGTATGACTGTTCTTTCCTATTCTGAGGATCCTGTGGCTGCGGCCAAGGTTGCTCAGGGTTTTGCCAAAGATAACGACAAGTTCGTGATCCTTGGCGGGGCAATGGGTGAGAACGCACTTGACGTCGCCGGTGTTAAAGCTGTTGCCGCCATGCCATCCCGTGACGAGCTTATCAGCTCGATCGCTGGCTGCATTGGTGCGCCTGCTTCCAACATCGCCGGTGCCATTGGCGCGCCTGCAAGCAACATCGCCGGCATCTTGTCTACGATTGAAGACAAGGCTGCTTAAGCAATTGAATGAGACTGGCGTATGGATACCCCATGACGTTGGAACACAAACTAAAACGAAAGAGACAGTAAAATGGCTGATCTGAAAAAAATGGCTGAAGAGATCGTGGGTCTGACCCTTCTCGAAGCTCAAGAACTGAAAACTATCCTTAAAGACGAGTATGGCATCGAGCCTGCTGCCGGTGGCGCTGTCATGATGGCTGCTGCTGAAGGTGGCGACGCTGGTGGCGACGCACAAACAGAATTCGACGTAATTCTGGTGTCTGCCGGTGCAACTAAAATCGCTGTGATCAAAGAAGTCCGCGCCATCACTGGTCTGGGCCTCAAAGACGCAAAAGACCTGGTCGATGCTGGCGGCAAAGCTGTCAAAGAAGGCGTAGACCAAGCCGAAGCAGACGAGATCAAAGGCAAGCTGGAAGCAGCTGGCGCCGAAGTCGAAATCAAGTAATTCGGCGGCGGGGCGCGTTCGCACCTCGCTGGTTTGAAAATATGGCTGAATCCGGATGATGTTCGGGTTCAGCCGAACCTGTCTTAGCAAGGGCTTTTTACAGACAAGCCTTTTCTAAGACTTGGTTCACGGTTCGAGAGCAAGCCAATGGGAGGCTTGCGAGAATAGACCATGATCCAGTTGCGTGTGCGGCGCATAGCTGTGGCCCCGACAGCCAATGTGCCCGCGAGCAAAGTGAAAGGCGACAATACCGATGGCGCAATCTTATCTTGGCCAAAAGCGGCTGCGTAAATATTACGGCAAAATCCGTGAAGTTCTGGAAATGCCGAACCTGATCCAGGTTCAGAAATCCTCGTATAAACTGTTCCTTGATTCCGGCGATCAGCTGGCACCGATGGACGGCGAAGGTATCAACGGTGTTTTCCAGTCGGTGTTCCCGATCAAGGATTTCAACGAAACAGCCATTCTGGAATTCGTGAAATACGTTCTGGAAAAACCGAAATACGATGTCGAAGAGTGCATGCAACGCGACATGACCTATTCGGCTCCGCTGAAGGTAACTTTGCGTCTGATCGTATTTGATATCCACGAGGATACCGGCGCGAAATCGGTAAAAGACATCAAAGAACAAGACGTGTTCATGGGCGATATGCCTTTGATGACACCAAACGGCACCTTCGTTGTGAACGGCACCGAACGGGTGATCGTTTCGCAAATGCACCGCTCGCCCGGTGTGTTCTTTGACCACGACAAAGGCAAAACCCATTCCTCCGGTAAACTGCTGTTTACCTGCCGCATTATCCCATATCGCGGCTCGTGGCTGGATTTTGAATTTGACGCCAAAGACATCGTTTTTGCCCGTATTGACCGGCGTCGTAAGCTGCCTGTGACCACCCTGCTGTATGCGCTGGGGCTGGACCAGGAACAGATCATGGATGCCTATTACGACACCGTGAGCTTTAAACTGAAGAAGAACAAAGGTTGGGTCACCAAGTTCTTCCCTGATCGTGTGCGCGGCACGCGTCCACTGTTTGATCTGGTGGATGCGAAAACCGGCAAGGTGATTGCCGAAGCTGGCAAGAAAGTTACGCCTCGTGCGGTCAAGAAACTGATTGATGAAGGCAAGGTCAAAGACCTGTTGCTGCCTATCGATCAGATCCTTGGCAAATTTGTCGCCATAGATATCATCAACGAAGAAACCGGCGCGATCTATGTCGAGGCTGGTGACGAGCTGACTGAAGAGCTGGACAAAGCAGGCGAAGTGATCGGCGGCACATTGAAAGAGCTGCTGGATGCGGGCATTACCGAGTTGCCAATTCTGGACATCGATAACATTAATGTTGGCCCTTACATGCGCAACACGATGGCCGTGGATAAAAACATGGGCCGTGACACCGCGCTGATGGACATCTACCGCGTGATGCGTCCGGGCGAGCCGCCCACCGTTGAATCCGCCTCAGCCCTGTTTGATACACTGTTCTTTGATAGCGATCGTTATGATCTGTCCGCCGTTGGCCGTGTGAAAATGAACATGCGTCTGGCACTGGATGCCGAAGACACCCAACGCACCCTGCGCCGCGAAGATATCGTGGCTTGCATCAAGGCGCTGGTCGATCTGCGTGACGGCAAGGGCCAGGTCGATGATATTGACCACCTTGGCAATCGTCGCGTTCGTTCCGTTGGCGAATTGATGGAAAACCAGTATCGCGTTGGTCTGTTGCGTATGGAACGTGCGATCAAAGAGCGTATGTCATCGGTCGAAATCGACACAGTGATGCCGCAAGACCTGATCAATGCCAAACCGGCTGCTGCTGCGGTGCGTGAATTCTTTGGCTCTAGCCAATTGTCGCAATTCATGGACCAAACCAACCCGCTGTCCGAGGTCACGCACAAGCGTCGCCTTTCCGCACTTGGGCCTGGTGGTCTGACCCGCGAACGTGCCGGTTTTGAGGTGCGCGATGTGCACCCGACCCACTACGGCCGCATGTGTCCGATTGAAACGCCCGAGGGTCCGAACATTGGTCTGATCAACTCGCTGGCGACATACGCGCGTGTGAACAAATACGGCTTTATCGAAACGCCTTATCGTAAGGTTATCGATGGTCAGGTGACAGATGATGTTCAATACATGTCCGCCACCGAGGAAATGCGCCACACCGTGGCGCAGGCCAACGCGCATATCGATGACAAGGGCCGGTTCGAGAACGATCTGGTCTCCAGTCGTCAATCGGGCAACTACCTGCTCAGCCCACGTGAAAACATCGACCTGATCGACGTTAGCCCGAAACAACTGGTCTCGGTTGCGGCGTCGCTGATTCCGTTCCTTGAAAACGATGATGCCAACCGTGCCTTGATGGGCTCGAACATGATGCGTCAGGCTGTGCCGCTGCTGGTGGCCGAAGCGCCATTGGTTGGCACCGGCATCGAAGAAGTCGTTGCCCGCGATTCAGGTGCTGCCATTATGGCACGTCGCGGCGGGGTGATTGACCAAGTCGACGCCACACGGATCGTTGTCCGCGCTACCGAAGATCTGACAATCGGTGATCCGGGTGTTGATATTTACCGTCTGCGTAAATTCCAGCGCTCCAACCAGAATACCTGCATTAACCAGCGTCCGCTGATCAAAGTAGGTGACAAGGTTACCAAAGGCGAAGTGATTGCCGATGGCCCGTCCACCGATCTGGGTGAACTGGCGCTGGGCAAAAACATCATCGTCGCGTTTATGCCATGGAATGGCTACAACTACGAGGATTCGATCCTGATCTCTGAGCGTATCGTGCGTGACGACGTGTTCACCTCGATCCACATCGAGGAATTCGAGGTCGCGGCGCGTGACACCAAGCTTGGCCCTGAGGAAATCACCCGTGATATTCCGAATGTCGGCGAAGAAGCGCTGCGCAATCTGGATGAAGCCGGTATCGTTTATATCGGTGCCGAAGTGCAGCCGGGCGACATTCTGGTCGGTAAAATCACCCCCAAAGGCGAAAGCCCGATGACACCGGAAGAGAAACTTCTGCGTGCCATCTTTGGTGAGAAAGCATCCGACGTGCGTGATACATCGCTGCGGGTCAAACCAGGTGATTTCGGCACGGTTGTCGAAGTGCGTGTCTTTAACCGCCACGGTGTGGAAAAAGACGAACGTGCCTTGCAAATCGAGCGCGAAGAGGTCGAAAGCCTTGCCCGTGACCGTGATGACGAGCTGCACATTCTGGACCGCAACACATATGCGCGTCTGAAGGGCATGATCCTTGGCAAAACAGCGGTGAAAGGTCCGAAAGGCGTTAAGCCGAAATCGGAAATCACCGAAGAACTGCTGGAAATGCTGTCGCGCGGTCAATGGTGGCAACTGGCGCTGGGTGATGAAAAAGACGCAGCCGAGGTTGAAGCCCTGAACGAGCAATACGAGGCGCAGAAACGCGTTCTCGAGGCCCGTTTTGAAGACAAGGTTGAAAAGGTTCGCCGTGGCGATGATCTGCCTCCGGGTGTGATGAAAATGGTCAAGGTGTTCATTGCGGTGAAACGCAAACTGCAACCTGGCGATAAAATGGCGGGTCGCCACGGCAACAAAGGTGTGATTTCACGCGTTGTTCCAATGGAAGACATGCCGTTCCTTGCTGACGGAACGCCAGTTGATTTCTGTCTGAACCCGCTGGGTGTGCCTTCGCGTATGAACGTCGGGCAAATTCTGGAAACCCACATGGGTTGGGCCGCGCGCGGTCTGGGTATGGATATTGACGAAGCCCTACAAGGCTATCGTCGTTCCGGTGATCTGACGCCAGTGCGTGAAGCGATGAAAGTCGCTTATGGTGATGATGTTTATGAAGATGGCATCAAAGGCATGGATGATGATTTGCTGGTGACAGCCGCTAGCAACGTCACACGCGGTGTGCCGATTGCGACACCAGTGTTTGACGGTGCCAAAGAGAGCGATGTTGACGATGCGCTGACCCGCGCAGGGTTCAGCACATCCGGTCAGTCGATCCTGTTTGATGGCCGCACGGGCGAGCAATTCGCGCGCCCTGTGACCGTCGGCGTCAAGTATCTGCTGAAACTGCACCACCTTGTGGATGATAAAATCCACGCGCGTTCAACTGGCCCTTACAGCCTGGTTACGCAGCAACCTCTGGGTGGTAAAGCTCAGTTCGGTGGCCAGCGTTTCGGGGAAATGGAAGTCTGGGCGCTGGAAGCATACGGCGCGGCGTATACGCTGCAAGAGATGCTGACAGTCAAGTCGGATGACGTTGCAGGCCGGACCAAAGTTTACGAAAGTATCGTCAAAGGCGAAGATAATTTCGAGGCTGGTGTGCCGGAAAGCTTTAACGTGCTGGTCAAAGAGGTCCGCGGTTTGGGCCTTAACATGGAACTCCTGGATGCGGAGGGTGAAGACTAGGGGCTTTGGCCCCATCACCCCACCCATCTGCAACCCGAATTTTTGAGGTATCAAAATGAACCAGGAACTGACAAATAACCCGTTTAACCCGCTGACACCCCCAAAGGTGTTTGATGAAATCAAGGTATCGCTGGCATCGCCCGAGCGTATCCTTTCGTGGTCTTTCGGTGAAATCAAGAAACCCGAGACCATCAACTACCGTACGTTCAAACCAGAACGCGACGGTCTGTTTTGTGCGCGTATCTTTGGCCCGATCAAAGACTATGAATGTCTGTGCGGCAAATATAAACGGATGAAATATCGCGGGGTTGTCTGCGAGAAATGCGGTGTTGAAGTTACGCTGCAAAAAGTGCGCCGCGAACGCATGGGCCATATTGAACTGGCCGCACCTGTCGCCCACATCTGGTTCCTGAAATCACTGCCATCGCGCATTGGTTTGATGCTGGATATGACGCTGCGTGATCTGGAACGTATCCTGTATTTTGAAAACTACGTGGTGATTGAACCCGGCCTGACCGACCTGATCTATGGCCAGCTGATGTCTGAAGAAGAGCATATGGACGCGCAAGATGCCTATGGCATGGACGCGTTCACCGCCGGCATTGGTGCAGAAGCGATACGTGAAATGCTGAGCCAGATTGATCTGGAAGGCGAAGCCGAAGCGCTGCGGGCCGATCTGGCCGTGGCCACTGGTGAACTAAAGCCAAAGAAGATCATCAAGCGTTTGAAAATCGTCGAAGCGTTCATTGAATCGGGCAACCGTCCTGAATGGATGATCATGACCGTTGTGCCTGTGATCCCGCCAGAGCTGCGCCCGCTGGTGCCGCTGGATGGTGGCCGCTTTGCGACGTCCGATCTGAACGATCTGTATCGTCGGGTGATCAACCGGAACAACCGTTTGAAACGTCTGATCGAACTGCGTGCGCCTGACATTATTGTGCGTAACGAAAAACGTATGTTGCAGGAATCTGTCGATGCACTGTTTGACAATGGTCGTCGTGGCCGCGTGATCACAGGGGCCAATAAACGCCCGCTGAAATCACTGTCCGACATGCTGAAAGGCAAGCAGGGACGTTTCCGTCAGAACCTTTTGGGCAAACGGGTCGATTTCTCGGGTCGCTCGGTGATTGTGACCGGTCCGGAGTTGAAACTGCATCAATGTGGTTTGCCCAAAAAGATGGCGCTAGAGCTGTTCAAACCGTTCATCTACTCGCGGCTTGAGGCCAAAGGTATGTCCTCGACCGTGAAGCAAGCCAAGAAGCTGGTTGAAAAAGAACGTCCCGAAGTTTGGGATATTCTGGACGAAGTGATCCGCGAACACCCCGTCATGCTGAACCGTGCGCCAACGCTTCACCGTTTGGGCATTCAGGCGTTTGAACCTGTGCTGATTGAAGGCAAAGCGATCCAATTGCACCCGCTGGTGTGTTCCGCGTTTAACGCCGACTTTGACGGCGATCAAATGGCGGTTCACATTCCACTGAGCCTTGAGGCACAGCTGGAAGCGCGCGTGTTGATGATGTCGACCAACAACGTGTTGTCGCCATCAAACGGCGCACCGATTATTGTGCCGTCGCAGGATATGATTCTGGGGCTGTATTACGTCACCATGATGCGTAAAGGCATGAAAGGCGAAGGCATGATGTTTGCCGACGTCGCAGAAGTGCAGCACGCGCTGGACGCGGGCGCTGTGCATCTGCACGCCAAAATCACCGCACGCATTCCGCAGATCGATGAAGAAGGCAACGAGGTGCTGAAGCGCTTTGAAACCACACCGGGCCGGATGCGTTTGGGGGCATTGCTGCCGTTGAACGCCAAGGCACCGTTTGATCTGGTCAACCAGCTGTTGCGCAAAAGCGAAGTGCAACAGGTGATTGATACGGTCTACCGGTATTGCGGCCAAAAAGAATCGGTTATTTTCTGTGACCAGATCATGACCGTCGGGTTTCGTGAATCATTCAAGGCCGGCATCTCGTTTGGTAAAGACGACATGCTGATCCCCGATAATAAATGGACCATCGTTGATGGTGTGCGCGGTCAGGTGAAAGAATTCGAACAACAATATATGGACGGCCTGATTACACAGGGCGAGAAATATAACAAAGTTGTCGATGCCTGGTCGAAATGTTCCGATGAAGTTGCGGACGCGATGATGAGCGCAATGTCGGCGGTGCATGTTGATGACGCGGGCGCCGAAATGGAGCCGAACAGCGTTTACATGATGGCCCACTCGGGTGCGCGTGGTTCCCCCGCGCAGATGAAACAGCTGGGCGGCATGCGTGGTCTGATGGCCAAACCGTCGGGCGAGATCATCGAAACGCCGATTATCTCGAACTTTAAGGAAGGTCTGACCGTTCTTGAATACTTCAACTCGACCCACGGGGCGCGTAAAGGTCTGGCCGATACGGCGCTTAAAACGGCGAACTCGGGTTACCTGACGCGCCGTCTGGTGGATGTTGCACAGGATTGCATTATCCGCATGAAAGATTGTGGCACTGAAAAATCGATCACAGCATCCGCTGCGGTGAACGATGGTGAAGTCGTTGCGTCTTTGGCCGAACGTCTGCTGGGCCGTGTCGCGGCCGAGGACATCATCAATCCAGGCACAGACGAAGTGCTGGTCAAGAAGAATGAGCTGATCGACGAGTACATGGCCGACAAGATCGACAAGGCCGATCTGGCAACAGTGCGGATGCGTTCGCCTCTGACGTGTGAATCTGAGGAGGGCGTTTGTGCGGCCTGTTACGGTCGTGACCTTGCCCGCGGCACATTGGTGAACCAAGGCGAAGCTGTCGGTATTATCGCCGCGCAGTCAATCGGCGAGCCAGGCACACAGCTGACAATGCGGACGTTCCACATTGGCGGTATTGCGCAGGGTGGCC
>CAYYOF010000093.1:9219-10592 GCA_964473185.1 uncultured Marinosulfonomonas sp. | reverse complement strand
AATTATGAGGCGGCGTTAAAGCCCCTGTAAAACAAGGCTTAAATGGGGGCTTTAAGAGGGTGATGTGATAAATCTGGAAACTCGGAACATGGAACTGGGCTTCCATGTTCGTTCGCCAGTTCCATGTTCGCGCAATTGGCCAATATAATAAGGTTATTTCGATGGTTTGGGCGAGAGTGAAAGATATCCGAACTTGGAACTGATTTTGCTACTCGATGCCGTTTAGTTCACGCCATAGACCCATCATGTAACCGTTCTTGCGCCCGCTCATATCGCGCAGATTGACTGCGTCTACGAACACCCGAACAGGGCCATCATGTTCATCTTGTGCGAAGTAGGTCATTTTGATCTCGAGCAGGCTGCCATAATCCGAAGCTCCGACAACCTCACCATAACTATCTGCAAAAAGAGCGATACAGCCATGTTATTCTATATAATATTCCATTTTCACGACGTCGTTGCGTTCAACGGCAGCTGTAAATTCAATGGTTCTATTGTCTTCTGGACAGGCAGGTGCGGCCACAACACCTGTTGTCATGGGATCAATGATCACTTCGCCAATGTAGTCGCTTGCGGCAGAGACCGTGAAGCCAGTAAAAACCAAAGCTAATGTAGAAACAGTTGCGCGAAAAATCATAACATACCTCAATCTAATTAGTCGTCGTCAGACAGATTATAGCCGGTCCAAACCACGCGGCCAAGGATGCGAATGGCGACACATTGTTTTCCAACTCGCACTGCAGGTGTCGCCGTAGGGTGATCAAATGCCATCACCATTGTTTTCTTATCAGGTTGCGATATCCGTGCAAATTCAATTTTCCCATTTTCGATATATGCGAAAATTTGCAAGTTGGTCGGCTTCTTGTTTTTCTCAATTAACGCCAGTGACCCGATTTGAAGAGAGGGTGACATTCGATCACCAGTGACATTCAGAAACGACAGGTCTTCAGGAGATAGTCCCATATCGGAAATCCACGCCCTCGAGAGCGCAACGGGAGCAACCCCACGGCTGTTCGGATCGGATATGTCATACGGTATCGGCAAAAACCCTTCACGCAACGCTTCACGGCTGCCATCTATTGCAGGCTTTATTTCATCCAATGCTTTTTCGGCAAAGCCCTGAACACGGCCCATCCCATCTTTAGGAGTGCCCCTCTTCGGCCCGAAATAAAACTCCAACCCAAGAGCATCGCCAATGGCTGCTAATTTTTCGACCGAAGGAGACGAGCCTCGCCTAATATTTTGGATGGGCGATGTGTCCGACCGATTGAATGCCAGCTCACCAACCTGTGCCTGTGATAGGCCAAGATGCTTTCTGCGCCGTTCAATGGCCTCATATATATCGTTTGAATTCACCACAGTGTAAAAATGCA
>CAYYOF010000093.1:0-9119 GCA_964473185.1 uncultured Marinosulfonomonas sp. | reverse complement strand
TAGCTGACGGCAGTAAATCCCTCTGCTGTAAAACTCTTTGTCAAACACTGTAACAAACCGTGGCGAGCTACAGTAGGCATAAAAAAGGCGCTGTCCCCGTCAGGGGGCAGCGCCTTGGGGCGACGCGCATAGCGCGGCGCAATCCCTGATCCATAGACTAAGCCGGTATCATCATGCCCTTGCCTTTGGCCAAATCGCGCATCCTGTTCTGGATTTTCTCGAATGCCCGCACCTCGATCTGGCGGATACGTTCGCGCGACACATCATATTGCCCCGACAAAACCTCAAGCGTCACCGGTTTGTCCTTCAGGCGGCGCTGCTCCAGAATGTCCTTTTCACGGTCATTCAGCACATCCATCGCCTCGCCCAACAATTCACGGCGCACGTCCAACTCGTCCTTTTCGGCGTAATCACCGGCCTGATCGGCATCCTCATCTTCCAGCCAGTCCTGCCACTGCATGGTGCCTTCACCGTCTGACCCCACTTGGGCATTCAGCGATGCATCCCCGCCCGACATCCGCCGGTTCATCGAGATCACCTCGGCCTCGGTCACCCCTAAATCAGTAGCAATCCGCTTCACATTCTCGGGCCGCAAATCGCCATCTTCCAACGCCCCGATACGGGCCTTGGCCTTGCGCAGGTTAAAGAACAGCTTTTTCTGGGCTGACGTCGTGCCAAGTTTCACCAGCGACCACGAGCGCAGCACAAACTCCTGAATGCTGGCGCGAATCCACCACATCGCATAGGTCGACAACCGGAACCCCTTTTCAGGGTCGAACCGTTTCACCGCTTGCATCAGGCCGACATTGGCCTCGGAAATCACCTCGGCTTGCGGCAATCCATAGCCACGATAGCCCATGGCGATCTTGGCTGCCAGCCGCAGATGCGAGGTGACCAGCTTGTGGGCTGCATCGGTGTCCTCGTTCTCGACCCAGCTTTTGGCCAGCATGTATTCCTCTTCAGGTTCCAGCATCGGGAATTTGCGGATACTCTGAAGGTAACTGTTCAACCCCTGCTCCGGTGACGGTGCGGGTAATCCGGTGTAATTGCTCATATTCTGTGCCCCCCTAATTGTAGTGATGTTTATAGGCTTAACATCAAGATAGGCATGGTTTTCATGTTTTCAAGACCCACGATCATTCTTCAGGGCCATATTTTAGTTCCGTTAACTTTATATGAACACGCCTGAATAGAATTTTCCATATATGTGTCAATTCTTCACGCAAGCGTGCTTTTCTGTGTCAGATATCAGGCGGCTCGAACATAAACACCTCGGCCAGCGGCACATCAAAGGCCTGCGCAATCATAAAGGCAAGCTCCAGCGATGGCGCATATTTGGCATTCTCAATGGCCACGATGGTTTGCCGTGTGACCCCCGCCATTTGCGCCAGTTGTTTCTGGGTCATCTCGCCCGCATCAAACCGAAGTCGGCGGATGTTGTTGGACACATTGATCTTGGCCATGATTACGCCGCCCGACGGTATAGAATGAACTGAGTGGCCACCTCGGCCAAGGCGCTTACCGCGCAACTGGCAATGATGACCTGAAACACCGCAAAAATGCTCCAACCCATTGCCAGCGCAATGAATGCCGATACCATACCTAAAAACGTGAAATTGTTACCAACCTTCAGGGCCTGCACTTCGATTTCGCGGTCATGCTCGTCAATCAAAAAGCTGGGTTTGGGCGTGTTGGTCAGTATTGCATGAAAGATACCAATCAAAATCATCCCGACAATCCGCAAAATTATCCCGACAGCCATCAGCGCCAAAATGGCCTTGCCGATCAGGCGGGTGCCTTCAGGGCCGTCAAAGGCCCCTGCAGCGTATAGGTCGGACACCTTCCAATAATAGGCGCTGAACAAGATCAGTATGGTGAACAGCGAGGCATAGATGTTTTTCTGCTGATAGTTCATTGGCGGCTCCTGCGCGGTATGACTTACCTTACTTTATGTATGTAATTATATACTTAATGTCAAATATATTATACGCTACAATCCAAGACCAAACGAAACCCTGTGCTGGGCTGACTATTTACGCAAGGCTTTCAGAAGGTCGGACATATCATCGGGAATATCGGCCTCGAACCGCATTTCTTCCCCGCTCACCGGATGCACAAACCCCAATGTCGCCGCATGCAGCGCTTGGCGTGGAAACGCCCGCGCCGCCGCCTGCCCCGCTTCGCCTACCGCTTTCACCGCCAGTTTACGTCGCCCGCCATAGGTGGGATCGCCAATCAGCCCATGCCCTGCATGCGCCATATGCACCCGTATCTGATGGGTGCGGCCCGTTTCCAGCCAGCATTCGATCAGGGACGCCACCACAGGGTTGCCAAGCGGCTCGATAATCCGCGAGCGCGTCACCGCGTGACGGCCCGAGCCAAACAACACCGCCTGTTTTTGCCGATCATGTTTGTGACGGGCCAGTTGCGTGGTGATCCGCATGATATTACCAGTCTCGAAACTCACCCCCTTCACCCCGCGAAGGCGCGGATCATAAGCATCAGGTGCGCCGTAAACCACCGCCAGATAGCGCCGCTCGACCGTGTGTTTTTCAAACTGCGCCGCCAGCCCTTGGTGCGCCACGTCAGATTTGGCGACCACCAACAGGCCGGAAGTTTCCTTGTCAATCCGGTGCACAATGCCGGGCCGCGCCACTCCGCCGACGCCAGACAACCTGTCGCCGCAATAATGCATCAAGGCATTGACCAAAGTGCCCGACGGCGTGCCGGGGGCCGGATGCACCACCATGCCCACAGGTTTATTGATCACAATCAGGTCGTCGTCCTCATAAACCACAACCAGCGGGATATCCTCGGCCTCGATATGGCTCTCGCTCGCCACGGGAACGGTTATTTCAACCACATCGCCCTCTTGCACCTTGGCCTTCTGGTTCACCTCAATGACGCCGTTCAGCACCACCTGCCCTGCCGCGATCAATTTTGCCAACCGCGACCGGCTAAGGTTCGCATCCTCTGGCACATCCCGTGATAACGCCTTATCAAGACGCGGGAACGGGTCGACGGAAATGACGACCGTTAAAGAGGATGTTTCAGCCATGAACGACGCCCCAGTGACAAACGATGAGCCGCAAGAGCCGGCCAACCTGAAATTTCTGCGCCGGTTGGTCACAGTTCTAACCGGCACGATGATTGTGGGCGTTGTAGTGATCATTGGCCTGCTTGTCATGCGGATAACGAACCCGCCCGCATCCCTGCCACTGCCTGCCTCGATCACCCTGCCCGATGGTACACGGGCCGCCGCCTATACTCAGGGGCCCGACTGGTATGCGATTGTGACAGATCAGGACGAAATCCTGATTTATGATCCTGAAACAGGCGACATTCGCCAGACGATCAAAATCCAGCCTTAACCACGCGCCCAAGGATTTTTCAAAAATCCTTATAAAAAACCTTCAAGGTTTTTTGCGGGCCGCGCTCTAGTCTCGCTTCTTGCCCATCGGTTTGCTCGTCTTTTTCTTACCTGTAGGTTTGGCAAACTTGCCTTTTCCTGATGCTTTGTGGCGCGGCTTTTTAGGGCCACGATCATTTGCACCAAGGTTCTTGGGAGCTGGCTTGCTACCGCCACGTTTGGGCATTGCATCGGCTTCGCCACCAAATTTAGGCGCGAAATCCGATTTAGGCACCTCGGAGTGGCGCGGTTTGCTGTCGTATTTGGTCGCGGATTTGGTCGCGGTTTTAGGCTGGGCTTTGGCGGCGGGCTTGCGCTCGTCACTGTCCCATTTAGATTTGCCCTTATAGGCGGGCTTGCCGCCCTCATGGTCGTCGCTATCGTATTTTTTCTTGCCTTGATACGCAGGCTTGCCGCCATCGCGGCTGTCATTATCCCACTTCTTCTTGGCTTTATATGCGGGCTTGCCGCCATCGCGCTCATCAGAATCCCACTTCTTTTTGCCCTTATAGGCAGGCTTGGCGCCATCACCACTATCACGTCGCTGATACGGGCGATTGCTGCCCTGCGGTTTGCCACGCGGCTGTGGGGGCAGATCAGGAGGGCTATCAAGAACGGTCACCTTGATGCCTTCTTCCAGTTCTTTCTTGCCGCCCAGCGCCTTGATAAAGTCATTGGAAATCTGCGCGTTCAGCTGCACGAATGTCTCGTCCGGCTGCATCCTTATGGCACCGATATCGCGTTTGGTGATGTCACCGGCACGGCACAGCATTGGCAACAACCAGCGCGGCTCGGCCTTTTGATTGCGCCCGATGGTCAGCGAAATCCATGTGCTTTCGGCAAATTCATCGCGCGTCGCTTTAACATCCGGCCCCGTCACCGAAACGGTCTGCAAATCCTCAGGCGCGGACCGGCCACTGCGGTATTGCTCGATATAGGCCGCCGCGATCTGCTCGGGGGTGTATTTTTCCAGAAACTTGGCGACAAACTCGGTGTCGGGTTTATCCGAGACTGTAAAGCCTTCCAGCAAACGCTCGTCATCGCGGTCCTGCACCATTTTGGCGGTTGGTGGCGTGTCCCATTTGGCTGTGACCTTGGCCCAGCCCAACAGGCGCTCGGCTTTTTTGCGTTGGCTCATCGGCACGATCAGGGCTGAAACCCCTTTAGACCCCGCCCGCCCCGTGCGGCCCGACCGGTGCAGCAGCGCTTCTTTATTCTGTGGCAAATCGGCGTGGATCACCAGATCAAGCCCCGGCAAATCGATGCCGCGTGCGGCCACGTCGGTGGCGATACAGACCCGCGCCCGACCATCGCGCATGGATTGCAGCGCGTGGGTGCGTTCGTTCTGGCTCAGTTCACCCGACAGCGCCACGACCGACATGCCGCGGTTGTTAAATTTCGCCGTCATATGGTTAACTGCCGCCCGCGTGCCACAGAACACCAGCGCATTTTGCGCCTCGTAATAACGCAGCAGGTTGATAATCGCGTTTTCTTTATCGGCAGGCTTCACCACCAGCGCACGATATTCGATATCGACGTGTTGTTTTTGCGCGCCCGCCGTTTCCACCCGTACCGCGTCCGTTTGATAGGTCTTGGCCAACAACGCGATGGGCCGCGCAACGGTGGCCGAAAACATCAGCGTGCGGCGTTGTTTGGGGGCAGCATCCAGAATGAATTCCAGATCATCACGGAACCCCAGATCCAGCATCTCGTCCGCCTCATCCAGCACCACACAGGCGATTTCCGACAAATCCAACGCGCCGCGGGTGATGTGATCGCGCAAACGGCCCGGTGTGCCGACAACGATGTGAACACCGCGATCCAGTGTGCGCCGTTCCGTGCGGGCATCCATGCCCCCCACGCACGATCCGAATCGCGCACCGGTTTCAGCATAGAGCCATTGCAACTCACGCATCACTTGCAAAGCCAATTCGCGGGTTGGCGCGATGATCAGCGACAGAGGGGCGCCAGCCCGCTCGAAACTCTCGGCCTCGCCCATCATCGTCGGGGCCATCGCAATCCCGAAGGCCACGGTTTTACCCGATCCGGTCTGCGCCGATACCAGCGCATCCTTGCCCACCAGATCAGGGTCCGCCATCGCCTCTTGAACAGGGGTTAGCGTTTCATAGCCCTTGCGAGATAAAGCACGGGCGAGCGGGGTCATCAGGTCGGATACTTCAGTCACGGTTTTATCTTTCGGATCAGGGTCGGGACGCGCAAGCGTGCCCAGATAGGGGGTTGTTACACCAAAGGCAACAGTTTGTCTCATGTGTGGTAAATTAGGAATGGTACCAGCGCCCCGAATTGAACGGGGGACCTCTTGATCCACAATCAAGCGCTCTAACCAACTGAGCTACGCCGGCACACAGCTGCCCAATTAGCGCCGGTCTGTTGGTAATGCAAGGGCCAGATGCATCATTTCGTGCAAAGTTCGATCTGCCATTCCTGTTCAACCAAATTCTGCCCGTAATTATGCACAGGACTTTCGCTGATCATAACAAAACCCGCTTTCCTATATAGCGAACAGGCCGCTTCGTGGCTTTTGTGGGTCCAAAGCAGCAAACGGCGATACCCCGCCGCCTGTGCAAACCCGATACACGCCTCCAGCATTTGCCGGCCCAGCCCCAACCCACGCGCCTCAGGCTCCAGATAGAACAAGCGTAGCTTTGCAGTATCATCACTGACGCGCACACAGAAAATACTGCCCAGAATGTGATCCGCGCGCACCGCGATCCACGCCCGTTCCATTTGCGGACGTCGAGTGCGCAGGAAATCCACCAGAATCTGGGCGACAAGCGGCTCGAAACTGTCGTCAAACCCGTGCTCTTGCGCATAAAGCACCCCGTGGCGCGATGCGATATGCTCCATGTCACCCACCTGAAGATCACGCAGTTGCGCAGCCGGTTTCTGACCAGCGTCACCCGAAAGACACTGCCGGATCGTCCCCATTGCCTGAATCAGACGAATTTCGTCCGGGGTCGACATGCCGGACAATCGCGCTTCAATCGCCGCCTGTGAGCGCTCAATCAACTCGGTCACCCGCTGCATACCAAGTGTTGTTAATTTCAGGTCCGTCTGGCGTCCGTCGTTTTTTGACGGGCGCCGTCCAATCAACCCCTGTTTGGCAAACCGTGCCAAAATCCGGCTTAGGTATCCCTCGTCCAGCGATAAATACTGCGCAATCAGGCGGGCATTGCGTTTTCCATCGTGGATTTCATACAGGATACGCACCTCGGTCAGGGTCATTCCACTTGCCAGATAGCTGCGGTCCAGCAGGCCAATCTGGCGGGTATAAAACCGGTTGAATGCGCGCAGGGCGTCGGCGGTATCGGGCATATCTTCCTCCTTGATAGCCAAAGGTGCACCAATTACTTGCCTTAGTCAAGTAATGATAGCCTTGCGAACCTGCGCCCTGCGCGGTAGCACTTCAGCGATAAAACCGGAGACCCCAAAATGAGCATCAATAGCGAAAGCGACACCGCCGCAAACATCCAGATCGGCCCAACCACATTGGGCATGGTGCGGATTTACATTGAAGGTGACGGGGTGGACCTGCCGCTGGATTTCTCGCCCGAAGAAGCGATGGAGATTGCCGAAGAACTGATCGCGGCGGCGAAAACCATTACGGCTGGGAAATAAACGCCAAAACGGGATCGCGCATAAGGTGCAACCGTTCCGCGGCATGGTGGGCGAATTTGCGGGTTAGGACGGCACGTCGCGCAGATGGCAGCTTTGCCTCCTGCCCCATGCGGATAACCTCGCCATCAAACCCGTCAGCAATGATCAGACCTGTCTCCAACGGCAACAGATCAGTGTCAAAATCCTGATCCACCGCCCAGAAATAACGGTCACACCACTCCAGATACCCCTGCCATTTCCGATCGGCCTGAAAATCGGCGCGGGATGATTTGCATTCCACCACCCATATTTCCCCCTTTGGCCCCAGCGCCATAACATCGACACGCAGGCCACACGACGGCACCATTTCCTCGACACAGGCAAAGCCAAGATCGCGCAAATGGCGGCAAGTGCCACGGGCCAGAAGCTGGCCGGGTTGGAGATTAGGGTGCATGTAGACAACATGAACAAAAAGTGAACAAATTGCAAGCCCGGCTGCGGGGGAGATGGGATCGCGAGAAACCTGTTGACATGAAACCTAAAGGTATCACATAAAGAGATACCAAATGGTTTTATATGGAGATACCAATGCCCATACGCCCTGCCCTGATCAGCCTTTGCGCACTCGCCGGACTTACCCTGTCCGCGATGGCCGCCGAGCCGCCCGAAATCACCCTGATCCCTGCCCCGTCACTTGACTGGATCGAAACCGCAGAAGGTGTCGCTTTTGCAGCACTTGAAGGCGACCGGTTCACCGGACCCTACCGCGCCATGGTGCGCCTGCCCGCAGGTGTTGCCAGCCCGCTGCACGTCAAATCCGCCAATATGTTCGGCGTGATGATTGAGGGCGAGATGATCCATATTACCGAAGGCCAAGATGCCGATACTGCCATTCGTGTCGGGGCTGGATCATTCTACAAAGTGCCCAAAGGGCTGCCCCATATCAGCGCCTGTGTTTCGGATGTGCCCTGCATTGCCTACCTCTATCAGGACGGGGCGTTCGATTTTTTGCCGGTGGCCCAATGAACGCCGCCAACGCCGCCGCACAGAGAACCTTTCGCGCCCTGGCCGACCCGACGCGGCGCGACATCCTGATGATGCTGCGTGACCAGAACATGACCATCGCGCAGGTGGCCGATAATTTCGCCATGACCCGCGCTGCGGTGAAAAAGCACCTGACGGTGTTGTCGGATGGTGGCCTGATCGAGGTCCACGCCAAAGGCCGGACGCGCATTAACCAGATTAACCCCGCGGGCATGGCCCCTGTTCTGGACTGGCTGACGTTCTTTGACGCCTTCTGGGATGATCGCCTGACTGATCTTAAAACTGCCATTGAAAAGGATATGAGTAATGACTGATACGATAATCCGCAAATCCATCTACCTGAACGCCAGCAAGGAACAGGTCTGGGCCTACCTGACAGACCCCGACAAACTGGCCATCTGGTTCCACAAACCCAAAACCCCGCTGACCGGTGGCGAGGGTTACGCGATGTATGGCGTTGAGAGCGGCGACAAGCTGATGTGGGGCAAGGTGTTGAAATCCGATCCCTTTGACGCACTGGAATACACATTTACCATCGCCCCGATGGGCGACGCGACCAGCACAGTTAAATGGGCGTTGGAAGATGTGGCAGGCGGCACCCTTCTGTCGCTGGAACACACCGGCCTACCGCAAGGGGCCGATGCCTTTGGCCTGACGCTGGCACTGGACAAGGGCTGGGATGACCACATTTCCCGGATGCGGGCTGACATACATAGCGATAGCAGCGCGCAGGAGGATTGCTGATGGATTACAGCGCCACAATCGAAACGGTGGCGGATATTGCGAACGCAGCCAAGGCTATCCGGTACGATATGCACAAATGGTGGAGCCTGCGGGTCGAGCAAACCCACGCGCAGGCCACCATCCGGTTTTACAACAGCCATGTGACCTTCGCCTTTGATCAAGGCGGCACCGACAATCGGTTCTCATGGACCTGCATTGACGCCAACATGATCATCGAAGACGTGGCCGACTATGGCGAATGGAAGGGCTGTGACCTGCCCCTGAATTGTCATCCGACCTGAACCAGAGCCTTTTGGGTTGTGCT
>CAYYOF010000092.1:0-10632 GCA_964473185.1 uncultured Marinosulfonomonas sp. | reverse complement strand
GAATGGCCGCGTAAGTTCTACGACCGCACCCCGTTAAAAATGGGATGATTACCGCCCCGCTGCCCGATGGCACCACAGCCACGTCGAAATCACTGATTTTCCGATGCAGCTCCTCTGCACCAACAACATATCCCAATGCCCCAAGCGGGGGGTGATCAATGCCAAGATGGATCACATAAGGCGTGCGTCCTTCGGCACGCAATTCGTCTGCACGCTTGTGCAACGCATTGTCTGCCCCAGCCTCGTCCTCGCCCAGCGGATATGGCCAATCAAACTTGTAGCATCTGCGTCGACCATGGATTTACCGGTCACGCGCCTTTTTGTTGATGCACTAAAGTCTGAATAATTTGCTCGGCGTTCCAATGGGCCACAAATTTCAGGTGCCGGTTTTCAGCAGTGCAGCCAATGTCCATTTCACTCAGTTAACAGATCCTTGGGGCATTTGCGATGCATCAAGGTTCTCAGCATCAACGCGGTCAATTTCCGCCTCGTACCATGCAATCGCGGCGTCTGCGTCGGCCTTACGCTATCATTGATGATGTTCTAGCGGAGTTGAAAGCAGGATGAGCGAAGCAATGGAAAACACCGCAGCAACCAACACTGGCTGGAAGCCGATCCCGCTGCCACTCAAAATACTGTTTGTTGTATTTATCCTCTGGCTTGTCGGGGCGGTGATGAACCTTCCGAATTTAATGGAAAACGGACTGCCGCTCTTTGGCAACTTTGTGTTTGGAATGTCTGCGGCACTTATTGTGCTTCTGCTGAACATTCTTGGGCCCACAGATATTTCTGTTCGCGCTCTGGACCAGAAAATCGTGGGGCCCAAAATGGGCCTTCGCGTATATTGGTTTCTTCATTCTCAATAACACGGTTGCTCTTTTTACTGTGAGCGCCGAATTGGGGCTACCACAAATTCTGGGGCCAACCATTGCGGCCCTCATCTTTCTTGCAGTTATTTTCTGGAAGCGAAGCTATTTTAAACAAACTTCCTAACGCGTTGGGTTACAATGCAAAGCCGTCGAAACACGCAAGCGGCTGGCGGTTCAGCCTGATTCCAGAATAGCATTGCTATCGTCCAGCAGGCTGGCCAGAAAACTGCGCGCCGCAAGCGAGAGCTTCTTGCCACGCAGATGCACCGCATACCAGCGGCGGATCAACGGAAAGCCAACCACGTCGAGCACAACAATATGGCGGTTACTTAACTCAAGCCCCAGATTGCGCCGTGACAATACCGAAATACCCAGTCCCGCCATCACCCCCTGTTTGATCGCTTCGGCATTGCCCAGTTCCATATAGGGTGTGATCGCCAGATCCTGTTCAGCAAACATCCGCTCGACAGCCTTGCGGGTGCCGGACCCCGGTTCACGCTCTAAAAATCGCGCTTGGCTGATTTGTTTGAGCGACACATTGGGCTGCCCCACCAACGGATGATCAGGGGCGGCGACCACCACCATTTCATTGTCGATGAACGGATAGGCTTTGACCGCAATTTCGTCGGGAACCTGCCCCATAATCAGTAGATCATCCTGATTGGAACGTAGCCGTTCCAGCACTTCGGCCCGATTGGTGATGGTCAGGCGCGGTTGCACTTGCGGGTGGGTTTCCACAAAAGCGCCCAGCAGATGCGGCATGAAATAGGCCGCCGTGGTGATCACCGCGATGCGCAACTCGCCCTTGACCACGCCCTGCAATTCATCCGCCAGATCACCCAGCGCGCCAACCCGCACCAGAATATCCTGCGTCAGCGAATAGACCTCGCGACCCGCCGTGGTCATATGCATCTTGCGCCCCACTTGCTCCATCAACGGCAAACCGAGCGTTTTGCTCAGCTTGTCCACTTGCATGGACACCGTTGGCTGGCTCAGGTTCAGGGCCTCGGCGGCGCGGGTGAAACCATCCAGCCGCACTACGGTTTCAAATATTTGCAACTGGCGCAAAGACACATTGGGCAGGATCAGGGAGGGGGGCAGATCAGTCATAGATAATTATCTATACCTTCAGTAGAAACAATCGATTATTATTTATATTCCGAATCGTTTACCAAGTCTACCATGCGGGAATACCGCACAGAGATTGACCAAACGAGGAGGATATCATGCTAGACCAAACCAGTCGTTACAGCGACCTGACCCTGAAAGAAGCGGACCTGATTGCTGCGGGCAAACACGTTCTTGCTGCCTATAAAATGAAACCGGCCGCAGGGTTCTTTGATTACATCGGCACTGCTGCGCACTTTTGCGCCGAAAGTTCGACCGGCACCAATGTGGCGACATCCACTACGGATGATTTTGCCATGGGTCTGGACGCGATCTGTTACGAAATCGACGAAGAAAAAGAGCTGATGAAAATCGCTTTCCCGATCGATCTGTTTGACCGCAACATCACCGATGGCCGCGCCATGGTCGTGTCGTTGATGACCTGTATGATTGGTAATAACCAAGCAATGGGCGATGTTGAATACGCCAAATTGCTCGACTTTTTTGTGCCGCCGAATTTCTTGCGCCTGTTTGATGGCCCCAACAAAGGCATCAAGGATATGTGGCGCATTCTGGGCCGTCCGTTGGAAAATGGCGGCATGGTTGTGGGCACGATCATCAAACCAAAACTGGGCCTGCGTCCAAAACCGTTTGCCGAAGCCTGCTACCAGTTCTGGCTGGGCGGTGATTTTATCAAGAATGATGAACCACAGGGCAATCAGGTTTACGCCCCGATGAAAGAATCCATTCCGTTGATCGTGGATTCAATGAAACGTGCGATGGACGAAACCGGCCAAGCCAAATTGTTCTCGGCCAACATCACCGCAGATGATCCCAATGAAATGATTGCCCGTGGCGAATATGTGTTGGAACAGTTCGGCTTTCTGGCTGAAAACGTTGCCCTGCTGGTTGACGGTTTTGTCGGTGGTTGCGGCATGGTCACAACGGCGCGTCGTCACTTTGGCAACCAGTTCATTCACTATCACCGTGCTGGTCACGGCATGGTCACAGGCGAAGAATCCAACCGTGGCTACACCGCTTTGGCCCACATGAAATGGGCGCGTATGTCTGGGTCTTCCGGCATCCACACCGGCACTATGGGTTTTGGTAAAATGGAAGGTTATAACAGCGACACCGTTTTGGCCGATTGTTTGATTGACGATGTTTCCAAGGGCACACATTACACCCAGCCGTGGGAAGGCATGAAACCAACCACGCCTATCATTTCCGGCGGTATGAACGCGCTGCGTTTGCCTGGTTTCTTTGAAAACCTTGGCCACTGTAACGTGATCCAGACGTCTGGCGGCGGTGCATTGGGCCACAAGGATGGTATTGCAGATGGTGCAAAATCGTTGCGTCAGGCCTATGAAGCATGGCAGGACGGCATCGATCTGGTAGAATTCGCCAAAGAGCATAAAGAAATGCGCGGCGCGTTTGAATCGTTCTCGTCAGATGCGGATGCTATCTATCCGGGTTGGCGTGAAAAACTGGGCGTGCACAAGTAAGCACTTCCTTTCCCTATCCCGTCCTTATGGCGGGGTAGGGGCTTCATTATCAAAGAGTTGCGGCATGGCGCATTTCTTTCGTAAAGAGCACAGTATCAAAAGGGTGATATAATGAGCGACACCGATCAGTTCCGCATCACAAGCGAGCCTTTTTATCAGGCCAGTGCCAACGAAATCGCGCTCTATAAAACCGCTTATGAGTGTCGTTTGCCAGTGATGGTCAAAGGCCCGACCGGCTGTGGTAAATCCCGTTTCATCGAATATATGGCGTGGAAACTGCAAAAGCCGCTGATCACCGTGGCCTGTAACGAGGACATGACGGCGGCCGATCTGGTGGGGCGGTTTTTGCTGGATGAAAACGGCACCCGCTGGCAGGATGGCCCGCTGACTGTGGCAGCGCGGATCGGCGCGATTTGCTATCTTGACGAGATCGTTGAGGCCCGTCAGGACACCACCGTGGTGATCCACCCGCTGACCGATCACCGCCGCGTTCTACCGTTGGATAAAAAGGGCGAGTTGCTTGAGGCACATGCGGATTTCCAATTGGTGATCTCCTATAATCCGGGCTACCAAAGCCTGATGAAGGACCTCAAGCAGTCCACCAAACAACGCTTTACAGCGCTTGATTTTGATTATCCGGACGAGGCGATCGAGGCCACTATCGTTGCACGTGAGGGCGGTGTTGACGCGGCATTGGCTAGCAAGCTGGTCGACATTGCGCACCGTGCCCGCAACCTGAAGGGCCACGGCATTGACGAGGGTATCTCCACCCGCCTGATGGTTTACGCGGCCATGCTGATTGGCAAAGGCGTTGAACCTGTTGAAGCCTGCAAAATGGCCATGGTGCGCCCGCTGACCGATGACGCTGACATTCGCGCCACGCTGGATGCAGCAGTTGAACTGGTTCTGGGCTAACGCCTAAACCAGCGAAAGGGCTGGCATGACACCTGAAACCCAGATTTGGCGCGACCGTTTGAACAGCACTGTTGCGCGCATCGACGACATATTCGAGGACGCCCTGCATAACGCGCAAGGCGTGCTGGATGATGATGGGCTAAAGGCGTGGCTAGCGGGGGCGGATCGTGTGGCGGCGCTGGGGCGCGGCACCGAACTGGTGCTGATCTTTCTTGACGAAATCCCCGAGGTTGTGCGCCACTCCGAGCCCGAAATCATCCCCGAAATTGCGGCCACCACTGCGTTTTTATCGGAATATGCGGTGCGCGGCACCTATGCGCCGTTTCTGGCTACATTGCCCGCGATTGCACGGCGCCTGAACAGTGCGGAATCCCTGCGCGGCTGGTTGAAACTGGTCAGGGAAATGGTGCTCAATGCCAAAGAAGGCACCACAGAACTGGTTGAACGCGCCCCCTATCTGTTTGGCCAGTTGTCGATGGCCGGTGTTGCCAACTGGATCACCTACGGCATCCGTGTTTACAGCGATCATCCGCACCGCTTGCCGGATTATTTCAGCCTACAAAGCGCCGACGCCAAGGCGATGCTGGTAAAGGAGCGCAACGGCACCCTGTTCATGGATCACGAGCGCCAGTTGCACCTGTTTGCTCGTGCGTTTTGGGACGAGGACGCCGAATACCGCCCCTATTCCGAAGCCTTTGACACTGAACGCAAACCAGACCCGCATCTGGACCGCCAAGGGCTGCACATTCCCGATGTTTACGAGGACTGGAACGGTGTATCAGGCATTAACCGTTACCGCGCGATGATCGCCCATATGATGGCGCATAAAATGTGGTCAGAACCGTATCTGGCCGATAATTTTAGCGTGTTTCAGCATATCTGCATCGAGATGTTCGAGGATGCGCGGATTGAGCATCTGGCGATGCGCAAACTGCCCGGTTTGCGTATGCTTTGGCTGTCGTTACACCCCGTCCCCAAGCCCGGCACCTGCCCCGAGGGCTGGTCTTGTATCCGGCACAAATTGACGATGCTGTCCTATGCGCTGCTCAACCCAGATCACCGCTATAGTGACCCGGCGCTGCTCGAGGCGGTGGAGAAATTCCGCAAGGCTTTCGCCGAGAATCCGCATGACGCGAAAATCAGTATCGAGCTGGGTATTCACTGGCTGCGGGACAACCACGAGCATAGTTTCCGCCAGCCAAAAGTCTGGTTTGAGGATACTGAAGTCAGCTATCGCGATGACAACCGCTATCTGTGGATTTTCCTTGAAGAGCCCGACAATGATGACGAGTTTCACTCGGATCACAACACCGCTGATCGCGATGTGCAGAAACTCGATGATGGGCTGTTGCCGCCGCGCCATTACCCCGAATGGGACTATCAAATCCAGAATTACCGCCCTGACTGGGCCACGGTTTACGAGGCGATCCAGCCACAGGGTGATGCGGGCCTGATTGACGGATTGTTGGCCAAACACCAGCGGCTCATCGCGCAGCTCAAACAAATTGTTGACCTGCTAAAGCCGCAACAACGCAAGCGCATTCGTTATCAGGAAGAGGGCGATGATCTGGATATTGATGTGGCCATTCGCGCCGCGATTGATTTTCGCATTGGCACCACGCCCGACACCCGTATCCACCAAAGCCACGTCAAAGACGGGCGAGATATTGCGGTGCTTCTGTTGCTCGACCTTTCAGAATCTATCAACGATACGGTTGAGGGCGCCGATGCCAGTATTCTGCAACTGAGTCAGGAGGCCACCGCTCTTTTGGCCACCGCGGTCGATGCTCTGGGGGACCCGTTTGCCATTGCCGGATTTTCTTCCAACACCCGATTTGAGGTGCGCTATTCCCATTTCAAAGGCTTTGGCGAGGCTTGGGGAGCAGAGCCAAAGGCGCGTTTGGGGGCGATGAAAGCGGGTAATTCTACGCGTATGGGGGCTGCCTTGCGCCATGCGGGCGAATATCTGGCGCATCGGTCCGAGGAGAAAAAGCTGCTGCTGGTGCTGACCGATGGCGAGCCTCATGATATTGATGTGCAGGACCCGAAATATTTGATGGATGATACCCATCTGGCGGTGGGTGAACTGGCCAGCAAAGGGGTGACGACCTATTGCATCAGCCTTGATCCAAAGGCCGATGATTACATCGCCGATATCTTTGGCCGTAATAATTTTGCTGTCATCGATCGGGTCGAAAGCCTGCCGGAAAAGCTGCCAAAACTATTCCTGTCGCTGACCCGCTGACTGTCCGGACAGTTACTCCTGCATTCGCAACACACGCGCGGGGCGCGCTGCAAGTGGGCGCCAGGCAAAGGCCAAGCCTGACAACAGCGTAGCACCTGCCCCGCCTGCGATGATTGTCAGCGCCGAGATCACATCAAACTGGTAACTTGTGCTCATCACAAAGGTAACCACGCCCCACGCCGCCATTGCCCCTACAAACAAGGCTACCACCCCGGCGGCGGCCCCCAGAATAGCGGCGCGCAACATAAAACTGGTTAGGATACGCCGACGCGATGCGCCGACGGTTTTCAACACCGCGGCCTCATAGGTCCGGCCCTGCTCGCCTGCGGCGGCGGCCCCGATCAGCACAACAAATCCGGTTAGCAATGTGATGCCAGCGGCATAGGATGTGGCCGCAGCGATCCCGTTTAACGCCTTTGAGACCCGCGCGATGGCGTCACGCACACGGATGGCCGTGATGTTGGGGAATTGTTGCATCAGGGCGCGCAGCAATCCGGCCTCGGCCTGCTCGGACGCATAAACAGTGGCGATTGACGAATGCGGCGCACCGGCCAGTGCGGCCGGATTCATCGTAACGACAAAATTGATGCTGGCGTCGGAAAAATCCACGGCACGGAAATTGGCAATGCGGGCGGTGATATCGCGGCCAAGGATATTCACTGTCAGCATGTCGCCGACTTTCAGGCCGATCTCTCCCGCTTCTTCTTCGGCAAAACTGATCAGGGGCGGGCCGGTGTAATCGGCGGGCCACCATTCGCCCTGCGTCACATGGGAGTTTTTCGGCGGATCTTGCGCATAGGTGATGCCGCGATCGCCACGGATCACCCAATGATCGCCTGCAACCTCGCTTGCGGGAACGTCGTTGATGCGGGTGATCACGCCGCGCAGCATCGGGGCGGTGTCGACTTGGGTCACGCCGGGGTCGGATCGCGCAAGGGTCAAGAACGGATCCAGTTGATCCTTTTGGATGTCGATAAAGAAATAGGCAGGGGCCACGGCAGGCAGGTCGCGAGCAATAGCGTTACGCAAGTTGGTGTCGATCTGGCCAATTGCAGCCAACACTGTCAGGCCAAGACCCAGCGACAACACCACGGGCACGGCTTCGCTGCCCGGTCCGCCAATCGCACCAAGGGCAAGACGTAGTACCGGTTTCCCGCGCACCCATTTGGAGCGTGCTATCCAGCCAGCAATTTTGCGCAGACTCATAGCGGCCAGCATCAGCAATAACAGGGCGGCAATAATCCCGCCTGTGGCCCAAAGCGCAAGTTTGGGGATTTCGGAGAACAGGATGATGACGCCGATCAGTGTGGCAAGCACCAACCCTGTCATCACAATGTATCGGGGGCGGGGCCATGCGCTGATGCGTCCTGCGGCGTCCCGAAACAGGGTTGCCGCGCGGACATCGCGGGCTTTGGCCAAGGGCCACAGGGTGAACAGGATCGCCGTCAGAAACCCGTAGACCGCCGCTTGGAACAGTGGCTCGAAATGCAGGGTGAAATCGGCAGGGATTGGCAGCGCTGCGGTGATCAGCGGGGCAAAGGCAAGCGGCACCAACGCGCCAATGGCGACCCCTAAACCAACGCCCAAAAGGGTCAGCGCTCCGATCTGGATCATGTAGACTTGGAAAATGGTGCGCCCATCAGCGCCCAGCGTTTTCAGCATGGCAATAGTGGCGGTTTTGCCCCCCAGATACGAGCGCACAGCCGCCGAAACCCCGACCCCGCCAATGGCAAGACCGGCAAGGCCGACAATAACCAGAAATGACGCGATACGTTCAACGAACAACTGGATGCCCGGGGCGCCATTGCGGCTGTCACGCCAGCGCAGGCCACGGGTGCTGAACATATCTTCGGCTTGGAATTTCAACTGATCAAGGTTGGCATCTTGCGCCAGCAACATACGGTAATGCACCTCGAACAATGATCCGGGCTGGATCAGGCCGGATTGCTCCAGTGCCTCGGTCGTAACAATGGTGCGGGGGCCTAGGCCAAAGCCGCTGCCAGCATTGTCAGGTTCACGTTTCAGGGCAGCCGTCAGCCGGAACACCTGCTCGCCCAGCCGGAATTGATCGCCAATCGTCAAGCCAAGCCGGTCAATCAGGATTTGCTGCATCACCGCACCGTTCATGCCGTCTTTTTGCGCCAATGCATCAGCCAACGAAATATCCGGTTCCAGAACCACTGCGCCATACAAAGGATAGGCGGCATCAACGGCTTTGATCTGGGTCAGGCCGGTTTCAATCGTGCCGCCCCGATCCACAACCGCCATTGAGCGAAAGTCGATGATTTCGGAAATGTTCTGGGCGGTTTTGTTGAGCCAGACTTGCTCCTCGTCGCCAGCGGATCGGTGGGTGAAGGAAACTTCGGCGTCCCCGCCCAGAATCGTCGCGCCCTCTTGTTGCAAGCCTTGTTCGATGCTGACACGCACCGTGCCAACGGCAGCAATCGCGCCGACACCCAGCAGAAGACAGGCCAGAAAAATGCGAAACCCCCGTAACCCACCGCGCAATTCACGGCGGGCAATTTGCGTGGCGACCCGCAGGCTCATTCAGTGGCCTTTTGGCTGGTCTGGCCCTCGATCTGCCCGTCACGCAGCCGCACAATTCGATCACACCGCGCCGCAAGCTCTGCCGCGTGGGTAACCAGAACGATGGTGGTGCCATATTGCTCTCGCAGGCCAAGCATAGCGTCGATGATTGACGCGCCTGTGGCCTCGTCCAGATTGCCGGTGGGCTCGTCCGCCAGCAATATTTCGGGGCGCGGGGCCGAGGCACGGGCCAGCGCAACCCGTTGTTGCTCACCGCCCGACATTTGCGACGGATAATGGTCAATCCGCGCACCAAGCCCCAGTGCAACCAACTCGGCTTCGGCCCGCTCGAATGCGTCCGGAATACCGGCCAGCTCCAGCGGGGTGGCGACATTTTCCAGCGCGGTCATTGTCGGAATAAGGTGGAAAGATTGAAATACGATGCCCATATGGTTACGACGAAAGCGGGCAAGCGCATCCTCGTCCATATAGGTCAGGTTATGGCCAAGCGCATGCACTTCGCCACTGGTGGTCTGTTCCAGCCCGCCCATAAGCATCAGGAGAGATGATTTGCCAGACCCCGACGGCCCAACCAGCCCCAGCGTTTCACCGCGGGCGACATCCAGAGATATATCGCGCAGAATTTCGACGATACCGGCATTGGCAGAAAGGCTAAGCCGGATGTTTTTTAGCGCTAGGATAGTTTCGGACATGGCCGCCATTCTTTGTTTGATCGGTGCCAAAGTATATGGGGTAATCCGCCGCTGCTTCAAGCTGTTGGCGGCAATAATTGTCCTGTCGGTTCCATCGGTCGCAGAGCCGGTTGTCATTGCAGCCCTTGGTGACAGCCTGACTCAGGGCTACGGGTTGGCGGTTGAGGACGGGTTTGTGCCACAGCTGGAAGGCTGGCTAATAGCGCAAGGCGAAGATGTGCGTATTCTGAATGCAGGTGTGTCGGGTGATACCACAGCGGGCGGACGTGCACGCATTGACTGGACCCTGACGCCGGACGTGCAGGCGCTGATTGTGATCCTAGGCGGTAACGATATCCTGCGCGGCATTGATCCCGCGGCAAGCCGTGCGAATATTGCTGCAATTCTGGATGTTGCGACTGGCCGTGAATTGCCTGTGATGCTGGTCGGGATGCCTGCGCCGGGGAATTTCGGGCCGGAGTATAAGGCCCAGTTTGATGCCTTATATCCCGAACTTGCCGAAGAATATGGAATGCTATTTTTGGCGAACTTTTTCGCACCACTGCTTGAGGGTTCCGCAAAAATTCCGGCTGGAAAATTTATGCAAACGGATGGTATTCATCCCAATGCGGCTGGGGTTGGGGAAATCGTTAAGGCGGTTGGTTCGATGGTGCAGTTGTTGATAACACGTGCCCGCTAACGACAAGTTACGAGATGAATGGATGAAGTGGTCCTGCTTTTCCGAACAGTTTTGCGGCTGAGTTAAGGTGTAT
>CAYYOF010000091.1:0-10721 GCA_964473185.1 uncultured Marinosulfonomonas sp. | reverse complement strand
ACACCTTGGGATGCATCATGCCGGAACCCAGCACCTCCATCCAGTCGTCGCCTTCACCAAGGCGCAATTGGCCGTCGATCCACGAGCACTGGATATCGACCTCGGCCGAGGGTTCCGTGAACGGGAAGTGCGAGGCGCGGAAGCGGGTTTTGATGCCGTCGATCTCGAAGAAGGCGGCGAAGAATTCCTCCAAAACCCATTTCAGATTGGCCATCGAAATATCCTTGCCAATCGCCATGCCCTCGATCTGGTGGAACATCGGGGTGTGGGTCTGGTCGTAGTCGCTGCGATAGACGCGGCCCGGTGCGATCACCCGTAGCGGGGCACCGGTTTTCTCCATCTCGCGGATTTGCACGGGTGATGTGTGGGTGCGCAAGACGTGCGGCGGGCGATCATCGCCATCAGTGCGGTTCATATAGAAGGTATCGAATTCTTGGCGCGCGGGGTGGTGCGGCGGGATGTTCAGCGCGTCGAAATTATACCAGTCGTTTTCAATCTGCGGACCCTCGGCCACGGTGAAACCCATGTCGGCAAAAATCGCCGCGACCTCGTCGGTGACTTGGGAGACCGGATGGATGCTGCCCTGTCCACGGCTGCGGCTGGGCAGGGTGACGTCCAGCCATTCGCTCCGCAACCGCTCATCAAGCGCCGCATCTGCCAGCCCCGCCTTTTTCGCAGCCAATGCGCTGTTCAACTCGTCCTTCAGCGCATTCAGCTTCGGCCCCGCCACTTGGCGCTCCTCTGGGGTCATCTTGCCCAGTTCGCGCATTTTCAAGCTGACTTCGCCCTTTTTGCCCACGGCAGCCACGCGCAAATCCTCAAGCGCGGATTCGTCCGCCACATTGGCAATAGCGTCGATATATTTCTGTCGTAGCGCGTCCATCAGACATTCCTTAATTGTGTCACAGCCCTGCTATCACAAAGCGAGCTCAAAGAAAAAGCCGCGAGACCCGTTAAGGTCCGCGGCTTCCTAAATTTTCAACCCAAATGGGCAATTTACGCGAGCGCGGCCTGTGCCTTGGTTACGATCACTGTAAAGGCTTCGGGCTCGTTCACGGCCAGATCGGCCAGAACCTTGCGGTCAACCTCGATGCCAGCCAGTGACAGACCATTGATGAAACGCGAATATGTCAGCGCTTCGTCGTGGCTGCGCACAGCCGCATTGATCCGCTGGATCCACAGCGCACGGAAATTGCGCTTGCGGGCCTTGCGGTCGCGGGTGGCGTATTGGTTCGCTTTGTCCACGGCTTGCGTCGCGGATTTATACAGATTTTTGCGGCGTCCTTTAAAACCTTTGGCGGCTTTAATGACTTTCTTGTGGCGGGCTTGGGTCGTTGGACCTGAAGTAACTCTCATTGCTCAATCCCTCCTAGCGTGAATACGGCATCATCGACTTGATGATTTTCGCATCAGGCGCCGATAGCGTGGTTGTGCCGCGCGCATTGCGGATGAATTTTCTGGTGCGTTTGATCATGCCGTGGCGTTTGCCGGCTTGTGCAGCCAGAACGCGGCCAGTAGCCGTCACTTTGAACCGCTTTTTGCAGCTCGATTTCGTCTTCATCTTAGGCATTTCCGTCTCCTTTTTGGGCGGTGGTTACACGCGACTCGGCATGCCACTTGGGCCGGTCGCGCACGTCGAAGGCCGTCGTATAGGCCGCTTCCCCTTGTATGACAAGGGAAAACGCGCCCCTTTGGGCGCTTAGTTTAGATATTTCCCGATAACCCGCGTAAACGCCTTGGGCACGTCGTCAAAGCTGTATCCACTGGGTTTGCCCATAATCGCAACAGCAATCATACCGCTGCCGATCATAACCATAATCGCAGCGCCGCGCGGCACTCTGCCGTCCACAAGCGCACCAATGATGGACGGGATCGTAAGCCCGAAAATAATCAATCCAAACACCAGAAATAAGTCGTTATCCATTACTCACCCTAAATAATACTTCACTAGGTAACTTTACCTTAGGTCATTATTATTGGTCTGTGCGAAAAATCAACCTTTCATCACACGGTGCAACCCTAAGTATATTGGTGGTGCCGGGCACATTGAACGGCACGCCCGCGGTTACAACGATCTGGTCTTTGTCTGTAGCAAACCCTGACGCGCGCGCCGCGCGTGCCGCACTGACCACGGCCAGTTTAAACCGGTCCACCTCGCCCGAGAAGTAACAGTTCACCCCCCAGCTCAGGCACAAACGCCGTGCCGTGCCGGTCAGCGGCGTCAATGCGATGATCGGCACGCTGGGGCGTTCGCGTGCGGTTAGCAATGCCGTTGTTCCCGAATGGGTAAAGCAACAAATCGCCTTGATATCGGTGGTTTCTGCAATCTCGCGGGCGGCAGCGACGATGCCATCGGCCACGGTGCTTCTTTTCAGAAGGCGTGATGCCTCGATCACTTCGCGGTAGGTTGGGTCATGCTCGACCTCAATCGCCACGTTGTTCATCGTGGTCACAGCCTCGATCGGATAACGGCCTGCAGCAGATTCCGCTGACAACATAATCGCGTCCGTGCCCTCGTAAATCGCGGTGGCAACATCCGAAACCTCGGCCCGTGTCGGCACAGGGCTGTCGATCATGCTCTCCAGCATTTGCGTCGCCACGATCACAGGCTTGCCAGCCGCACGGCACCCACGGATCAGGCGTTTCTGGATCGGCGGCACATTCTGCACCGGCAGTTCCACCCCCAGATCACCCCGCGCCACCATAATCCCGTCCGATACTTCCAGAATTTCCTTGAATGCATCCACCGCCGATGGTTTTTCAATCTTGGACAGGATCGCGGCGCGGCCCTGCGCCAATTCACGGGCTTCAATCACATCTTCGGGCCGTTGAACAAATGACAGCGCCAACCAGTCCACGCCCAACTCACAAACAAACTCCAGATCCTTGCGGTCCTTTTTCGATAACGCAGCCAGCGGCAGCACCACATCGGGCACATTCACCCCCTTGCGATTGGAAATCGTGCCGCCCACAACCACTGTGCAATTGGCAAAATCCGTTCCGCATTCTGCAACCTTCAGCTCGATCTTGCCGTCATCCACCAACAGGGTCGAACCGACCTTCAGAGCCTTGAATATCTCTTTGTGGGGCAAACAAACACGATGGTTATCGCCCGGCGTTTTATCCAGATCGAACCGGAACGCATCCCCGTCTTCCAGATCAGCCGCCTTATTGGCGAACGTGCCACAGCGCAGCTTTGGCCCCTGCAAATCGGCCAAAATGGCAATCGGTCGATCCACATCTTTTTCGATCTGCCGGATGATGGCATGGCGCACGCGAATTTCATCGTGCTCCCCATGGCTCATGTTCAGACGAAACACATCGGCTCCGGCCTCGAACAAGGCGCGTATCATTTCATAATCATCAGATGCCGGCCCAAGGGTCGCCACGATCTTTACATTGCGTTGGCGTATCATACTGCCACGTTCCTCGTGTTATTCATCATTTAATGGTGGGCCACAGGCT
Organism: uncultured Marinosulfonomonas sp.; assembly: GCA_964473185.1. Classification (GTDB taxonomy): domain Bacteria; phylum Pseudomonadota; class Alphaproteobacteria; order Rhodobacterales; family Rhodobacteraceae; genus Profundibacter. The sequence continues at coordinate 7,256 of CAYYOF010000091.1, read as the reverse complement.
ATATGCCGCATATCCCGCGCCGTTTCAACTGGCGCTTTTGGTTTTTCACGCTTATGCAGGACATGACTTAAGACAATGACAAAGCCATGACATATCATCCCTTTCATATTATCGGCCAAGACCGTGCGTCGCGCTGGCTGCTGACGTGCGATCACGCGGCCAACACTGTTCCCGACAGTGTGGAGGGTGGTAGTCTTGGCCTTGCACCCGCAGACATGGCCCGCCACATCGCTTATGATGTGGGTGCTGCGGGGGTTACCTATGCTCTGGCCGACCTGCTGGATGCCCCCGCGATCCTGTCTAACTTCTCGCGCCTTGTGATTGACCCGAACCGTGGCGAAGATGACCCGACCCTGTTGATGAAACTCTATGACGGCACCATCATCCCGGGCAATCGCCATGCCGATTTGGCCGAGCGCGAACACCGCCTGAACATCTGTTACCGCCCCTATCACACCGCACAGGCCGAAATGGCCGCACGGCAGGACAACACCGTACTGGTGTCGATCCACAGCTATACACCCCAGCTAAACGGCTATCCGATCCGCCCGTGGCACATCGGTATTCTACATGGCAAAGACGCGCGGTTCTCGATCCCGCTGCTGGCCCGCCTCAATCAGGAAACCGATCTGTGCGTTGGCGAAAACGAGCCATACGGCGGCCATCTGGATGGCGATTCTGTGGATCGGCACGCCATTGCGCACGGGCACCCCAATACACTGATTGAAATCCGCAATGATCTGATCAAAACTGAAGACCAGCAGGTCGCATGGGCCAAACGCCTTGCACCAATCCTGCAAGAGGTGCTTGATCAGTCAGGTCTGTAAACAAAAAGGGAGAACTTTGAATGCCACATATCATCGTTGAATACGCCGGCCATCTGGACGAAACCCACTGCATGACCGGCATGTGCCAGACCCTGTTTGACGCGGCCGTTTCCTGCGGCGTGTTCCCCGACACCACCGCCATCAAGGTCCGTGCCATCCCCTGCCCGTTTTCCCGCATCGGCACAGAGCCGCAAAGTTTCGCCCATGTCACCATCCGCCTGCTGGCCGGACGTGATGACGCAGTTAAGGCGAATTTGACCCAGATCATTCTGGCAGCACTGGATCAGGCGTTACCAGATGTCGGCAGCCTGTCGGTCGATATAAAAGACATCGACACTGCGACCTACGCGAAACGCACATTGTAACTCCGGCGCCCCGATTTCATTCAATGAAATCGAACCTCTTTTTTTGAAAAAAAGAGAACCACCGCGCAAAATTCAAGGGACCCGATATGGACATCCAAACCAAAACCGAACTGGAAGCCGCCGCATTCCGGGCCCTTCTGAAACATCTGGACGGGCGCAAGGATGTGCAGAACATCGACATGATGATCCTGACCGGCATGTGCCGCAATTGCCTGTCGCGCTGGTATCAAGAGGCCGCCAATGAGCGCGGCATCAAGATGGACAAAGCCGAGGGGCGCGAAGCGATTTACGGCGAGCCCTACGCCGACTGGGTTGCGAAATACCAAACCGATGCCACGGATAAACAACAGGACGCCTTCAAAGTGGCCTTTGCCGAAAATGTTGGTGAACCGGCAAAGTAAGGGCAATACATGCGAATACGCTTTTTCCTGGCCGCCCTTGTTGCCGCCCCACTCGCCGGATGCCTTCCACCGATGGATGACAAGCCAGCTGCGGATGATACATTATTGGCCGCCGAATTCGTTGGTCGCTGGGTCGAGGTGCTGCTTGGTGGAAACGGTGGCGGGTTCGAGCTGTTTGCTGATGGCACCGCCACCTCCATTGGCCAGCCCGAGTTGAACTATGTCAGTTGGCGCGCAAAACCGAACAAGCTGTTTCTGACCACAGCCGAAACCGTCGGCAACGCGATCAAAACCGCCGAGGTGGAGTATTTGGCACGGATAGAGGATGAAACCAGAATGTATCTGAACCTTGGCGGCGATCTAGAATGGCCGCAAGTTTTCCGCATGATTGACTAGAAACGAAAAGGACGCGCAGGGTGCAGTTTTTATCACAATGGGGGGAATTCATCGCGGCGTTTGCCGTGTTTTTCCTGTCGCATTCCATCCCCGTGCGCCCCGCCGTTAAATCGCGCATTGTCGCCAGAACCGGCGCGCTTGGCTTTGCCCTGCTCTACTCGGCCCTGTCGATTGCCGTCCTGACATGGATCATCATCGCCGCAGGCCGTGCGCCCTTTGTTGAAATCTGGGGCTGGGCAGAGTGGCAAAATCATGTGCCGCTGACCGGCATGTTTGTCGCCACCCTAATCGTCACAATGGTCTTTGGCCAACCTAACCCGCTGTCCTTTGGCGGCTGGAACAATGATCGCTTTGACCCTGACAACCCCGGCCTGATCGGCTGGATCCGCCACCCGCTGCTGATGGCGCTGCTAATCTGGTCCGCGGCCCATATGGTGCCCAACGGCAATCTGGCACATGTGATTGTGTTCGGCCTGTTTGCCGGATTTTCAATCCTAGGCATGGCGATCATTGATCGGCGCGCACGGCGCATCCTTGGGGCAGAAACATGGCAACACCTGTCCAAAACCCGCCGCAACCTAACCATCAGCCGCAGAGGCATCACACGCATCGCAATAAGTGTGTTGATCTATCTGGCCCTGCTCTATTCCCACGAATGGGTGATCGGCGTATCCCCATTGCTTTGAAGGTCCTCGCCAAGGTCCGCGCGTTGGTCTATGACAGCCCCATGTCACAAATTGAATCACTTTTCGTCACCCCGATTTACCGCGCCGCCCTGTCCGAATTGGGCAAGCCGCTAGATACGGACGAACTCGAAGCCTCCTGCTGGTCCATCGCTGAGGATGACGAGGCGGGGCAGAAATGGTGCGAGGATAACGACTATCCAGGCTACACCAGCTACGCCTCGCTGGATGATCTGCCTTGGCGTTTTCCGATCTTCAAAGACCTCTCCAAGGTGCTGAACAAACATGTCGCGACCTTCGTCAAAACGCTGGCCTTCGATACCGGCGACAAAAAGATCAAACTGGATTCGCTGTGGATCAACATCCTGCCAAACGGCGGCTTGCACACCTCGCACATCCACCCCCACAGCGTGATCAGCGGCACCACCTATGTGGCCATGCCAAAGGGCACCAGCGCAATCAAATTCGAGGATCCGCGCTCTGCCATGATGATGGCCGCCCCGACCCGCAAACCCGACGCCCCGCGCGATTTGCGCAATTTCATCTATTTCAAGCCCGACGTCGGTGACATCCTGCTATGGGAAAGTTGGCTGCGCCACGAGGTGCCGATGAACATGGCCGAGGAAGAACGCATCAGCGTCAGCTTTAATTACAGCTGGGGCTAACCATTTAATATCTTCATCAACGAGTGTGAAATGTCACGTGATCTTTCCTTTTTGAAAAACCTACACCCTTGTTATAAAACAATAGTAGTTCCGAGATCCGACACAAGTTTGTCCGTCGTCAGAGTTTTTGGTTCCAGAGGCAGCATAATTTAAGCGAGTATCTGGCTCATCTGGTTGGTTTCATTATGCGGCAAGTTTGCGGTGTTGCAAGCGCCGGGTTTCGAGTGTTTTGCGTTTGATCCTTTCTCGTTTGTTTAGAATGGCTTGCCCCAGCCCTCGGCAATCGCGTTCGCCGCGTCCCAGCCGTTATGTAACGTATACGGGCTGTCTTCCCCTACGTATACGTTTCTTCCTGCAAAACCAGAGGCGCAAACTCCACATCTTCAAGAACCGCTGGTAAAACCAGCTTGCCCTCCCATCACCGCATTGGTGGATGACTATGTTGCCGATTGTGAACTGGGCGGCCCAGACACAACCCGCCTTGCAATGGCGCACCGGCGCATTGATGTGCATGCAATCAACCAAGCCATTCGTAGCGCACGAAATGCTTCAGGATTAGCCAAACAGGAAACCCTGTTCAAAACCGATAACGGCCCTCGCGCATTTGCAAACGAAGACCGCATTCTGTTCACGCGCAACGACAAGGTTCTCGGTGTTCGCAACGGCATGCTCGGCACCGTCACAAATGTTGGTGACAGACAACTATCCGTGCAACTGGATGCAGATGACAGTGGGGAAAGCCGTTCACTGACATTCTCACCACAACAGTTCCCGTCCTTCGACCACGGCTTTGCTGTCAGCATCCACCGCTCGCAAGGTTGCACGGTCGATAAAAGTTATGTCCTGTCCAGCCGAACAATGGATGAAAATTTGACCTATGTTGCGCTTACCCGGCATAGGGAGGAAACCAAATTCTACACCGCGCCGGATATTGCGCCGAAACATTTAAGGTCAGAACAGGAATTGTTTGCTCCGCGCAATTTCAGAGCACGGGCTCCTGTTCAGAGTAGGTAGCAAAGCGAACGTGTATGCGGACAGGTCGCCAGTAAAACTTGTGACTTTCTACAGCGATCAGCCCATTCCAAAATTTGGATTTTATCGGGTGTAATCGGATATGAAATTGAATATGTGAAGGCATAAATCCTGCCTTCCTCATAGTTTACAGGTTAGGAGTTGGCACCACGGCGGAAACCACAGCATTTTGTATTTGCGACATCGCTGTCGGGGCCGTGCCATCTGCTGTTAGATCTTGTACTAGTGCAACTGGCTCCATTCCGTCAACGTGCGCACGAACGGCCTCAGGCATGAATTCCAGAAGGTCGGCGTCAAGATCAGCCAAGACATCCGCTGGCGCAGAACCGTCCTCAATCTGTTCCCGCGCGGCGTCATTGCGTTCCTGAAACTCGATAATTTCAGCCTTTTCGGCAACAACATCAGCACGTTGTTCTGTAAGCGTTTGTTCTTCGGTTAGTTTCGTCAAATACGCTTCCGCAGTCGGGCCCGAGATCATTTCGAAATCTATTTCGTCTTGGGTAACATCTTCACCGTGTTCGTCGATTACAAATGACCCATCCTCGGATTTGAATACACGGCGACCATCATCCATGACGTGAGCTTGGCTCAAAAGGTTTTGCAAATCTGCGCGTACATCAATAAGTTGCAGGTCAATCGCCTCCAAGCGTTCTTCGTTTTCCATTAAGGCGGTCACAATAGCCTGGTCATAACTGTCCAGCTTGATCTCAAATTCCCGAATTTGCATTTGCGTAGCCATGACCACTTCACTCGCTAAAGCAGCGAAATTGTCTTCTTTCCTCTCAACAATATCGTCGCGGCGTTGGGTGTCTTGACGGGCTTTGATGAACCAGCGTTGTTGACGGAGCCATTCCGAATGGCGGCTCCCATCATCACTTGCAAAATGTTCACCTAAATTAACCATCTATTCTCCACATACCCGTTTAATCATTGTATACAGTAACACGCCAATTGTACGTTCTGGGTGGCGTTCAAACCACGCGTTCAAATCCGCAGATTCTGTGTCGGCATGCCATTGATAAATGCAATTCATGCCAGTCTCGTCAGGGCGGTCCCGCAAGTATCGGGAAAATGCCAAGCCTTCGACCACGCCAGATACATAACTGACTCGCTGATCTGTATTCATCTGGCTCATAACAAAGCCTGCATCCAGCGTTTCTGCCTGCGCTACGCCTCCAAAAGACGCAAATGCACCGCTACAAAGCAGTATTGCAGAAAATTGTTTATAAGTTGTTAATATTTGCCTTTTTAGGTTCAGCACAATCGATCATTTATGCGACAATTTGTGTTTAACATCTTGAATTTGTTACAATGATTGTAGAAGAAAGGAATATCAAGGGTTTGGCAGTATTTGGCGGTTTCGCCAGCAAGCCCTGAACACCTTAGCGCGGAAGGGATCGTATGTGTTGCATACATGCGCCCTGCCAAACACTGCTAAGGAATTGAAATTACATGAAAATAGGATATTTACGGGTTAGCACCGAAGATCAGAACGAAAACAGGCAAATTGACGCCCTTTTGCCGATTTGCGATGAAATGCACATTGAGAAGCTATCGGCGGTGGCTAAGTGCAGGCCGATATTTGAGGCGGTGCTGGCAAAGTTGAAAAAGGGCGACACATTAGTGGTCTGGAGCCTTGACCGCGCGTTTCGCTCCACTGTGGAAGCAATCCAGCATGCTGAGAAACTGCGGGAACGCGGGATAGATTTCCACATTGTCAATCTGGGCGCGGATACGTCTACGGCAGACGGGATGCTGGTTTTTACGGTGATTGCGGCGATGGCGGAACATGAGCGTAAAAGGCTGTCTGAGCGCACCAAACAGGGGCTGGAAGCCGCAAGGAAGCGTGGTGTAAAGTTCGGGCCAAAGCCCAAAATGAGTGATCGGCAAATCCGCAATGCCAAGGTCAAACTGGAAAAGGGCGAGATTTCGGTTGCTAAACTAGCGCGATACTATGGCGTTCATCCTTGGACGTTAACACGATCAATAAAGCGCCTTGCAGAAAAGTAATATCAGTCAAATTGCCACGGTTATCTTTGTCTTTTCAGATATTTAAAGAAATAGTATGAAATAATCATACCGTGTGATATACTTGAGTCTAAAGGAGATTTTCACATGTCAGGAACAGAAAAAAGAACGGTGAGCCTCGCGCCCGAAAACGCGGCTTTTATTGATGCCAAGATCAAATCAGGCGGTTATGTCAGCGGTAGCGAAGTGGTACGCGCGGGTCTTCGGGCTTTGCAAGAGCGCGATGAAGCAGTTGAACGCTGGCTCATGGATGAGGTCGCGCCCGTTTATGACGCGGTCAAGGAAGGAAAATCGAAGACATTTCCGGTTGGTGATGTGTTTGACGAAATCCGCGCCCGCCACATTTCAGGTAAGGCAAATGCGTGAAGCGCCGCCTTGTTGAAATTTCTGAGGAAGCAAGGCGCGACCTATTTGCGCTTTACGACTGGATTGCTGACGCGGGCAGTCCCGATACGGCGCTTGCCTATGTTGAGCGCATAGAGGCGTTTTGCAAAAAGCTGGATATTGCTTCTGAACGTGGCAGTTTGCGCGATGACATTCGCCCCGGTTTGCGGGTTATTGGCTTTGAACGTAGTGCATCCATCGCCTTTATGGTTGAGGAAAAACGCGTGGTTATCCTTCGGATTTTTTACGGTGGTCGCAACTGGACGGACATATTGTCGTAATTGTCAATGCCCATAAATGGGGTGTTGGTGAAGGCTGTAAGCCGTAAGCGTTGTCCCGTTCCCACCTAAGCCTTAAAATTCCACGGTAGCAGGTCTTCAATGTCACTTTGTTTGTGCCCATTGACGATGGCGGTAAGGCTTCCGGAGATATAAGCGTGCGGTTCCACGGTATGGCACTGGTTCAATGCTTTGCT
>CAYYOF010000090.1:0-10756 GCA_964473185.1 uncultured Marinosulfonomonas sp. | reverse complement strand
CTATATGTCGGCAGCAATCATTAATTCACGGTGAATCTCAACAAGCCCTAGTGAAACTGGCGCTGGACTGTATTTGTCAGGTCGCTCAAGGAAAACGGTTTGGGTAAAAATACTGAATTGGGAATCTTTGCCTGATGGTCGACTACATCCTCTTGGGCATATCCAGAGACAAAAATTACCTTCACATCCGGCCGCTCAACCATCGCTTTTTTCACCCAGCTTGGCCCATCCATGCCGGGCATGATCACATCGGTGACGAACACATCAACAATCAACGCCTCGTCCTCTAGTGTTTTCAAAGCATCCTCCGCGCTCTCGGCCTCGAGAACGGTATATCCCCGCAACCGCAAGGCGCGAGAGGCAAACGTCCGCACAGGGGCCTCATCCTCAACCAACAGGATAACACCTTCCCCCTGTTTGCCGGTCAGTTTTGCTTTTTCAACAGGCGCACTGCTCGCCTTTTCAATAACTTTGTCATGCGCGGGGAAATACAGTGAAAAACAAGTGCCGCTCCCTGGCGCACTATCAACAAAGATAAACCCGCCAGACTGTTTAACGATTCCATAAGCCGTCGACAGCCCAAGCCCAGTGCCTTTACCAACCGCTTTGGTGGTATAGAAAGGCTCGAATATTTTATGCAGTTTGTCCGAGGAAATACCAGTGCCCTTGTCACTGACTTTCACCACAACATATTCCCCGGCCGGAACACGAGCGCGGTCCCGCTCCAAGTCTTTCGACAAGATTACACCCGCCGTTTCAATTCTGATTTCACCCCCTTCGGGCATGGCATCGCGGGCATTTACAACCAAATTCATCAAAACCTGTTCCAACTGCCTTTTGTCCGCGCGGATCGGCCGCAACCCAGGATCATGCGACAAAGACAACGTCACCGTTTCGCCCACCAAGCGATTTAGCAGATGGGTTAATTCGGACAGTGTATCGCGCAAGTCCAACACTTCGGGCTGTAGGTTTTGTTTGCGGGAAAAGGCCAATAACTGACCGACAAGGCTGGCCGCACGGTTTGCATTTTGATTGATCTGGACCAGATCACCATAATCTGTATCGCCCTGATCATGGCGCAATAACAGCAGATCACAATGCCCCGAAATCGCGGTGAGCAGATTGTTGAAATCATGGGCCACACCGCCTGCCAATTGGCCGATGGCCTGCATTTTCTGGCTCTGAACAAACTGCGCCTCTAGTGTTTTCAGCTCGGTCGCATCATTCAGGACCGCAATCAGCAGCGGCGCACCATTTTCCTCGACCCGGCTAAGCGATATTTTCACATAAACTTCTTTATCGGATTTACGCACCCGTAAAACTTCGGGCCGGGTCCCCCCCCGCCCAACAGCAGCATCCGCGATCCAGTCAACAACGGAACGGCCCAACCCCTCGACCAAATCACCTAAATCAGTTGCGCCATCGATCGGGTCGTTCAACAAGCCCCGCGCCAGACGGTTCGACTGAACCACTTGCCCTGTCGGCGCGATTTTAATCATCGGCACCGGCAGACTGTCAAAAAACTGGCCGCTATTAACTTGCTCACCAGTCAATGCCCCCGGCAGCAAATAAATCTCGCGCCGTCCACCGGCGCCTTCCAGTTCGGCAACAATACTGCGCACAGTGCCGTCTTTGCCGGCAACATCGTGTTCCTGACCACTGTTCAACGGCAAATCGTTAAACACCCGGTCCAGCGATTTTACCCGCCCGCCCAGCAAACGGCGCATTGCATCATTCATAAACAGGACCGTGCCGGATTTCGATGCCGTCAGCATCGGCAGGCTTAGCCCTTCGGCCCCACGGCTATTGGTAGCACGTTCGCCCATATCCTCGAGCCGCCACAGGAACCCGCCCGCATCAAGCTGATGCACCGCCAAGCGAATATGCCCGCGCCGCGTCACCACATCTTCGCGGGCCGCCCCCGTTGCCTGTGCTTTGTTCTGCATTCGAAACAGAACCGCCGAGGGGTTGGCAAACATATCGCGCAACGCATGCGCCAATGATTTTCCGCAGCCATCGGAAAACCGCTCCTGCGCCGCCGCATTCAGATAGCCGACTTCGCCATCGTTATCCGTGACAAAGCTGGGCGAGGCATCATGGGCCACAAAATCCGAAACACTGCGGTAAATCGCGCGTTGCCGCCGTGTGTTCAGATAATACAGCCCCCGCACGATGATAGACACAAACGCCAGCGTCATACCGCTGGCCATCAGCAAAACCCCGAACACCGGATCAGGCACATAAATCGCCGCCGCCAGCAGCACTAAGCCAAACATCCCGAGGTAAATTACCTTGGGTGACAGCAGCATCATGCTGTTGCTCAAATTATTTGATGCCTGTGCCGAGTAAGCCACAGAGATATCCCCGCTTATTGATTCGTGGTTCCTCTATTTCGGCTCTAAAGTGTTAAGCGCACATTAAACTCGGGTCAGAAAACCAAATTTCACAACTACCGGTTGATTATGCAGGGTTATTCTTTCGCGTCAATAGTGCGCAGAAAAACCCGTCCCCGCCGTCAAGCGGCGTAAAACGGTGTTGCGCGGTGCATTTCCAGCCGGATTGCGCCGTCAGAAACTGGGCAATTTGCTCGGAATTCTCGGCATCCAGCAAAGAACATGTCGTATAAGCCAGCACGCCGTTTGGCGCGACCAACCCGGCCGCGGTTTGCAGGATTTCCTGCTGGGTCTGGCACAGATCATCCAGCTGTTCCTGATCAAACCCCCACTTACCCGCAGGCGAGCGCCGCCACGCCCCGCTGCCCGAGCAGGGCACATCGCACAGCACCAGATCAAAGGGCCCAGCCCCCGTCACATCCTCTATCACATCCTCGGCCACATCCTCTGGCTCAAGCACGGTAATGCTGGCCCCTGCCCGACCCGCCCGCGCCTCCAAATTCTGCATCCGCTGCGGGTTGGCGTCATGGGCGAAATACTGAGCCTGAACCCGCGCCGCCATCGCCAGCACCTTGCCACCGCCGCCCGCGCAATAATCCAGCACGCGGGTATCCGGCTGCAACGGCAACAGGTCCACCACGGCTTGTGACGCCGCATCTTGCAACTCGACCCAGCCTTCCATGTAAGGCGCGCTCAGATGCACGCGACGCGGGTTTTCGGTGACCTCAAGAGCGGTGGATGACAGGGGATGCGGCACGGCGGTTATGTTCTCAACTGCCAGCGCCTCTATCGCCTGATCGCGCGTGGTTTTCTGTGTATTCACCCTTAAAAACAAAGGTGCGCGATGCTGGAACGCATGGCAAACAGCCTCGAAATCATCCCCAAGGCTAGCTTGCAGTAATGGCGCAATCCAGTCGGGGCAATCCAGCGCGACGTTGCCCTCGGGCGTCGCACTATGCGCCGCTTCCTCTTCCGTCATCGGCGTTGGAGCATGCCCCTCACCAGTGAACATATCTGCTGGCGCCATACCCTGCGCCCGCAACAACCCCAGCACAATCCCGCGCCCTGTCTCAGCCCCGCCCAGCTCCGCATAAGACCGCTTGCACCGCAGCGCTGAAAACACATGATCGCGCACCGCAGCCCGATCCTTGGAACCCGCAAACCGCGAATGCCGCGCCCAGTTGGTCAGGGCTTTCTCGGACGGCTGCCCCTCCAGAATATCATCCAGAATTTCGATGGCGGCGGACAGGCGGGCGGCTGGTTGCATGGGGGAAGCTCCTGTAGTGGGGAATAGGTTGGAGGCCTGCCTATACCTAAAGGTTGCGGGTTTACATAGGGGGGATAAATTTGGCGATTATTCCGGCTGCCTAAGTAAACAGCCGATGAATCACCCGCATCAAGACATCCGGTAATTCGGGCTTTCCCGCGTGATCTGCACATCATGCACATGGCTTTCCTTCAGGCCCGCCCCGGTGATCCGCACAAACTCGGTATTTTTGCGCATGTCCTCAACCGTCGCCGCCCCAGTATAGCCCATCGCGGCCCGCAAGCCGCCAACCAGCTGATGGATCACCGTGCCAGCTGGTCCCTTATAGGGCACCTGTCCCTCAATCCCCTCGGGCACCAGCTTGTCACTGGCCGCATCCTTTTGGAAATAACGGTCGGCTGATCCCCGCGCCATCGCGCCAAGGCTGCCCATTCCACGGTAGCTTTTAAAGCTACGGCCTTGATATAGAATGATTTCTCCGGGGCTTTCATCGGTGCCCGCCACCATACTACCAACCATCGCACAGCTGGCGCCCGCCGCAATCGCCTTGGCAAAATCGCCGGAAAACTTGATGCCGCCATCGGCAATGATCGGCGTGCCGCTCGCAACCGCACCCTTGGCGCTATCAATAATCGCCGTCAGTTGCGGCACACCCACACCCGCGACAATCCGCGTGGTGCAGATCGACCCCGGCCCGATGCCAACCTTGACCGCATCCGCCCCCGCATCAATCAACGCCTTGGTGGCCGCCGCCGTCGCCACATTGCCCGCCATGATCTGCACATCACCCACGGCCTTTTTCAGTCGCTCAACCGCCACAGCCACACCTTCGGAATGGCCATGCGCGGTATCAATCACGATCATATCGGCCCCAGCATCCGCCAACGCCATCGAGCGCTCGAACCCCGCGTCCCCAACCGTGCTGGCCGCCGCCACCCGAAGGCGCCCCAACTCATCCTTGCAGGCATGCGGATTCAACACCGCTTGCTCCAGATCCTTGAGCGTCATCAGGCCGGTCAGCTTGCCCGCCCCATCGGTGATCAACAGCTTTTCAATGCGGCGCGCCTGCATCAGGCTCTTGGCCTCGTCCAGATCGGCGGGCTCATGCAACAGCGCCAAGTTATCAGACGACATCATCGCCGAGATCGGCGTCATCTCATCGGTGGCAAAGCGCATGTCGCGGTTGGTCACAATCCCGACAACTCGCCCACGCCCATCCACCACCGGAAACCCAGTGACGCGATACCGCTCTTGCAACGCCTTGGCATCAGCCAACGTTTGATCCGCCAACAGCGTAATCGGGTTATAAACCACTCCGCTTTCAAAACGCTTCACCCGACGCACCTGTGACGCTTGCTCGTCAATATCCAGATTGCGGTGGATCACGCCCATGCCGCCGGCCTGTGCCATGGCAATCGCCATCTTGGCCTCGGTCACGGTGTCCATGGCGGAACTCAGCAACGGTATGTTCAGACGGATAGATTTGGTGACCTGGGTCGAGGTGTCAGCGGTTGATGGCAGCACGCTTGACGCGGCCGGAACCAGCAGAACATCGTCAAACGAAAGGGCTTCACGAATCTCCATAGGGAGTCTCCTTGCAAAAGCATCATTTGACGCGTCCCTATTACATGGATTTGCCCCCAAGGAAAGACCTATCCACTTAGAGGTTCAAAAACCTACCCCTTCTTCTTTTCATAAGTACCTCCGCCGGAGGCACCGCGCGTAGCGCATAATCATAAAGCGTGCGCAGCACTCCGTTCTTTTTGGGGCACAACCTTACAAAACGAACAGCGCCAGATCCCGCGCGAACACATCATAAAGCGCATCCGCCACCCGCTTGGTCGGGCGCTCCTTACGGCTGACATCATGACTGACCAGCCACTGGGTGTGCCCCAAGCCCTCAATCGCGTCCGAGCACCTTTGCAACCGCGCCTCCGCCTCGCCGACAAAACAGGGCAGAACGCACTGGCCCGCCCCATTGCAAACCGCCTCGATCAAGGCATGCGGAGTGTCGCAGGTCACAGATGCGGGGCGCTCCAGATTTTGAAACAGCCATCGCGTTGATGCACCCGTGGCCGCAACCGGCGTCGGCACCACCCAGTCACACGTCATGACCTGTTCCGGTGTCTGGGCTTCGGGATGTGCCGCCAGATAGCCGGATGACGCATAAATCGCAAAATCCACACGCCCGATCCGGCACCGCGCCAACCCTTGTTGCGTTGGTAATACATTGCGCACTGCCAAATCCGCCTCACGCATAAACAGCCGCACCGCCAAGGCATTCTCGAACGCGGTGATCCGGCGGTTCAACGTCGGCGCACTCAGCCCCGTTTCCGGCACCGCCGCCGTCAACCCGCCCGCCTTCGCCACCGCCAGAAACAAGCGGATGTCATCCCAGTTTATCTTTCCATATTCAAAAGGCATATTTTGGCTTTTCCTGTATTGGGCGCAGATACCCCAGTCTAAACAAGGATAATTACCTGATCTATGGCGCAATATAAAACCGGAAAAACAAGGATAGCACCCATGCCCAAAACCATACAGTTCCTCATCACCTTCGATGTAAAACCAGACAGAACACTTGATTTCATAGCAATGCCCACCTCGGTCCAAACCGATCTGCCAAAAGTCGAAGGGTGCAAAGATGTGCGCATATTCCGCCATGACGAAGCCGCGCCAAACAGTTTCACATTGCTGGAAACATGGGACACAAAACCCCTGCATCAGGCCCATGTCGCCCGCCTGCAAGACAAAGGCGATTGGGCAACCATCGAGGCCATGCTTGTGGCGCCACCCCAAGGCCATTACCTGCGGGCGTTCTAGGGTCCAGACCCTAAGCCGTCGCCGCGCCCGATTTCTTGGCCAAATCCCCCGTGACCCACTCCATCACCGTGCGGTACACCATGTAGAGAACCACAGGCGTGCAAATTGCCAATCCCGCGTAAACTCCCGTGATGGCCCATATGCCGTGCCCCTTGGCCACCGCCATCACCTGCACATTGACGAAGGCTGCAGTGGGAAAGGTGAACGCGGCCCAGACCGGTGTATACCCGCCCTTCATCATCCACGGCACCAGCAGCAACAGGATAAACGCCGTCACGCTGCCCGCCCAGTAAAACAGGGTGAAAACCCAGTCATAGCCCAATCCGCCAAACCCCAGCGCAAACAGGCACAGTGGCGCAAGGAAGATCATCATCGAGGGGCGCAGCGGGATCAGCATCGGGGCGCGTTTCAGCGTCAGAATTATCCCGATGGTGACAATCACATAGGCCAGCAACGCGGCCATAATCAGCCATGTGCTCTGCCAGACATACCCCAGCGGAATACCGGCAATCGGCCCCACCACAGGGCCAACGAATGTAAGATACTGGAAGGTGCTGAAATGCCGTGCCTCGGGTGGTTCATACCACATCGCATGCAGCACAATCGCGCTGGCCCCGATCTGCATCACCACGCCGGTCCACCAGACCTGCGGCACCGACACGCCGAACGGCAACAGGGCGGCGGCCAGCAACATCATCGCCATCGCCATCGCCGCAATGCCTGCGCGTGCGGGTGGTCCGCGCATGTCCTCGAACAACACCATCGGGCGCGCGATCAGCTTGCGCAAATAAAACACCACGAACCACAGGAAATACCCGGTCGAGGCCGCCAGCATCAGATTGCCGATATCCTCGGATATCCACGGCAAAACATCCGCCGCATTACGCCACCCCAACGCCAAGGACATAAAACCAAGGCAGACGGGAAAGACGGCGGGCGGCGTTTGTCGCCATAGCGGTGTGTCTAGCAGCAATGTGGGTCTCCAGTGCAGTGCAGTTTTCGCGTTAACGATCACCCTAAGGGGAAAATGGTGTTTTGATCAAGTTTGGGATGAAATGCATTTGCGCGAAAGCGACATTGCAAGACGCCTGCCAAATTTATCCTTCTCGGGCAATATGAAACGCAATGTGTTCAGGTATCCCTCCTGAATTCAACACCCAAGAACTGGCCAATAGTAATCCCCCTTGCAAACCCCACCCCTTCCGCCCCACTCTTTCCACCAACCAAAGGGGACCAATCATGAGCACACACGGATATGAAAGCGGGCGGCTGAACCTGCCGTTTGTCGGCATCGCAACCTTCGCCAAGAAACCCTATGTCGAGGATTGGCGCAAGATCGACGCCGATGTCGCCATCCTCGGCGCGCCTTATGATTTTGGCACCCAATACCGGCCCGGTGCGCGGTTCGGGCCACGGGCAGTGCGCGAGGCCTCGACCCTGTTCGCCTTTGGCCATGCCGGCGCTTACGACCACGAGGATGACGCCACCTATCTGGGCGCGGACGTGCGCATCGTCGATATAGGTGATGCCGACATCATCCACACCGACACCACCGGCAGCCACGCCAATATTGAAACGGGCGTGCGGGCCATTCTGGCGGCGGGTGCGCTGCCCGTCACCATTGGCGGCGATCATTCGATCAACATCCCCTGCATCAATGCGTTCGATGATCAGGGCGACATCCACATCCTGCAAATCGACGCCCATCTGGATTTCGTGGACGAGCGCCACGGGGTCACGCATGGCCACGGCAACCCGATGCGCCGCGCGGCGGACAAGGCGTATGTCACTGGCCTGACCCAGCTTGGCATCCGCAATGTGTCCTCCACCGCCAAGGAAGGCTACGAGGACGCGCGGCGCATGGGGTCTGACATCCTGTCGGTGCGCCAATGCCGTAAACTCGGCACCGAAGCGGTGCTGGCCCGCATCCCCAAAGATGCACGGATTTACATCACCATCGACATAGACGCCTTCTGCCCCTCGATCGCACCGGGCACCGGCACCCCCAGCCACGGCGGGTTCCTGTATTACGAGGTGTTGGAACTGTTGCAGGGGCTGGCGCAGGCGCATGAAGTGGTCGGCATCGATCTGGTCGAAGTCGCACCGGACTATGATCCGACAGGCAGCACGGCGATACTGGCGGCGCAGGTGCTGCTGAATTTACTGGGGTTTATTTTTGAGGCGAAGGGGAGTGGATCGAATGCAAATGGTGCGTAAATCACGCACCCTGCGGATGGCTTGTGCATCTTCCGTGTACGTTTATATTTCATACTGTCAATTATGGAAGGATAAGAGATGGGAACGCGCAAAGTAGCCGATTGGGGCATGGATGCGTCAAAATTTCTTTTGACGCAACTCCGTGAGGGTCTTTTGTGCCCGCCTGCAGATATATCGATGAAGAGGGTTGCTGATGAGTTGGGCACTTCGCCGCAAACTATTGGCATGGCAATAGATACCATTAGGCGAATTATGAAAAATAAAGGATATGAAATCAGGCCCGCCGGGAAGCCTCGGGTTCTGCAGATTAGCATGCAAAAAACTGAGGAATAAGATTAATTAGCCGTTCAAATTCTCGCTTATATTGCTGCCTGTCAAATCTCACCATGACCAAATATTAATGAATCTCCGTGTTCCCAATATGATTGGTGAGATATTTAGCAAGTCGTAGGATACGTGATTTAACGCACCATTGCCCAATCGCTGCTCTAGTTCCCCAGCCTCTCCCGCGCATCACTGGCCAGCCCTCGCAGCCCTGCCGCGATCACCAACACGTCCGCTGACAGCCCCAGAAACGTCACGCCAATGTCGCGCGTATAGGTGTAATCGCCACCGCCAATGATCCCCGCCGCTTTGCCCGCCGCCGTGATACGCTCCACCGCGTGTTTGATCGCAGCGACCACTTCGGGGGCGTCCATTTGCCCCGTGAACCCCATGTCAGCCGACAGGTCCGCCGGACCGATGAACACCACATCCACGCCGTCCGTGCCCGCAATCGCGTCGATGTTTTCAATCGCCGCAGCGCTTTCGACCTGCACAATCAGGCAAATTTCGTCATTGGCGTTGTCCAGATAATCGGCCTGCAAATTATAGCCCGAGGCCCGCACCATCGAGGCCGCCATGCCGCGCACCCCGTGGGGTGGATAACGCACCGCCCGCACCATGGCAGCAGCCTGGTCTGCGGTCTCAACCATCGGCACCATGATGGTTTGCGCGCCGATATCCAGCACCTGTTTCAAGATCCAGTCCTGCCCCACCGGCACCCGCACCACGATGGATGCGTCCCCACCGCTCATCGCTTGCATCTGCGCCAATATGGTCGGCACATCGTTGGGGCCGTGCTCGCCATCAATCAGGCACCAGTCATAGCCTGCTGATGCCGCGATTTCGGCCAGCATCGGGTGGGCCGTTCCCAGCCACAGGCCGATTTGCATGTCCCCATTGGCAAGCGCTTGTTTCAGTTTGTTTTTCGGTGCTGGCATGATGCATCTCCTTTTGCCCGCCATCCTTGCGCGACTTTACCCAATGGTCAATAATTTTGCTGGACTTCCTGTTGCTGCAAGCTACCTTACCGCCCATATCAAAACATCTGGGAGGATATTTATGAAACATCTATTTGGCCGTGTGGCCGTTGCTGCCCTTGCCGTTGCCTTTGCGGGCGAAGCTATGGCGACAGAGTGGAACGTGTCGGTCTGGGGCAAGCGCCGTGCGTTTACCGAGCACATCGAAAAGCTGGCCGAGCTGGTGAGCGAGAAAACCGGTGGCGAGTTCACGTTGAACATTTCATATGGTGGTCTGTCCAAGAACAAGGAAAACCTTGACGGTATTTCCATTGGCGCGTTTGAAATGGCGCAATTCTGTGCCGGTTATCACCGCGACAAAAACCCGACCATCACCGTGCTGGAACTGCCGTTCCTAGGCGTTGCCAACCTACAGGAAGAGGTCGCCGTTTCTAACGCGGTTTACGCTCACCCCGCAGTTCAGGCCGATCTGGCCCGCTGGAACGCGCGTTTGCTGATGACGTCGCCAATGCCACAATACAACATCGTTGGCACGGGTGATCCACGCGGCACATTGGAGGCAATGAAAGGCATGCGCGTTCGAGCAACCGGCGGTGTTGGCAAAGCCTTCGCAGCCGTTGGCGCGGTTCCGACATCGGTGACCGCGACCGAGGCCTATAACGCGATGGAATCCGGCGTGGTCGACACCGTGGCCTTTGCCCCGCACGCGCATCTGGCATTCCGCACCATCGACATTGCCGAATGGTGGACCGAGA
>CAYYOF010000089.1:0-10802 GCA_964473185.1 uncultured Marinosulfonomonas sp. | reverse complement strand
GGAGTGAATCAGAACTTACACCAAATGTGAATCCTGAATCTCAACAAGCCCTAGCGGATAATAAGCTAAATACAGCTGCCAAAGGGAGGGGGGAAGTTGCAAAGAAAGCTGTGGCCACAAGTTCAAATACTGTAGGATTTCCCCCACCGATGGCAATTCCCACAAAGGCATATAACGCGAGGACTGGCCAGACTATCAACAATAAGGTTGCCCAGGCGATCAACCCAATTCTTCCAAGGTGCTTGGAGTTTCCATATCCGTACTTGGCAATATATATACCAACCATAGCCGGAAGGCTTAATGCGATTAACAATAATAAGTAGTAAGTCATCTGTTATTGCTATCGCAGGTAAGCTTCGGCGGCAATAATATTACCGCCGAAGTAGAGGAGTGCCTAACTTTGGGCGAGAATTCCGCGCTTTAGCTTAGCGAGGGATCAATTGCTTTGCAGGCGTCAACCAGACCTTTGACCGCGTTGACCGAGGAGTCGAACATTTTCTGCTCGTCCTTGGACAGCTGGATGTCGATCACCCGTTCAATGCCGCCAGCGCCGATCACGGTGGGCACGCCGACGTAGAACCCGTTAAGGCCAAGTGCGCCGTCAACATAGGCCGCACAGGGCAGGACGCGTTTTTGGTCTTTGAGGAAGGCTTCGGCCATTTCGATCGCCGATGTGGCGGGGGCGTAAAACGCCGAGCCGGTTTTCAGCAGGCCAACGATTTCAGCACCACCATCACGGGTGCGCTGCACGATGGCGTCGATTTTTTCCTGTGTGGACCAGCCCATTTTCACCATGTCAGGCAACGGGATGCCGCCAACGGCGGAATAGCGGGTCAGCGGCACCATTGTATCGCCGTGGCCACCTAGAACGAAGGCGGTGACATCGCGCATCGAGACGCCGAATTCCAGTGACAGGAAGTGGCGGAAACGGGCGCTGTCGAGCACACCTGCCATGCCGCAGACCATATGGTGGGGCAGGCCGGAAAATTCGCGCAAAGCCCAGACCATCGCGTCCAGCGGGTTGGTGATACAGACCACAAACGCGTTCGGCGCGTGTTTGGCGATGCCTTCGCCAACCGATTTCATTACTTTCAGGTTGATACCCAGCAGGTCATCGCGGCTCATGCCGGGTTTGCGGGCCACACCGGCGGTGACGATACAAACGTCGGCACCGGCGATGTCGGCGTAATCTGTGGTGCCCTTCATGGTGGCGTCAAAGCCTTCCGCGGGGCCTGCTTCGGCGATGTCGAGCGATTTGCCTTGGGGCACGCCATCGGCGATGTCGAACATGATAACGTCGCCGAGTTCTTTCATTGCTGCGAGGTGGGCAAGTGTGCCGCCGATTTGTCCGGCGCCGATGAGGGCGATTTTGGCTCTGGCCATTGTGTGATCTCCTGATCCGATAATTTCGCTGTTTGCGTATCTATTCCTGCCGTCGCGCGCAAGGCATTTGAACAGGTGAATCGGGTGGCGTCAAATCCGCAAATTTGAATGTGATCGGTTGGCGTAGATGCCCGCGCTAAATCGACGGGCATCTATGCGGGAATTCAGGCGTCGCTTTCGCTCTCGGGGATCAGGCGTTCGGCCATTTCTTCAAAGGCTTGGCCCGAGGCAACCAGACAGGTCATGCCGTCCGTTGTGGTTACTGTGATCGTCCATGTGCCGGTCTCATCCGACGTGAATACCTCGATCACCGCGTTGTTTGCACCCAGCCCCATGCTGTGGCGGGTTTCGCCGTAAGCCTGGGCCAGGCGGGTAACAACGGCGTCGCGTTTGGCGCAATTGGTGCTTTGGCTATAGGCGTTTTGGGTCGTCAGCAGGATTGCCCCGATGCCTAGTGAAAGTGTCAGCAGTTTCTTGTTCATGTTCCATACCTTTCCTCAAAAGCCCTCCATCTGCCGCTTCAACCTGCGTTGGGAGGTGAAAAGATATGGTTAATTTCGGGGGCGTTTTGGTTAACGAAAAGTGAAGCCCGATTGCAGGTGTTGCGCCGCGCAAGCGCGTCGCCCCAAGCGCTTTGCCCCTGCGGGCCAAAGCGCTGATGCCTTCGGCGAGGATATTTAGGCAAAAAAGAAACGGGGGAGCGGTGACAATAAGGGGTTGCCCAATGGTGCTGAAATGTTGCTTTCTGCGCAAGATTATTACCAAGAGGCAGAATCATGGATCAGCACGCACGTCCCTTTAGATCGGTTTTATATATCCCCGCGTCAAAACAGCGGGCGCTGGAGAAAGCACGCGGGCTGAACGTGGATGCGATCATCTTTGATCTGGAGGATGCGGTTGCGGTCGAGGAAAAGGCGGCGGCGCGGGGGATGTTGGCGGCTGCATTGGCGCAGGATTACGGCGCGCGGTTCAGGATTGTGCGGATCAATGCGCTAGATACCGAATGGGGGGCGGCGGATATTGCGGCGACCAAGGGGGCGGATGCGGTTTTATTGCCGAAAGTGAATTCAGCGACGGATGTGGAGGCTTTGGCGGCATTGGTTGGCGACATGCCGATCTGGGCAATGATGGAGACCCCATTGGGGATATTGAACGCGGCCGAGATTGCCGCGCATGGGCAATTGGCGGGCATGGTGATGGGCACCAATGATCTGGCCAAGGATCTGAATTGCCGGTTTCGGGCGGATCGTGAGCCATTGCTGACCAGTTTGCAGATGTGTCTGCTGGCGGCACGCAGCCACGGGGTGGTGGCGATTGACGGGGTTTATAATGCATTTAAGGACGAGGACGGGTTGCGGGCGGAATGTGAGCAGGGCCGTGATATGGGGTTTGATGGCAAAACTCTGATCCATCCGGCGCAATTGGCGATTGCCAACGCCGCCTTTGCGCCGAGTGAAGCCGAGGTGGATTTGGCACGGCGTCAGATTGCGGCCTTTGAGGTGGCCGAGGCTGCGGGGCAGGGGGTGGCCGTGGTGGATGGCAAGATCGTGGAAAATCTGCATATTGTGACGGCAAGGCAGACATTGGCCAAGGCCGATATGATTGCAAAACTGGAGGGTTAGGGATGACATTACTGATAGCTGGGGTGGCGCTGTGGATCGCGGCGCATTTTTTCAAACGGGTTATGCCGGGTGTGCGGGCTTCCTTGGGGGACGCGGGCAAGGGCCTAGTGGCGGTTCTGACGGTGGCGTCAATTATCATGATGGTGATCGGGTATCGCGCAGCGGACACCACGGCGGTTTTCACACCGATGGCCGGAATGGGGCATCTGAACAACCTGCTGATGGTTGTGTCACTGTTTATGTTCGGGGCTGGCACCTCACGGGGCTGGGTCGCGGCCAAGGTGCGTCATCCGATGATGTGGGGTATGGTGATCTGGGCGGTGGCGCATTTGCTGGTGAATGGCGATAGTGCTTCACTGGTGCTGTTTGGCGGCTTGGCCGCATGGGCATTGGCGCAGATGGCGCTGGTGAACCGTGGCGAGGGGGCGTGGGAGCGACCCGAGGTTGGTCCGTTTTCAAAGGATGCCAAAAATCTGGTGATCGCGCTGGTGCTGTATGCGCTGATCACAGGGGTGCATATCTGGCTGGGCTATAGCCCGTTTCGGGGGACATACGGATGAAGCTGTATCGACTGCTGACTGAGGATGACACATCGGCCTTTTGCCACAAGGTTTCCGAGGCGTTGAGCAAGGGGTGGGAGCTGTATGGATCACCCACCTATGGATTTGATCAGGCCAACGGGGTGATGCGTTGTGGGCAGGCGGTAACCAAGGATGTCGAGGGCGAGTATACGCCTGATATGAAGCTGGGGGCGCAGTAGATGGCCAAGACCAGCGCCGCCGGGCGGTTTTTCGAGGATTATGCGCTGGGCGAGGTGATTGACCATGCGGTGCCGCGCACGTTGTCGGGGGGCGAGCGGGCGATGTATCACGCGCTGTACCCTGCGCGGCATGCTTTGGCGTCGTCGGATGAGTTTGCACGGGCCTGTGGGCTGCCCGCGTCGCCAATGGACGATCTGATCGCGTTCCATGTGGTGTTTGGCAAAACCGTGCCGGACATTTCGCTGAATGCGGTGGCGAATTTGGGATATGCCGAGGCGCGGTGGTTAAAGCCTGTTTATGCGGGCGATACGTTGCGATCCTCTAGCGAAGTGGTCGGGTTAAAGCAGAATTCCAGCGGTAAAAACGGCGTGGTCTGGGTGCGCACTACGGGCACCAACCAGCGCGGCGAGGTGGTGCTGGAATATGTCCGCTGGGTGATGGTGAAAAAGCGTGATCTGGATGCGGCAGCGCCTAATACTGTGATCCCTGATCTGGCCAAAGTGGTGGCGGCGGATCAGTTGGTGTTGCCGGAGGGGCTGGATTTTAGCAGCTATGATTTCGGGCTGGCGGGCGAGGCGCATCGTCTGGGGGATTACGCGGTTGGCGAGCGGATTGACCATGTGGATGGGGTCACCATCGAGGAAGCTGAACACATGATGGCGACGCGGCTGTGGCAAAACACCGCCAAGGTGCATTTTGACGCTAGCGCAAGGCCGGATGGCAAGCGGTTGATTTATGGCGGGCATATCATTTCACTGGCGCGCAGCCTTAGTTTCAACGGGTTGGCCAACGCGCAGATGATTGTCGGGATAAATGCGGGTGCCCATGCGAATCCCTGTTTTGCGGGTGATACTGTGCGGGCATGGTCTGAAGTGCTGGATGTGGCCGAAACGGCGGCCCCCGGTGTCGGGCTGATCCGGTTGCGCACGGTGGCGACCAAGGGCGCGGCGGTTGAATTGCGCGGCGAGGATGGAAAATACCTGCCGGATGTGTTGCTGGACCTTGACTATTGGGCGGTGCTTCCGGTCTAAATCGGGTATGAAAAAACTATCGTATATTTTGTCGATTGCCCTGTTGTTACCGATTGCGGCGGTTGCCCAAGACAGCGTGAACAAGCAGGTTGATAAAACCGCTAAGGAAACCCTGTCCCAAGCTGAACACCAAGACGGAAGCAAGCAGGGTAAACCTGATGAAATTGCGCTGGACCCGAAACGGTTTGAATTTGTACGCACCAATCTGGTGTCGACCTTTTATCATGAACTTGCCCATGCGCTGATTGACGCTATGGAGTTGCCCGTTCTGGGGCAGGAAGAAGACGCCGCTGATGTGTTCAGTGTGATAATGGTGGACAGTCTGTTTGGCGAGGAAGAGGCGCTCGCGATCAATGGCGGGGCCGCGCGCGGGTTTGAAGTGGACGCGATCAAGATGAATGGCAAGGGGCGTGAATGGGACTGGGCGGATGAACATGGCCCCGACATGCAGCGTTATTACAACATCGTTTGCCTGACCTACGGCGGCGCACCCAAACGTCGTGCCGAATTTGCCGAGGAAATGCGGCTACCCGAGGATCGTGCCGAGATTTGCGAGAGTGAGTTTGCATTGGCCAAGAACAGTTGGGATCCGATTATCAAGCGGATGGCGGATGCAAAATCGGGCGAGGCCGTGCACTTTAGCCAAAGCGCAAGATCCGGCCTGCAAATACGAGCCGCCGAGATTATTGAGGCCGAAGTGAAAACCGTGAATGAAAAGTATAATTTGCCAAAGCGCCTGCGGGTGGTTGTGAAACGATGTGGGCGGGACAGCAATTTTTATGCGTTCTATTCATCGAGCCGTGAAAAGATCACCGTTTGCACCAATTATATTGATGAATTGTATCGGGATGCGCCCAAATAACGTTTTGTGATCACGCAATGCTGTGCTGTGATCACAAAATAACAGCATCACGAAAATATTTGCGCTAACATTGCGCTAGATCACGTGACTCGGCCCGGAAATGCAGTTATTCATCATTGGTAAGTTGAATAATATTATGCTGACCACAGGCAATTGATCCTGAAAGGGAAAACTCGATGGTAATTGAAAATCCGGGGGCAGACGGAAATCAGAGCAATCGCCCGCTTTCGCCCCATTTGCAAATTTACCGTCCACAAATCACATCTATCCTGTCGATTCTGAACCGGATCACCGGCATCGGGATGGCGCTGGCCACGGTGCTGATCGCGTGGTGGTTTCTGGCGGGGGCCACAAATCAGGGATATTTCGATGTCGCGGACGGTTTCCTGACCTCGTGGTTCGGGATGTTGATTTTGGTTGCCTCGCTATGGGCGTTCTGGTTCCACTTTTTCAACGGCTTGCGCCACTTGCGGTGGGATGCAGTCAAAGGCATGGGCATGAAAACTGTCCGGCGCTCGGGCTGGATTGCTTTGGTGTTGTCGGTGGTTGCCACGGTGCTTTGCGTCATTTGGGCCATGTGAGGGGAAAACAGATGTCATATATAACTGATCGCAAACGTGTTGATGGCCTGGGATCGTCCCATAGTGGCGTTGGCCACTGGATGTCGCAACGGGTCACGTCGATTGCCCTGATCCCGCTGTCGCTGCTTTTTCTGTTTCCATTCATCGGTAATCTTGGGGCTGGGCACGCTGCAATGCTGGAAACCTACGCCCAACCACGCCACGCGCTGATTGCCACGATGTTTTTCATCGTGCTGTGCATGCATCTGTATCAGGGCTTGCAAGTGGTAATCGAGGATTACATCCACGGACATCGCCTGCGGATCGGGCTACTGGTTGTGAATAAACTGTTTTGGGGATCAACGGCAGTAACCGCCGTTTTCGCCATCGCCAAAATCGCCTTTAGTGGCTGAGCCGGAGAAGTAACATGGCTGCATATGAATACGAGACCCACGAATACGATGTTGTTGTTGTGGGGGCTGGCGGCGCTGGGCTGCGCGCCACATTGGGAATGGCCGAACAGGGGTTGAAAACCGCCTGTATCACCAAGGTTTTCCCTACCCGTTCGCATACGGTTGCGGCGCAAGGTGGCATTGCTGCTTCGCTATCCAACATGGGGCCGGATCATTGGCAGTGGCATTTGTATGACACGGTTAAGGGTTCGGATTGGCTGGGTGATACGGATGCGATGGAGTATCTGGCGCGTGAAGCCCCCAAAGCGGTTTACGAGCTGGAACATTACGGGGTGCCGTTTTCGCGCACCGAAGAGGGCAAGATTTACCAACGCCCGTTTGGTGGCCACACCACCGAATTTGGCGAAGGCCCACCGGTGCAGCGCACCTGTGCCGCCGCTGACCGCACGGGTCACGCGATGCTGCACACGCTGTATGGGCAAAGCCTGAAACATAACGCCGAATTCTATATCGAGTATTTCGCCACCGATCTGATTATGGCCGAGGATGGCACCTGTCAGGGCATCGTCGCGTGGAAGCTGGATGATGGCACCATGCATGTGTTCAACGCCAAGATGGTTGTGCTGGCGACGGGAGGCTATGGCCGCGCGTTTTTCAGCGCCACATCGGCGCATACTTGCACAGGTGACGGCAACGGTATGGTCGCCCGCCAAGGGCTGCCGCTGCAGGATATGGAATTCGTACAATTCCACCCGACTGGCATTTATGGCGCTGGCACTTTGATTACTGAGGGCGCACGCGGCGAGGGCGGTTATCTGACCAACTCTGAAGGCGAGCGTTTCATGGAACGTTACGCGCCGACCTACAAGGATTTGGCGTCGCGCGATGTGGTGTCGCGCTGCATGACGATTGAGATCCGCGAAGGGCGCGGTGTGGGACCAAACAAGGACCACATCCACCTGAACCTGAACCACCTGCCGCCGGAAACGCTGGCGCTGCGACTGCCGGGCATCACCGAGAGCGCGAAAATTTTCGCCGGTGTTGATCTGACCAAAGAACCGATCCCTGTGCTGCCGACGGTGCATTACAACATGGGCGGCATTCCGACCAACTACATGGGCGAAGTTCTGAAACCAACCGCCAAGAACCCCGATGCCATTGTGCCGGGCTTGATGGCTGTTGGCGAGGCGGCGAGTGCGTCTGTGCATGGGGCGAACCGTTTGGGATCAAACTCGTTGATTGATCTGGTGGTGTTTGGCCGCGCTGCTGCGATCAAGGCGGGCGAGATTGTGGATGCCAAAGCGCCAAACCCGACGCTGAATGCGGCGTCAGTGGATGCGGCGTTTGACCGGTTTGACGGCTTGCGCCATGCGGATGGCGGCACAACAACCGCCGATCTGCGGATGGAAATGCAGACCACCATGCAAGAGGACGCCGCCGTTTTCCGCACCGATAAAACGCTGGCCGAGGGTGTTGCGAAAATGAAAAAGGTTGCGGCCAAGATTGATGATATCAAGGTCACGGACCGGTCGCTGATCTGGAACTCCGATCTGATGGAAACGCTGGAGCTGACCAACCTGATGCCAAACGCGATGGCAACGATTGTGGCGGCCGAGGCCCGCAAGGAAAGCCGCGGCGCACATGCGCACGAGGATTATCCGGATCGCGACGACAAGAACTGGCGCAAGCATTCACTGTCATACATTGACGGGCCAAAGGTGACGCTGAAATACCGCCCTGTGCATCTGGAGCCGCTGACAGCGGCCAAGGATGGTGGCATTGATCTGAAAAAGATTGCACCAAAGAAAAGGGTCTATTGATGCGAGGCTTTTCGGTTGGACTATTGCTCACAACGGGGCTTGGACTTGCGGCATGTGGGTCGACAACCGGCAACGGGCCAGCCAGCTATGCCTTGACCGAACGCTGTGCCGATGCGTCGGGCTTTACAGCGCGGGCGAAGCTGCATCCAGATTATAAAACCGGAAAAGTCTATGCAACGGCGCAGGAACTGGCTGATATCAACCGCTGTGTCGTGGCAGCGGGTGGCAGCGCTCGATCACAGGCATCCACCGTGCGCACAAATCACAATTCTGTTCCTACCGCTGTGCTGGGCACGATGTCATTTCCGACGGGTTTTCCTGTGATGGAAGGCGATGTGGCGCTGTGGGCGACATTGACCCAAGAACAACGCCGCCGTGCAATTCTGTTCTTGCATACCGGCAGCACGATCCAGTCATCATTGCAGGGGGATTAGGACATGATACGCGGAATATTAATTGGGCTGGTGATGGTTGGCCTGTCGGGCTGTGTCACCGACGGGATTGTTCAGGACACATCGCGCGAGGCGGCCAAGCGGGTTGTTACGCCGATCATCGTTGACAAATTTCCAGGCCGTAACACCGAGGCCTACAGCAATTGCGTGATTGATAACGCCACCACGGACGAGATTTTCAGCCTTGCCAAGGCGGCCGTGACCGGCGTGGACCAAAGCACTGTAAATACAGTCGTCGGGATCAGCACCCGCGGCGACACGTTGAAATGTTTCTTAAAGGCCGAGCTTGGCTCGGGTCTGGGATAGGACTTAGATATGGTTGAACTGACGCTCCCGAAAAATTCCCGCATGGTGACGGGCAAGACTTGGCCCAAACCCGCTGGTGCGACCAACATCCGCAAATTCAGCATTTACCGCTGGAACCCTGATGATGGAAAAAACCCGCAGGTCGATACCTATTTCGTCGATATGGATAAATGCGGTCCGATGGTTCTGGACGCGCTGATCAAGATCAAGAACGAGATTGATCCGACGCTGACGTTCCGGCGGTCCTGCCGCGAAGGTATCTGCGGGTCTTGCGCGATGAACATCGATGGGATCAACACGCTGGCCTGCATCTACGGCATGGACGAGATCAAGGGCGACGTTAAAATCTATCCGCTGCCGCACATGCCGGTGGTCAAGGATTTGATCCCTGATCTGACCAATTTCTATGCCCAGCACGCCAGCATCATGCCGTGGCTGGAGACCAAAACCAACCGTCCCGCCAAGGAATGGAAACAGTCGATTGACGATCGCAAGAAACTGGACGGGCTGTATGAATGCGTGATGTGCGCGTCCTGTTCAACGTCCTGCCCCAGCTATTGGTGGAATTCTGATCGATACCTTGGGCCAGCCGCATTGCTGCACGCCTACCGCTGGATCATTGATTCACGCGACGAGGCGACGGGCGAACGGCTGGACGAGCTGGATGATCCGTTCAAACTGTATCGGTGTCACACGATTATGAATTGCACCAACACTTGCCCCAAAGGGTTGAACCCCGCCAAGGCGATTGCCGAGATCAAAAAGATGATGGTGCAGCGGGCGATTTAGGCGGGCCGCTCGTCGCTCGCTCGCTTACGCAGCGCTTCTCGCTGTGGCAAAGAAAGCCGTTAGGCTTGATGCGCCGTTGGTATGGGTTCTAGGGTGTTAGAGAAACTAAAAAGGATTCTCTGATGCCGCACATCCCCAGTCTGCCCAACCCCGCCCATTTGTCGGATTTCTTCAAATTGTTTCCTGACAACACCGTGCCGTTGATGGCCTATACAGACGGGATTTTACGCAGCAAGGGTGAGTTGAGCATTGGCGAGCGCGAATTGATTGCCACCTTTGTGTCGGGCCTGAATGCTTGCGTGTTTTGCCACGATTCACACAAGGTTTACGCCGAGGCTTATGGCATTGACGGTGACCTGATCGCGGCCTTGGTGGTGGATGTCGAAACCGCGCCCGTGTCGGAAAAATTGCGCCCTCTGCTGCGCTATGTGGCCAAGTTGAACAGCCTGCCGAGCAAGATTGTGCAGGCCGATTCAGATGCGGTTTATGCGGCAGGCTGGAGCGAGCAGGCAATGTATGAGGCGATCAGCGTTTGTGCGTTGTTCAACATGATGAACCGTTTGATTGAGGGGACGGGGTTGAACTTTGACTATATCGCCAACCCCGAGGTGCATCCGGCACATGAGGGTTATTCGCCCAAACTGGAGCGTTCCTATCGCGCGTTTGGCGAGCGGCTGGACGCCGAGGGCAAGGATGAGTAACGGGGTCCGTATTCTGGGGATTGATTTTACCAGTGTGCCGAAAAAAAGCAACCCGATTACGGTAGCCCATTGCGATTTGATTGATGACGTTCTGACTTTTAA
>CAYYOF010000088.1:0-10901 GCA_964473185.1 uncultured Marinosulfonomonas sp. | reverse complement strand
CCCGGAGCGTTTCCCCTTTGATACCAAACAAGAGTCGCCCCGCGCCAGATTATTCCCGTTTGCCTGCGAATTTCTCCTGCCATTCCTCGCGTTGCTCGTCACTGATTTTGGCAAACAGAACCTCGGGCACGGTGAATGTGTGCCCCGCTGGCAGGGTTTGCAGGGCGGTGGCCACATCGTCGGGCCAGCCATCGTCATCTGTGTTCATCGCGGCCAGCAGGCTGGCGGCGGCATCTGGGATGAAGGGGGCGGACAGCACCGCATAGAGCCGGATCAGGTTCAGCGACAAGCGGATCGAGGCGGCGGCGGCATCGGGGTCAGTTTTGAACAGCGACCAAGGGGCCGCATTTTGCAGATATTCGTTGCCCGCCACCCAGATGGCGCGCAATTCAGACGCGGATTTACGCACCTCCATGGCGTCCATGTGCTTGTTGTAGGTCGCAACCCGTTCCGTCAGCGTGGCGATCAGCGCGTTTTCGGCCTCGCCATATTCGCCACCTTCCGGCACCACTTCGCCGAATTTTGAACGGCAGAATTTGGTGACCCGCGAGGCGAAGTTGCCCAGCACATCGGCAAGGTCTTTGTTTACGGAAGCCTGAAAGTTTTCCCAGGTAAATTCGGCATCCGAATTTTCCGGTGCGTGGGACAATAGCCACCAGCGCCAGTAATCGGACGGCAGGATCGACAGCGCCTGATCCATGAACACACCGCGCCCGCGCGAGGTGGAAAACTGGCCACCATCATAGTTCAGGTAGTTAAAGGATTTGATGTAATCAACCAGCTTCCAAGGCTCGCCCGAGCCCATGATTGTGGCTGGAAACGACAGGGTGTGAAACGGCACATTGTCCTTGCCCATGAACTGCACATAACGCACGTCATCAGCGCCTTTATCGGTGCGCCACCAGCGCTCCCAAGCCGCATCATCCAGCCCATTTGCCTGCGCCCATTCAGCCGTCGCGCCGATGTATTCGATGGGCGCATCAAACCAGACGTAAAAAACTTTGCCCTCCATATCCGGCACAGGCACGCCCCAGTCCAGATCACGGGTGATGCCACGGTCGCGCAACCCGTCGCCATCGTGCAGCCATTTCTTGGCGATGGATGTGGTCAGGATAGGCCAATCGGTTTTGGAGGAAATCCATTTATCCAGTTCATCGCGCAATTTGGATTGGCGCAGGAACAGGTGTTTGGTTTCGCGCACTTCCAGATCTTTGGAGCCGGAAATGGTGGAATATGGGTCGATCAGGTCGGTGGGCGACAGCGGTTTGGTGCAATTATCGCACTGATCACCACGTGCGCCGACATAATCGCAGTTGGGGCAGGTGCCCTCGATATAGCGATCCGGCAAAAAGCGTTTGTCGGTGTTGGAATAAACCTGTTTGTCGCTGACCTCTTCGATCAGTCCGTTTTCGGCCAATTTAGCTGCAAAATGCTGGGTCAGTTCGCGGTTTTGCGGGCTGGACGATCGGCCAAAATAATCAAACGACAGGCGGAAATCAGTGGCGATTTTGGCCTGCACCTCGTGCAGTTCGGCGCAGTATTCCGCCACGGGTATATCGGCCTTGGCGGCGGCCAATTCAGCCGGAGTGCCATGCTCGTCGGTGGCGCAAATGAACATCACCTCGTGGCCACGACCACGATTGTAGCGGGCGAACAGATCAGCGGGCAACTGGCTGCCGATCAGGTTACCCAGATGCTTGATCCCGTTGATATAGGGAAGGGCCGAGGTGATGAGGATACGTGCCATTTCAGATGCCTTTGATTGTGTTGTCCCCCTTTAACGGATGGCGCTGCCAAGGGCTAGGGCGTTTACCTGCGTGAAATCACATGCTAGTGTGTGAATATGAATATATCCTATGACCTTGAACGCTTTGTTGCGGCGCAATCCCCTTGCATCGACGCGGTTCTTGAGGAATTGGCGAGCGGTCAGGTGCGCGGCGATTGGGTCAGTTGCATTTTCCCGCAGCTTGAAGGGTTGGAGTTTTCTGACCTGTCTGAATTCTACACCCTGCGCGACAGGGACGAGGCGGCGGCATATTTGGCGCATCCCGTTCTTGGACCGCGCCTGATCCAATGCACCAAATTGGCGATCCAGCAGGCGGTTGCAGGCACGCGCAGGTTATTTGATCACCAGGACGATCAGGCGTTCCACGCGTCGATAACGCTGTTTTCGCGGGTTAAAGGCGTAAGCGCGGTATTCGAGTCCGCATTGTTCGCGTTTTACGGCGGCACGGCAGACCCACGCACCCTAAAGGAATTGCGCCTTGCGTTCGTGGCTATATTAGAAGACTAGCGCTTGCGCTTGTCGCGTTGGCGGCGGAACAGACGCCCAATCATGAACGAAGTGCGCGGCGCATAGACGTAGGGCGTGCGTTTTTCCACCGTGGGGCGCACGCGCATCCGGCTGAGGCCAAAAACCACCAACACCAGATGCCCGATTGCAAGAAAGGCGAACAGGGCGGGGGGGCCATATGTCTGGATCAGGGATGATGCGATCAGCGGGCTGGCGATGGCACCAATGGCGAAAAAGAACATCAGGGCGGCGGACAGCTCGATGCGTTCCTCAGATGTAGCGAAATCATGGGCGTGGGCGGCGGCAACGGAAAAGATCGGGAAGGTGGTAAAGCCAAAGAAAACCGCGCCCAGCATCACCATTGTCGTGCCTCCGTCCGAGGCCAGAACCGTTGTGCCACAGCTGATGACGGCCGCGATGGACAGACCGATCAGCACCCAGCGCCGATCGTATTTATCGGCGAGCCAGCCTGCGGGATATTGCGCAAGCGCGCCGCCCAACACATAGGCTGCCAGAAACAGCGCGATCTGGTTCAGTTGCAGGCCGACCTCTTGGCCATAGATCGGGCCGACCATCCGAAAGGCGGCACTGGTCAGACCCGCGACCATCACACCGGCGGCGGCCAGCGGCGAATGTTTGATCGCCAGCATCGGGCGCAGGCGCGGCGCGGCCGGTGTTTTTGGTGGGCTGGCTTTGGTCAGGGTCAGCGGCAGGATTGATGCGCAACAGAGCAGCGCCAGAATATTGTAGGATACATAGCTGGCGGGTTCCAGCACGCCGATCAGCATCTGCGCCGCCATCGACCCGCCCATATCAACAATGCGATAACCGCTCATGGCGCGGCCACGGGTTTCATTGGTGACTTTGGCCTGAAGCCAGCTTTCAATCACCGTGAAACAGCCCGCAATGCACAGACCGGTAGCGATGCGCATGATTGCCCATGCGATGGGGTCAATGATGATCATATGGGCCAACAGGCCAATGGCGCCGGTTGCGGTAAAGGCGGCAAAGGCGCGGGAATGGCCGACGCTGCCCATCAGGCGCGGGGCCCACCAGCAGCCGATCAAAAATCCAAAGAAATGCGCCGACCCAAGGAAACCGACTTGCGCCGTGGTAAACCCGATATTCAGCCCCGAGATCGCATCAAGCGGTGCCACGCCACCCGACGACAGCTGCAACAGGATGACAGACAGAAATAGGGCGGCAAAGGAAATCAGTAGGCGCATGGGGTTTGGTTCGCGTGTTTGGTTCTGGGAACTATGGTGTGAATTGTTTTTGGGGTCTATCCATTTATCGACGTGGCGGGGTCGTTTTTAGTCTTAGTTGACCTGGCGAATGCGCGCCAGTATCCGCAGATCAATCTGCTCGCCAACCAGATCAGGATATCCCGTCACCCCAAAGGAGCTGCGGGATATGGTGCCGGTTAACAGGATGCTAAGACGCGAAAGATCGGCAGGCTCGCTGCCTTTTAGCCGGTAGAACCCTACCATCAACGTCAATGGTCTGGTGACGCCGCGGATGGTCACTATACCATCGATCTTGGCCCCGTTGCCTGACCGCGAAACCTGTGTGCTGACAAAACGGATTTGTGGATGGTTGGCGACATCCAGCACGGATTTGCCGCGCAGCGCCTCGGTTGCGAAAATAAAACCGGCGCGGTTTTTTTTAACATTCAACACCACTTGGACCGTAGATTCTTCCAACGCGGTAAAGTCGACTGTCAGGTCTGCACTGGTGATGGGCATGGGTACCTTTTGTCGGGTTGCCGCTGAACTGATAGGTGAACCCGACTGTGGATTTATCAGCCTCAAGTGCATAGTGAAACGGCTCGGCATCGGCCGCCGTGATTGTCAGCATAAACAGAATAAGGCCAAAGATTTTTTGGAGCATGGGACTAGCATAGCCTGCTCCCCGTCGCAGTAAAGTAAAAACCGGAATGTCAAAAATACCTTCTCGCCAAATGCGCTTTGCCTGATATGCTACTTTGATAAACAGGAGGAAAATCATGAAGATATTTATCACAACACTACTACTATCCCTTTCTTTTATTGGCGGAGCAGCTGCCGAAGGCGTAAAGCATTTCGTCGCCATCCACGTTGACCAGAATGACCCGCAAGTGATGAACATGGCCCTGAACAACGCCGCGAATGTCACTAAATATTATGAATCCATAGGCGATACTGTCGAAATTGAGTTGGTGGCTTATGGCCCTGGTCTGAACATGTTTGTCGAGGGCAAAAGTCCGGTGGCGGACCGAATATCGGTCATGTCACTCGAACTGGAGAACCTGTCATTTTCGGCTTGCGGCAATACCCACCGCAAGATGAGCGCCAAAGCCGGCCATGATGTGCCGTTGATGTCCGAAGCCACAGTGGTGCCATCCGGTGTGGTGCGTCTGATTGAATTGCAGGAAAACGGATTTGCCTATGTGCGCCCGTAAGGGATTGCCAATCGTGTAAAACTGGTTACCTCTGATCCTTGAATATGAAATAGGGATCAGAACATGCGCATGAAAGAATTGGGCCGCACCGGCCTGAAAGTAAGCGAGCTGTGCCTCGGGTCGATGACTTGGGGCACGCAAAACACCATGGAAGAGGGCCACGCGCAAATTGACATGGCGCTGGACCACGGGGTGAACTTTGTAGATACCGCTGAAATGTATCCGGTCAATCCAGTATCGGCTGAAAACGTCGGTAAGACCGAAAGCATCATTGGTGAATGGTTTGCCCGCACTGGGCGACGCAAGGAGGTGGTGCTGGCCACTAAAATGTCGGGTAAAAACGGCGGCTTTGTGCGGGATGGTCAGGGGATCACGGGCGAAACGATCACTGAGGGGGTCGAAGGGTCGCTAAAGCGGCTGCAAACGGATTATATGGATCTATATCAGCTGCATTGGCCCAATCGCGGATCCTACATGTTTCGCCAGAATTGGGAGTTTGACCCGTCCAGTCAGGACCGTGCCGAAACGATTGCCAATATGCACGAGGTTCTGGGGGCATTGGCCAAAATGGTTAAGGCTGGCAAAATCCGCCACGTTGGCTTGTCGAACGAGAGCGCTTGGGGCACGGCGATGTGGCTGCGGGCCAGTGACGAGGGCGCGGGGCCGCGGATGATGTCGATCCAGAACGAATATTCACTGCTGTGCCGGATGTTTGACACCGACCTGTCCGAATTGTCAGTGAACGAGGATGTCGGCTTGCTGGCGTTTTCGCCCCTTGCGACAGGGCTGTTGACCGGAAAATACAAGCGCGATGTGACGCCGGCAGGGTCGCGCCGTGCGATCAACGGCTCCCTTGGCGGGCGGGTTACCGACCGCGTGTGGGGCGCTGTGGCGGCCTATGAAGATATTGCAGCACGGCACGGATTAAACATCGCGCAAATGGCGCTGGCGTGGTGCCGCACACGACCGTTCATGACCTCGGCGATTTTCGGGGCGACGAATATGGATCAATTGCAGGTGGCGCTGGGATCGGTTGATGTGGAGCTGTCGGACGAGATTCTGGGCGAGATCAATACGGCGCATCAGGCGCATCCAATGCCTTATTAGGAGTGATCGGGGAAAGAGATTTTAAGCCTGCGGCGCAGGTATTTAAGGCAAGAAGAAGGGCGGCGAAATGAGGGCGATTAGAGGGCTGTTTGCTTTCACAATGTTGGTGGCCTGCAGCCCTGTTATCGAAGAAGGGCGATCCTTTCGCGACACATCAGTGCCGATCACCTCGGTTGCGCTGTTTGATCCGGCGCAATTCGCGGGGCATTGGGATGTGATTGCGTCTTATCAGGGTGGTGTTTGCGGGCTGGATGTGGTCGTGGCCACAGCAGGAGTGCTGGATCTGGCAGAACGCGGCTGTTCTGGCGATGCCATCCATAGTGCTGCACAGGTGAGCGGGCCGGGGCGGTATACGCCGAAGGGCGGCGGGAACAAAGGTGTTGAGCATTGGGTGATGTGGGTTGATCAAACCTATCGCACTGCCGTTATCGGCACGGTTGGTGGCGAATTTGGCATGGTCCTGAACCGTGGGCGGGATATACCTGCGGACAGAATGGCCGCGGCCCGCGAGATACTGGACTGGAACGGGTATGATCTGTCAAAGCTAAATGGGGGGTAGTTATGAAATATATTGTTATGGTGCTGGCGATGCTGGCGACACCTGCAATGGCCGAGGTGCCGCCGTGGGTGGGCATCTGGACCTCGGACCCTGAGTGGTGCCAATATGCAGACATGATCGGCGGCCATGATCCCGCCCCGATCCGCATCACCGAGACCGAAGTTGCGGGGCTTGAGCACAGCTGTTCAATCACCGATGTGCGTGGCAATGATCAAAAACAGTATTGGGAATTGACCCTGTCGTGCTCGGGCGAAGGTGAACAATATCAGGACACAGCCCTGTTGATGCTGGATGGGGAAGATACCCTGTGGCGTTGGTATGGTGGGG
This sequence comes from uncultured Marinosulfonomonas sp., assembly GCA_964473185.1. Taxonomy (GTDB): domain Bacteria; phylum Pseudomonadota; class Alphaproteobacteria; order Rhodobacterales; family Rhodobacteraceae; genus Profundibacter. The sequence continues at coordinate 4,175 of CAYYOF010000088.1, read as the reverse complement.
GGGATCCGTTCAAATTCACCCGTTGCGGGGGCTAAGATGGAGCAAATTGCAGCGATCATTGGCGGCGGCGTTATTGGCGGTGGCTGGGCGGCGCGGTTTTTGCTGATGGGCTGGGAGGTTCGGGTGTTTGACCCTGATCCCGAGACCGAGCGCAAAATCAGCGAGGTGTTGGAGAACGCGCGGCGCTCCTTGCCTGGGTTGTCGGATGTGATGCTGCCGGACGAGGGGCAGTTGATATTTTGCCAAACGATTTCGCAGGCTGTCGAAGGTGCTATCTGGATTCAGGAGAGTATTCCAGAACGGCTTGATCTGAAACACAATGTGTATCAGAAAATTCAGAAGCATTGCGCGGCAGATGCAGTGATCGGGTCTTCCACATCGGGGTTCAAGCCAAGCGAATTGCAGGGTTGTGCCACACGCCCCGAGCAGATCATGGTGACGCATCCGTTTAATCCGGTCTATTTGCTGCCGCTGATTGAACTGGTTCCAACTGATAAGAATGCGCCGGAACTGGTTGATAAGGCTAAGGAAATCCTGACAAGCATTGGGATGTATCCGCTACATGTGCGGGCCGAAATTGACGCCCACATCGCGGATCGCTTCCTTGAGGCCGTGTGGCGCGAGGCGCTGTGGCTGATCAAGGACGGCATCGCCACCACCGAGGAAATCGATAACGCCATCCGCTATGGCTTTGGTCTGCGCTGGGCGCAGATGGGGCTGTTTGAAACCTATCGCATTGCCGGTGGCGAGGCGGGGATGCGCCATTTCATCGAGCAGTTCGGGCCGTGTCTGTCGTGGCCGTGGACCAAGCTGATGGATGTTCCCGAGCTGACGGACGAGTTGATTGACCAGATCGCGGATCAGTCGGATGCGCAATCAGGGATGCATACAATCCGCGAACTGGAGCGTATCCGCGACAACAATCTGGTGACCATCCTGCGCGGCCTAAAAACGCAAGGATACGGTGCAGGGGTGTTGCTGAACGCCCAAGATGCGCGTCAACCGGTGGCTGAAATTGACATTTCACAGCCAATCCAGACCGTCGCCCGCGCCGTGCCACTGGACTGGACGGATTACAATGGTCACATGAACGAGGCCCGCTATTTACAGGCGTTTGGCGACGCCACGGACCGCTTTATGGAGATCGTCGGCTGTGATGCGGATTACATCGCGTCGGGCGGCAGCTACTTCACCGCCGAAACCCACATCTGCCATCTGGATGAAGTGCGGGCGGGGGCGCGGATACGGGTGGAAACGCAATGCCTGCTGGGTGCGGGTAAGAAAATGCACCTGTTCCACAGGATGTGGGAGGGCGAGCGCCTGCTGGCCACGGGGGAACATATGCTGATTCATGTGAGTTTGGAGACGCGCAAGGCATCGGTTCCCGCGGATCGGATTGTCACGCGGCTGGGCGATATTGCCACTGCGCATGCCAAGTTGGATAAACCGGATCGGGCAGGCCGCGCGATTGGCGGGAAACGGTGAGCCAGCGGGTTCTGATCACGGCGGGCGCCTCGGGCATTGGCCACGCGATGGGCGTTGCTTTTGCGGCGGCAGGCGCACAGGTCTGGGTCACGGATGTGGACGTGGCGGGTTTGGCCGCATTGCCGGATGGGTGGCGCGGTACACAGGTGGACGCGAGCGACGAGGCTGGCGTTGCCGCGCTGTTTAACGAAATCGCCGCTGAGTGGGGCGGGCTGGATGTGCTCTGTGCAAACGCGGGCATCGCGGGGCCAACGGCGCTGATCGAAGACGTGGCGCTCACCGATTGGCAGGCCTGCGTCAGCGTGAACCTGGAGGGCGCGTTTTTGGCAGCGAAATACGCGGCCCCTGTGATGAAAGCGGCGGGCAGCGGTGCGATTATTACCACCTCGTCCACAGCAGGGCAGTTTGGTTATCCGAACCGCGCCCCCTATGCGGCGGCGAAATGGGCGGTGATCGGGTTGATGAAAACACTGGCGATGGAGCTGGGCCCGTTCGGCATCCGCGCCAACGCGATTTGTCCGGGGGCGGTCGAGGGCGATCGGATGGAGGGTGTGTTGGAACGCGAGGCCGTTGCCAAGGGTATGACGCGCGATGCGGTTTACGCGGGCTATGCTTCGGGCACCTCGATGCGCAGTTTCGTAACCGGCGCGGACATCGCCAACATGGCGGTGTTTCTGGCCTCCGACGGGGCGCGGCTGGTGTCAGGCCAAGTGATCGCGGTGGACGGGCACACGGTTAATCCTGATCCGCAGGTTTAGAAGCTGTCCCAAGGACCAAGAGGGGAAATGAATGATTGATCATTTGGTAATTACAGTCAGCAACATCAAGAATAGCAAAGCGTTTTATCTTAAAGCTTTGGGAACACTCGGATATATTCTTATCAGGGACACCCCAACATCTGTCAGCTTTGGTATTCAAAAAGGCGGGCACGGGCAAAGCACTGATCCGAGTGGCGATTTCTGGCTGTCCGAAGGCTCACCAGTCACCCCGCACACCCATTTTGCATTCAGCGCCGAATCCCGAATGATCGTTGATCGGTTTTTTGCAGCCGGGCTATCCGCTGGGGGTGTCGATAATGGTGCGCCAAATTTGCGAACGCAATATCATTCAAATTACTATGCTGCATTTTTGCTTGACCCTGATGGGTATAATATCGAAGCCGTTTGCCACAGTCCGCATAAGCCCTGAGAGTGCGATATTAATACTTTACCCAATCTGCCCCCTCAACCCCCGCAAATACTCCGGCACATCCCGCGGTGACACTTCGCTTTCGCGCACCAGCCAGTCGAAATGGCCGATCAGCCCCTGCACCCGCTCTTTGTCGCGAAACGCCAGATAGTTGCGGCCCAGATAGAGCACCGCCAGCAGTGGGCCGAAGATGCTGATCGGGGCCGAGAACAGGCGGCGGGCGTCGAACAGGAACAGGCGCAGGGACGGGTAGAGTTGGTCGTGCAGCTCCAGCATCCAGTCGATCTGGGCACGGCGGATGTCGGCAGGCAGGCCGGTGTAATATCCCTCGGCACGGGCAAAGGACGCCATTTCATGCAGGGGGATGGCCATTTCATAGTCAGAATTGTTGGCCCGCAGCCAGTCCAGCCTATCTTGGGTGGCCCCAATGGCCTGTTCGGCCGAGCGGCCCAGTTGTGGTGAGTATTCCCAGACCAGCATATCGTGGGTTTTCAACATATCCGGCAGGGTGGCAGGGACATGGCGGATTTTATAGCCCGTGGCCTCTTGGTGCCAGTTGAAGATTTGCTCATCCTCGAGCGCGCGCGAGGCATGCGGCATGGTCATCGAGGACGCCAGCAGGTCAGCGGCACTTTCGCGGTGTTCGGTCAGCCCCAGCAGCCAATCGGCGGACACGCCCAGGGTGGCGGCGCATTCGCCCACCACTTGCGCATTGGGCAGGCGGGTGCCTTGGCCTTTTAGCAATTGCGAAATGGTCGAGCGGTCCACCCCGACAGCTCGGGACAGGGCGCTGCGGGACATGCCTCGGTGCTCGAGTACTTCGCCCAGACGGGTGCGGAACAGCGTGGCGCGGTCGCGCTTATCGATATTATGCGGCATTGTTTAATAAATCCTGCAATGTGGTGGTAATGTTTCGCATACACGTAATACACAGATTACCCCATGCGGGATAGACCGGATGTGAAGTGGAACAACGGTTTAATGGATAGCAATAAACGCACATGGCTAAAGGCCGCCTGTTGGCAGGTGTTGGGACTGATCAGTATGGTTGCGGTTGGATACGGGTTTACCGGATCAATGCGGGTTGGAGGAACGATGGCGCTGGTCAATGCGGCGCTGGGGCTAATGACCTATGTGATTTACGAGCGGTTCTGGGCGCGGATTGGCTGGGGGCGTCGGGATGTCTGAACGCATCGAGTGGCGCACCTTGGGGCTGATCCTGCTGGTTTACGGCGTCTGGGCGCTGGCGACTGTTTGGCTGGCGGCGGTTTGGTTGCCCTTGGCCGTGGGTGTCACGGCGCTGACCTTGGCGCTGCATTCCTCCCTGAGCCACGAGGCGCTGCATGGCCATCCGTTTCGGATACGCAAATTGAATGAGGCGATGGTGTTTCCGGCGATCGGACTGTTCATCCCCTACATCCGGTTTCGCGATACCCATCTGGACCACCACAGGGACGAGAAACTGACCGACCCCTACGATGATCCCGAAACCAATTATATGG
>CAYYOF010000087.1:0-12010 GCA_964473185.1 uncultured Marinosulfonomonas sp. | reverse complement strand
CGCGGCGGTTCCAAAAAACGCCCCTTTTATCGTATCGTTGCGGCCGACAGCCGTATGCCACGCGATGGCCGCTATGTTGAAAAACTGGGCACATATAACCCGTTGCTCGCCAAAGATTCCGAAGATCGCGTGAAAATGGATATGGACCGCGTAAAGCATTGGCTCGGTGAAGGCGCACAGCCAACCGATCGTATTGCTCGTATGCTGGAAGCCGCTGGAATCCTTGAGAAAAAGACCCGCAGCAACCCGAAAAAAGGCACACCAGGCGAAAAAGCTGTCGCCCGCGCCGAAGAGAAAGCCGAGAAAGCTGCAGCCCCTGTTGAAGAGGCACCCGTTGAAGAAGTAGCCGCCGAAGAAGCGCCTGCTGAAGAAGCCGCTAAAGAAGAGAAACCTGCTGAGTAATCAGCGGGTTAGGTTCACTCATGCCTGATTTTTCCGATCAGTTCCGGCAAGAGTTTACCCAGCTATTGCGCTGGCGGCGTGACGTGCGCCGCTTTCGCACCGACCCTGTCGAGGGCGCTTTGGTTGACCGTTGTTTAGCAACGTTCAATCTGGCGCCCTCTGTCGGTTTATCCGAGCCTTGGCGGATTGTTCGGGTGAATTCGGACAAGGCCCGCAAATCGGCCACCGCCAATTTCGAGACCGCCAATGCCGACGCTCTCAAAGGCTACTCCGGCGAAAAAGCCCAATTATATTCGGGGCTTAAGCTAAGCGGGATGCGCGATGCCCCCGTCCAGTTGGCAATCTTTTGCGACGACGAAACCACCAAAGGCCAAGGGTTAGGTGCCGCCACCATGCCCGAAATGCGCCGTTATTCCGTGGTCGCCGCCATCACCCAGTTCTGGCTCGCCACCCGCGCCGAAGGGCTGGGCGTTGGCTGGGTTTCCATCCTTGACCCTGCCCGCCTGACCCGTGATCTGGACGTGCCCACAGGCTGGACCCTGATCGCATATCTTTGCGTTGGCTGGCCTGAAGATGTTAAAACCACACCCACATTGCAATCCGTCGGCTGGGAAACCCGCAACACGACGCTGGACATTCTGGAGCGCTGAATGACTGAAACCGATCACATCTGTGTCGGAGCCTTTTCCGGCTCTTACGGGGTCAACGGCGAGGTGCGGCTGAAAAGCTTCTGCGCCGACCCCGAAGCGATTGCCGACTATTCGCCCCTAACCACTGAGGACGGCAAACGCAGCTTTGCCATCACCCTGACCCGCAGCATCAAAGGCGCGCTGGTGGCCAAGGTGGACGGCATCACCAACAAGGAAGATGCAGACGTCCTGAAGGGCATCCGCCTGTTTGCCAAACGCGACCAACTGCCCGCCCTGCCGGACGACGAGTTTTACCACGCCGACCTGATTGGCCTGACGGTTCTGGACACCGGCGGCACGGTTTTGGGCAAAGTCCACGCCGTGCAAAACCACGGGGCCAGTGATCTGCTGGAAATCATGCCGGAAGGCAGCAGCGCTACCATCCTGCTGCCCTTCACCAACGAGGTGATCCCGACTGTCGATTTGACCGCTGGCCGCATCATTGCCGATCCGCCCGAGGGGGCGCTGTAGGGGTGGAACTGAGGCCTGCTCTTGTTCCTGAACTTGGCTGCCAAGATGTCCTAGCCAGCCTGCGGTTCTATACCGACGTTCTGGGCTTCCACATTCGTTATGATCGACCCAAACAGGGGTTCTATTATCTGGAGCGTCAGGGTGCCGAGATTATGATCGAGCAACTGGATGAGGGCAGTTGGATCGCGGGACAGGCCGTGCCACCGTTAGGTCGGGGAATGCATTTTCAAATCGGCACCACTGATCTGGCCGCACTGTATGAAACATGCAAAGCCGCAAACGCTGTGATCTTTCGTGATTGGGAGGAAGCATGGTATCGGGCTGATGATCACTACGTTGGGCAGGTGCAATTCATAGTTCAGGATCCCGATGGATACCTTTTGCGGTTCGAGCAGGGGTTGGGCGCACGCAAGGTGCCAAATACCGGACGGGTCGTTGGATGAGGCGCGTCATCATCCACGCAGGTTTTCACAAGACCGGCACCACCACGGCGCAGCGGTTTCTGATGCAGAATGGCGCACATATCTGGCCGCATCACGCCATCGCCATTCAGCACCGCATTCGGGATCCTCTGCAATTTGCATTGGCTTACTCCACCGGTGCGGGCCAGATCGCACTGGATGAATTTCGCAGCCGTTTTTGCGCGTTTCTAGAAACGCTCGATTTGGGCGAGAAACGCGGGCTGATCATCAGTGCCGAAAATCTGGCCGGCATGATGCCGGGTAAAAACGATCTGGTTGACGAGTATGCCGCCTGCCCTGTTTTGATGAAAACCGTGGCGGAATGTATTGAACAGGTGATTGATCCCTACCCCGATATGTCCTTCCATTTCTCGACCCGCGGCACGGATGCGTGGCTGCGCAGTATCTGGTGGCACAACCTTGCCAAAATCCGCCTAACGGATAATTTCAACGATTTTGCCGCAGCGCTTGGCCCGACCTGTGATCTGGAGACCACTGTGAAGCAGGTGCAAAGAACCGTTGCGCCCTATCCCGTAACCAGTGCCGCGCTAGAGCAGGTCACCGACCAGCAATTCGGCCCCGCCACACCGCTGATTGATCTGCTGAACCTGCCGGACAAAGCACGAAACGCCCTGCAAAACATTCCCGCCGAAAATGTGATGCCGCCGCGCGACTTGGTCAAAGCGTTTCTAAAGCTGAACCGCTCTGGTCTGGGCAACACCGATCTGGCCGCCGCCAAACAAGAGCTGCTGGAACAAAATGCAAAATTGGATTAGAGCCAGCCTATGAGCAAGCCAAGCAAATCTCACGGTCGTAAAACCATTTCGGCCAGCATGCAGCCGCGTGACCTGATGGGCGAGCCCCCGCAGTTGAAAAACGCATGGCGGGTCAAAGTGATCACCCTGTTCCCCGAGGCATTCCCCGGCGTGCTGGGCGCGTCCCTGACGGGTAAGGCGTTGCAAGAGGGGCTATGGCAGCTCGATACCATTGATCTGCGAACCTTTGGCGAGGGCAAACACCGCAATGTCGATGACACCCCTGCGGGCGGCGGGGCTGGCATGGTTTTACGCGCCGATGTGGTGGGCAAGGCGCTTGAGGCGGCGCAACAAGGCACCCCGACGGATCGCGCCAAATGGCCGGTGATTTACCTGTCGCCACGCGGAAAACCGATGACCCAAGCGATGATGCAGCGATTCGCGACGGCCGAGGGCATGACCCTGTTATGTGGACGTTTCGAGGGTGTGGACGAGCGTGTAATCGAGGAATTCGACATTGAAGAGGTCAGTTTGGGCGATTTCGTGATGACAGGTGGCGAGATCGCGGCACAGGCCTTGATTGACGCCACGGTCCGTCTTATACCCCGCGTTCTGGGGAATCAGGCGTCGACCGAGGAAGAATCGTTTTCGGACGGGTTGCTTGAACATCCGCAGTATACAAGGCCTGCCGTCTGGAACGGGCGCGCGATACCGGAAATGCTTCTGTCCGGCCATCACGCGAACATCTCCGACTGGCGACAGGCAATGGCCGAAAGGCTGACCAAAAAACGCCGACCTGATCTCTGGCGGGCTTATTGTGAAGCACACGATAGGGACCCGAATGAAGACCAAGAGCTCTGAGGGCGCACCAACACTTCGCGGGCAAACCGTGAGCATATATAAGGAGCGTTTCAGATGAACCTGATCGCACAGCTAGAAGCCGAGCAAATTGCTGCTCTTGGCCATGAAATTCCCGATTTCAAGGCGGGTGACACCATCCGCGTTGGTTACAAAGTAACCGAGGGAACCCGCACCCGTGTGCAAAACTACGAGGGTGTCTGTATTGCCCGTAAAGGTGGCTCCGGCATCGCTGCAGCCTTTACCGTGCGCAAGATTTCCTTTGGCGAAGGTGTGGAACGTGTGTTCCCGCTGCACTCAACAAACATCGACAGCATCACAGTGATCCGCCGTGGCCGTGTGCGCCGCGCGAAACTGTATTACCTGCGGTCGCGTCGCGGTAAATCGGCACGTATCGCCGAAGACACCAATTACAAGCCCAAGAAATCTTAAGGAGCGGTGCAATGAGAAAAGATATTCACCCCGACTATCACACAATCAACGTCAAAATGACCGACGGCACGATTGTCGAAATGAAATCGACATATGGCGAAGAGGGCACAACACTGGCGCTGGAAATTGATCCGTCTGTGCATCCCGCATGGACCGGTGGCAACACGCGTCTGATGGATGCCGGTGGCCGCGTGACCAAGTTTAAGAAGAAATACGAAGGTCTGGGCTTTTAAGCGAACCCATTCTTTTGCAAATGATCAGCGCCGCTCCTTTCTGGGGCGGCGTTTTTCGTGCTAGACTAACCGCATGTTGCGCATCCTGAAACATCCCGTCTACGCCCGCTTGTTCCTTGCACAGGTTATCGCCCTACTGGGCACGGGGCTGTTGACCGTCGCCCTTGGCCTGCTGGCTTATGATCTGGCGGGGGCCGAGGCTGGTGTGGTTTTGGGCTTTGCCTTCACCATCAAAATGGTGGCCTACGTTGGCCTGTCGCCAATCGCCCATGCGCTGGTTGAAAGGCTGCCGCGCAAGGCCGTGCTGATCGGGGCTGACCTGATCCGCGCCTTTGTCGCCCTGTTCCTGCCATTCATCGATTCCGTCTGGCAAATTTACCTGCTGATCTTTGTGCTACAGGCCGCATCCGCCACCTTTACCCCCGCGTTTCAGGCGCTGATCCCCGACATCCTGAAAGACGAGGGGGATTACACCAAGGCCCTGTCCCTATCGCGCCTCGCCTATGATCTGGAAAACCTGGTCAGCCCCGCGCTCGCCGGTGTCCTGTTGATGCTGATGAGCTATCACTGGCTGTTTGGCGGCACCGTGATCGGCTTTGTCGTTTCGGCCCTGCTTGTGGCATTCACCGCGATCCCCGCCCTAAGGTGCCAAACCAAACAGCGCCCGTTCCATGAGAGGTTAACGCGGGGCACACGGATATATCTGGCAACCCCCCGACTGCGCGGTCTGCTGTCGCTAAATCTGGCGGCGGCGGCAGTCGGTGCGTTTATTCTGGTTAATACCGTGGTGATTGTGCGTGTGGGGTATGGCGGCGAAGCGGTTCATCTGGCCTATGCGATGGCTGCCTTTGGCGGTGGCTCCATGCTTGCGGCGATCACCCTGCCGCGCCTGCTTGAAACCCTCACCGACCGCAGCGTTATGGTTGTGGCGGCGTTCCTTTTGGCGGCGCTAACCCTTGGGCATGCGATCTATATCCTGATTGCCGCCCCCACCAGCTGGGGCGCATTTCTGCTGATCTGGGCCATCAGCGGCATGTTGTATTCCGCAATCCTGACACCATCTGGCCGCCTGTTGCGCCGATCGGCCCACGCCGAGGACCGCCCAGCCATCTTTGCCGCCCAGTTTGCCCTATCGCATGCATGTTGGCTGATTACCTATCCGGTTGCGGGCTGGACGGGTCATGCATTCGGGATGCCGGTCGCGATGTTAATACTGGGGACGGTGGCCCTGCTGGGCGTAATACTGTCGCTGATCTTCTGGCCAAAAGACGACGCAAACGTGATTGCACACACGCACCCCGACCTGCCCGCGAACCATGCGCATTTCAAGCATCACCAAGGGCGCGGGAAATCCCACGCGCATGTATTTGTCATTGATGACGAACACAAAGTCTGGCCAACCCACGGCTAGGTGCCGCCCCCCGCATATCTATTTTCAACCCCTGCAAAACCCCCGCTTCCAATGATCAACGCGGCACCATATAGTGTCCGTAATTATTGGTATGGTAACGGGGATACAAACGTGGCGCATATTATCGTCGTTGGGAATGAAAAGGGCGGATCGGGCAAATCGACCACCGCCATGCATGTGGCCACCGCACTGGTGCGGATGGGGCATTCTGTGGGCGCACTGGATCTGGACCTGCGCCAGCGCACCTTCGGGCGCTACATGGAAAAACGCAAAAAGTATTGCGTTAGCCACAATATTGATCTGGCGATGCCTGATTACCATGACTTGCCGGAAATTGACCGCTCGAAACTGCGCCCCGGTGAAAACATCTATGATCACCGCCTGTCGGCCGCTGTGGCCACGCTGGAACCGGACAGTGATTTCATCCTGATTGATTGCCCCGGATCACACACCCGTCTGTCGCAGGTCGCGCATTCGCTGGCCGACACCTTGATCACCCCGCTAAATGACAGCTTTGTCGATTTTGACCTGTTGGCGCATATCGACCCCGATACCGATAAAATCCTTGGCCCTTCGGTCTATGCCGAGATGGTCTGGAACGCCCGCCAATTGCGCGCCCAAGCGGGTCTGCCGCCGATTGACTGGATCGTGGTGCGCAACCGTCTGGCCGCGCAGCGTATGCACAACAAGGAAAAGATGCAGGACGCGCTCGAGGCGTTGTCAAAACGTATCGGTTTTCGTTTGGCACCGGGGTTTGGTGAGCGGGTGATTTTCCGCGAGTTGTTCCCGCAGGGCCTGACGTTGCTTGATCTGAAAGACATCGGCGTTAAAGGCCAGATGAATATCTCGAATGTGACCGCACGGCAGGAATTGCGCGAGCTGATGAAAGCGCTGAAATTACCTGGTGTAACCGTGGATTTCTAGTTTCATTGCAATCCGCTAGTAGAAGGTAACAAATGCCTTCTGGTAGGGGGGTATACCACGCAGATTTGACAGATGATCCCTTGCATAAAGCCGCCGAGCTAACCCACTGGGGACGTAACAACGTCAACCTCCGGAAAACGCGGTGCGATGTCGGATAGAATCTTTGATGATTGCTGGCAGATCCAGTGGCGCACGCCCTCGGCAAGCTGCAAATTATGTGAGTTCGGGTTTGCAACCATGCAATACTTCTTATTCGTTTTCAGCGCCCTGCTGAGTGCTGGCAAAAGCAAACCTTCACGCAACAAATAACTGCGGGACGTCACATACTGGCCGTCACGAGCCGGTTGCGACGGTTGATCTGTTGTCAGCAAAGGGTCCCCGCGTGACACCACCATAGACGCCCATTCAGCCACAGAAATGGGGTGTCCTGACCAGATTATTTTCCACAAACGGTTGGCGGCGCAGAGCGTCACAACGGTTCCCTATCTGAAACTCAGCGTAGTGTGCAAAGACGGCAATCGTTTAGTGGCCACATTGACCCATGAACTGACCCATCAAACGCAAGAGATCATAACCGATCAGGTCGTGTTGGAAACCGGCACAGACCCGTTGGCGGAAGTATTTTCGAGCTGCGCGACGGTTCCGCTAACAAAGGCATCACTGATGTGGATGCAATGGCCAACTGGTCGGCGCAGCCGCAATCGCCGGAACAAAAACGCTGCTGGTGGAAACACTGTCGGTCATGTTCTCGTCGGGCGATCTGACCTTCGCCAATGGCCTTGCGCTGCAAAAAGAGATTGAGGAGGATTTGGCGACGTTCACGTTGACGACAACTGCGGCTGGCAATCAGGTTATCACGCAGTCCCGATCAGGTGCAGGACACGGCGATTTGGGGATCAGCCTAGCGATTGGCGCGTTCGTTTCCCAGCATGTCGGGCAAGGTTTCGTTGGGCAAGGAAAGTTGAAGGGTTGGGATTAAGCCATCACCCAGTTAGATCAAAGAGAAACCGCGCAAATCTGTAGCAGCACGCGGTGTCTCTGTATTTTGGTGCCGGTGTGCCTATTAAGCAGTTAACGCACGTCTCTGACGCGCTCTGCGCTTCATCGCCACCGAGACGACCCACGCATCCGGCCCGACACGTTCGGTCAGTTGGCCGATTGTCGGCGGCTGGTCGAATATCACTTCGCGCATTTCACGCCCATCGTCAGTGGTGACGACGCAGCATCGCGAGATCGAAGACAGCGCATTGCGACGCCCTTTGCGGACAGCGGAAACAAGGCGTTGTGCTGCATGGCTGTTTAAACGGTCGATAAGTTTTTCAGTGATCATAATTGCCCCCTAGGCATACGTTAATGGAGGCCTGCTTTGTAAGACCTGTTTAGGGGGCCGGTTCAACCGGGTTTCCGCTCATTCACCGTTTGTAAAACTTGATCGAGCGACTATTGCCTGCAATAAGCGACATATTACGTTGGAGGTTACATGCGGCACACTTACTATGATTTCTTTGCTGGCGGTGGTATGGCGGGCATCGGCCTCGGCTCTCACTGGGAATGTTTATTCGCCAACGACATTGACGCAAAGAAAGCCGCTAGCTATCGCGAAAATCACAACGGCGGCAACGAGTTGCTGCTTAAAGATGTAACCAAAGTTACTGTGCAGGAATTGCCTAGTTCGCCTGACTTGATCTGGGCATCGTTCCCCTGCCAAGACCTTTCGCTCGCTGGCAACGGTGCGGGGTTGGCAGGCAAACGAAGCGGCATGTTTAAACCATTTTGGAAGCTGGTTCGCGAACTCCACTCCGACGGGCGAGGCCCAAAAATCATTGCACTTGAAAACGTATATGGTGCCATTACAAATAATGGCGGGCGCGACTTCGCTACACTTGCCAGCGCGTTTTCGGGCCTCGGGTATCGCTTTGGCGCTATGGTTGTCGATGCGGTTCATTTCCTACCACAATCCCGCCCGCGCTTTTTCATGATCGGCATTCGTGGTGATTTGAAAATCCCCAACGGACATGTGTCCGACGGCCCATGCGACCTTTGGCATCCGCCTAAGTTGATTGAAGGCCACAGTTTGCTGTCGCCTAGCGCCGCTGCCCGCTGGCAATGGTGGAACCTACCTTTACCGCCAGCACGAAACACAAACCTTGCCTCGCTCATCGAGGATAAGCCTCAAGGCGTAAAATGGCACACCAAAGCTGAAACCAAGTATTTGCTTGATATGATGACCGACTTGAATTTGAAAAAGGTTGAAGCAGCAAAACAGGCAAACGAAAAGGTGGTCGGCACAATATACCGTCGCACGCGTAAAGGAGCTGACGGTGTAAAACGCCAGCGGGCAGAAGTGCGTTTCGACCAAATTGCGGGATGCTTGCGAACCCCAGGCGGGGGATCAAGTCGCCAAACCATAATGTTGGTTGAAGATCGTAAAGTGCGCTCAAGGCTGCTATCTCCGCGCGAGGCGGCTCTTCTCATGGGGTTGCCCGACAACTATATCCTGCCAACTCGATACAATGATGCTTATAAATTGGCTGGCGACGGTGTTGCTGTCCCAGTTGTCCGATTTATTGCAGATACAATATTCGAGCCGATACTGAAACGGAATAGACTCGCTTTAGTTGCTTAGAATCAAGTAAGTATCGGTCATGATAGACCGAAATCCCGACGACACCAATTTTCCACCGTTTGAAACCGAAGACCTTCGGGCCAATTTGGTTACATTCCTTGCAACCAAATTCGATGATCCCATATTGGGCAAGGAACGAGCCGTCGGCAGCTTCAAGTGGGGCGTTTACGCGTTTTTCGATTATGACGGCGAGCCAGTCTATGTTGGACAAACAAAAGAAAAGATCAGTACTCGGATTAGGCGACACCTGACAAATCAGAGAACCGATGCTGTCGCCATGTCAGTTCTTGATCCGTTTGAGGTTTATGAAATTGAAGTTTGGCCGCTGCCTCAATTTGAAAAAACTAGTGCGACCGACGGTGATGCAAAAGCGCATGTCGATGCCTTGGAAGACTTGATATACCAGCAAGCGATTGCGGAAAGCACGTTCAAAGCGGTTTTGAATGAAAAAGCCCCGCCACCACCAACTGTCAAAGTGGCCGCTCCCCCATCGCTCAGATTTCGTATTGTTTCGGATCATGTTCACAAAATTCGGTCGCACCCAGACTTTAGGATTGCACGTCGCACATTGATCATTTCGCGGTTGGCACAGGTTATCTCAGAACGAAAAGTACAAGGTGGATTGCGCCGCGTATTGCTCACTCAAGCAAAACGTCTGCAATGGCTCGCGGAGAGGCGCTATTCAGCCCTAGGTGGCGACTCGTCAGTTGAGACCGAAGAGGATTAACGCTCGCGACCAAAACGCCGCGGTCAGCGTCAAACGCTCCCGTCCATCCCGAGATAACCAATAAAAAGATCACCCGCGCCACGATTCATTGACCGCGCAACGGAGCGCAGGTCGCATTGCCGAACCACGGCTTCCCGTCTGTCACGTTCTGCCTCGCAAAAAGATGCGACATAGAAGCGGTTTTCGTCGTCGAGAGCGAGTGGCTTGTCACCATCCTCACCAAACGATTTGGCTTCCAGTATTGGCCTTATGAAGTCGTAGCAGATAAATCCGTCACCGGGTTTCTTGTAACCGTTTTTTGCTGGCTTCTTGAAAAACAGTTTAAACAGATCATCTTCGGTCACAATCTCAGCCATCGGGCGGCCCTTTCGGTTGTTGGGGCCGTGAGGCAATACGTTCGCGCAGAACGCGGCGATAGTGCGCATCGTCCGTCTGGAAAGGACGCATAGCGTCCTTCACCTTCTTGACGAGTTTCTTCGCCTCAACTTGAACGTCCGGCGGATTGTCGGTGCGAGTCTTTCTCAATGTGACAATGATTTCTCGCTCGTTGACGCGGACGGACTGCTTGTGCCACCCACCATCTTTCAGTTCGTCAGGCAGCGTGAAATCAAGTTCGCCCTTGATCTTTGCATTCTGCTTGGCTTCCTTAGACTTTGCGAGTTGGTCGCAACTGCGGAGAAGCACGTCGTCAATCTCGCCCGTCTCTGCATATCGTTCTTCGGCTACATGCTGCTGTTCGAGACGCGCCTCTGCGCGGTCCTTCGTCCCTTTGAGGAGACGGACACGCGCCTCTGCGTTCTGAATCTGCTGGTCGAGTTTTTTAATCTCTTGCTGTGTTTGGTCAATCGCTGGCGCAAACGGATAATCGAGGCGCACGTTCGCTTCGCCGTCGACCAGTCGACCAAGGATATGATCAGGTGTGCCACCTTTGGGGTGGAAGAAAAGGCCGTCCGCAAGCGTCTTCATGATAGGTCCGGTACAGGTTCTTGGGGCCGTCCACCGACCACAACCGCCCGAAGGTTCTTGGCGGTAATGAGCATCACGGTTAAGTTTGGATAGTGTTCAAACTTCATCTTTTCCGCCAGCTTGATCGCCGCAACAAAATGGCCCTTGTAGATCGAAGCCTCACCATCAATCGGCGTTTCGATGTTCATTTGTGTAAGAACGGAATTTTCATCGACACCGCTAACAATGCGGTCGTTCGTTATGTGAGCATACACTTCTTTGCCGCTTTTGTATGAGAGTTGGCCCACCACCTGCGCACGCCACTCGTCGCTGACTGTGTGAAGGCCTGTCCAATCAAATTCGTCGAATTTCTCGCGAAGGAAATCATTGTGATGACGGCTCGTAGGCTCAAGTTTCAAGCGACTTCCGTTCTTCCAGCGATATTGGGTCTCAACACCTGTCGCCACTTCGGAAGGACGTTCACCAAACGAGTCGATTAGTGCGATCTGTCTCTTGTCATGAACGAAGTAGGAGGCATCCGACTCGCCCACGTCGTATTCAACCAGTATTATCCCGTCCGTCGCATACGCCTTGCCGTTGGCGACATGAACACGCTCAATCCAGTCCCGATGCCGACCATGTATCGACCGGCCAACAAAGCGGGACACAAATTTGAGTCCTTCAACGAGGCGCGGGGGCGTTGCGTGCCAGTCAAGATCACTGTCGTCGTGCGGCGCACGCAGCAGGTCCATTGGTGCCCACATCGCATCAGTCGTCAAACGTGGGTTGAATACACAACCCCGTGCGCCGGACGTCTTCTCGATTTTTGCGACTTGGTTCACAGACACCGTCCCTTTCATCAAGAGACGATATTTCCTTTATGTGGCGATAGTTAGGCGCGCAGGCATTTTGAGAATCATTTTTTGCAACGCAGTTAACGCGCTAGGCAATTTGTTGCAAAAATGTTGCAAAATCAGCAGCAAATCAATCTACCCACTTCTCATTTATCCAACAACTTCAATAGTTTAACTGGTGAGCCGGTCGGGATCCGAACCCGAGACCTACTGATTAAAAGT
>CAYYOF010000086.1:0-12321 GCA_964473185.1 uncultured Marinosulfonomonas sp. | reverse complement strand
GGAAATTGAATCAGTCAAACGCAATCAAATCAAGTGGAGTTTTTCAACAGAATAATCCCAGTTTGACCAGCATTAATCGTGCGATGAACGGCTGCGATGCGCAGAAAGTGTACTTTGCAAAGTTTGTTCACTGCTCCAAAGCTGACATTGGATCAAAGTGCAGCGAACTCACACAATGAGCCCATTTTGGGCATTTCCGAAGATTGCCTTCACTCCATCAAGCGGGTGCCGATGGGCTCTCAGTATTGAGTTTGGCTCTGTCGAGCGCAAGCGAGAATTGCGCAGTGACCAAAGGCATGAAACACAAGCGCGGCGCACCCTGCCAAACCTAATCTACACGGATGGGCGCCAATGTGGATTGCAGTCCCTAGGATCATCCGTGACCGGGTTTGTGTCCACCCAGCCCTCGGTTCATTTTTGGAACAATCATCAAATTACACGGCCATGTTGTGAAAGCGTATCCTGAAAGCCACAATGCAATAGGGTAAAATGGGCAAATCCACACGATTTCTTGGTGACGCCACATTGTTGGCAACTTCCAATACTACCCAGAGTTAAATTCAGCAAAGGAGTGTGCGGTGTATATTATTGACTCGAGAATGCCGGAAAAACCGGCGGATAACTCGAAAAATCTGTTTGCCTGCGTCAGAACTTTTCTGGCCGACGAGGCAGGTGCGGTGACGATCGACCTCGTGGTTCTAACTTCAGCGATTGTATTAGCCGCCGTTGTGATTGTTATTACCGTCGGCGAGGGCGTGACGACAGCAAACGATAAAATAGCCAAATGCATGACCATTCAGGCCAAAATGTACGGAAAAGACATATCCTATCAAAAGCAGCTGAAGCGGATAAGAAGACGCTGCGGCAGGTTGTAACAACCCCGTAGCCATCTCCCTTGATGTCTAGAGAGCATGTCTGCTTTGGGGCTGGGAGCCGACATAGAGGCGGTTGCTACCGATAGTCGCTTTGTCCGCATAGCAGCCATTCGTTGCGCCCAGCCTGAATGTCGGCGAACGGTGACGGCACCACCAATTTCATGTTTGGCTCAAATACCTATGGCACTCATCTTTACGCCGCCAAATCCACCCAGACCGGCACGTGATCGGACGGTTTCTCGCGGCCACGGATTTCGGCATCAATCTGGCAATCGGTCAACAGGTCGGCGCATTGTGGCGTCATCAGGAAATGATCAATGCGGATGCCGTCGTTTTTATTCCACGCACCGGCCTGATAATCCCAGAAACTGTAATGCTCGGCCCCCTGCACACGGGCGCGAAACGCCTCGGTAAACCCGAGGTTCAGGATTTTACGATAGGCGGCGCGGCTTTCGGGGCGAAACAGAGCGTCCTCTCGCCACACATCAGGGTGGGCGGCGTCTTCGGCTTGCGGGATGATGTTGTAATCACCGGCCATCAGGGCGGGTTCCTCAGCCAGCAGCAATTCCTGCGCACGGGCGTATAGCCGCTCCATCCACGCCAGTTTGTAATCATATTTCGGCCCCGGACAGGGGTTGCCGTTGGGTAGGTACAGCCCGCAAACCCGCACCGGAACCTCGCCCATCACAGTGGCCTCGATCCAGCGGGCCTGCTCGTCCGCATCGTCACCGGGCAGGCCACGGCGCACATCCTCGAGCGGCAGTTTCGACAGGATTGCCACCCCGTTGAACGACTTTTGTCCGTGGACCTCGACGATATACCCCATGTCCTCGAACAGTTCGCGCGGGAAACCTTCGTCCACGGTTTTGATTTCCTGCAACAGGGCCACGTCCGGCTGGCTTTCGCGCAACCATTCAGGCAGCGCGTTAATCCGTGCCTTGATACCGTTGATGTTAAAGGTGGCTATTTTCATAGTGTGCTCCTGTTTGCCCATCTGTGTAGCGGGGAATGTAGCCAAGGCTCAAGCCTACAAATGGTTAACAGATATCGAAACAATGCATGAAATTGTCAAAGGCTTTCCCTGATTTGGACATAATAGCAGGTCAAATAGTTAACCGTTCCTTATGGTAAGCCGATTGTTAAACGGAAATTTGAAGGCAGGGGACGGATAGTAACGTAACTAAACGAGATTGAGTTCGAGATGGTAACATATACGGATCAGGCTTTGGGAGGCAATTTTGACCCCGGCGCACCGCCGGGCCTGCCATCCGTTGTGACGGTTATTTCAATCACGTTGGATGATGCGGACAATGACGGGTTTATTCGGGCCGATGGATCAGATCAGGTCAATGGCAGCAATGTGACCCGTGTCTGGGTGAATGATAGCGTCACCATTGATGGCACAGTTATTACGGGTACAACTTTCTATACTGCCGATGGATCACGGTATTTTACGCCAAATGATGGCTCGGTCTTAACGCCCGGCACAGCAACGGCAACAACATGGGTAAATACCAGTACCCAGATGCCAGTGGGTGATCTGGGACCGCCCTGTTTCACCACAGGTACGATGATTGAGACCCCCGATGGCGAGGTGCGGGTCGAGGATATGGAAATCGGTGATCTGGTCACCACCAAAGATCATGGCCCGCAACGGGTCCGCTGGATTGGCACGCGCAAGGTGGCGGGGCGCGGTGAATTTGCTCCGATCCTGTTCAAGGCGGGTGCGATTGGCAACACGCGTGATTTGCGGGTGTCGCCACAGCACCGGATGCTGTTGCAGGACTGGCGTGCAGAACTGTTTTTCGGTGAAGACGAGGTGCTGTGCGCCGCCAACAAACTGCTGAATGACAGCACAATCCTGAAGGCCCCCTGTGAGGAGGTGGAATATATTCACCTGATGTTCGATGCCCACGAGGTGATTTTTGCCGAAGGTGCGCCAAGCGAAAGCTTGCTGGTGGGCGAATATCTGTGTGGCGATGGCACGGCCCTGTTGTCGGAACTGCAAACCCTGTTTCCCGAAATCCAGAACGATCCAGCCAAATTCACCGCCGCAAAGCGGGTGGCACGGGCCTATGAAATGCAGGTATTCGCGGCTTAGGCTACGCCTGTTATTTCGCAGTCAGAAACAATTCGATCCGTCGGTTGATCGCCAGATCCGCATCACCATTGCCACTGCGAACCGGTTGGTATTGGCCAAACCCGTTTGCCGCCAGATGGCTGGGCAACACATCGTGTTTGCTGATTAGATATTTCACCACAGCAAGGGCGCGCGCCTGACTTAGTTGCCAGTTGTCGCGGAATGGGCCGGTGCCCGATAGCGGCTTGCTGTCGGTATGGCCATCAACCCGTAGAACCCAACTGACATCCTCGGGGATCGTTTCGCTGATCCGTTTCAGGATCGCAGCCATTTTGTTCAACTCGGCTTTGCCAGAGGGGCCCAGATCGGCGGCGCCGGACTGGAATAGCACCTCAGATGATAGCGCAAAGCGGTCACTGGTCGGGTCTGCTGTAGCGGGCAGGCCAATTTCTTCGCGCAGGGCGTCGGCGAACAGGGAATTGACCTCGGCCAGCACCACGGCGCTGCGCAGGGCGCGTTTTTTGCGCAGCGTGCTCAACTCGGCCTGTGCCACTTCGAACCGTTCCAGTGCCTTGATGATGTCATCTTCGGCCACCTCAGCTTTTGCCTCGGCGGTTTTCAGGGTGGCACGGGCCTCGGTCAGTTTGGTGCTGACAATAGCTTTTACCGTACGGTTTTCATCCAGATCGGCCAGTGTGGCCACCTGCGCGACCTGCGCGGTCGTAAGCGCCTTTGCGGCGGCCTCGCGGTCCAGCACCAGCTGCGTATATAGTTTTTGCAGCCGCTTCTTTTCAACCAATGCGTTGGCCGCGGCGGTTCTTGCCGCGTCGCGTTCAGCTTCGCGTGCCGCCTCAACGTCCGAGGCTTCGGCCAATTGGGATTCGCCCGTGGCAAGTGCGGTTGCGGCGGCTTTTCGGGCGCGTTCGGCACCGCTGACCTGTGTCTGGGTCTCGCTGAAGATGTTGAAGGTCAGGCGCGCCAGCAGGGAGAGGTTCTCGGGCTCGCTCCCCTCGCTCTGGGCGATGATCTCGCCTGCTGCGGTTGCGGCGGCGGCGGCGGCCTCGGACGCCTCGATCACGGCAACTGCCGCATCGGTTGCTTTGGCCAGCTGGTCTACTGTTTTCTCGATCTGCGCGGCGTCAGCAATGGCACTGACCAGATTTGCCTCGGCCCGCGCCAGGCGGCCATCGTCGGCGGCGACCAGTGCATTGGCCTCGTCCAGATCCGGCTTCAGGGTCGAGGCCGCCAGTTCGGCGGTTTTATCTTCGGCTGCTGCCAAATGTTCCTTGGCCGCAGTCAGGCTCTCGCTGCTTTTGGCGATAGCGCGTCAGACTGGACCAGGTCCTGTTCCAACGCAGTGATCAGTGTTTTGGTCGTGTCGGTTTCGCCGGTGGCGGCGGTTTGGGTGTTCTGGCTGATCCGCAAATTGCCGCGGGCAAGGCTCCAGACATCGACCGCTTCGGAATAGATCAGCGGATCGATCGGCGCGAATTGCTCATCCGGGGATGGCTCGTTCAGATAATAGCGGGCAATCTGTGTGCCCCACATGCGGTGAACCAGAAAAGCCACCCCTAGCAGCACCAGCAACAGCAGCCCGACCCGGATCAGACCAGAGCTGCCAGATTTTTTGTGGGGATGCGGTGTTTGCTCGGCTTCCGGTTCGGGCACGAGCCCGTCGGAATAGCCGTCTTCATCGGTTGTGGCAAAAACGTGCACTTCATAGTCGTCTTCATCAGCGCTCATGACGGGCACCGGCGCGGGTGTTGCAAGCCACAAGGCAAGTGCAAAGAATCATCAGAAGATATGAGCCGCCAAACTATCACTCGAATTACGCCTAAATTACCCATGCCTGCTTTCGGCTAATCCGACAGGCTATTTTTTGCTTATACCTTTACGCATATTAAGGGCTGAAACAAGGTATATTGGGGGGGCGAATAGGGGGGAATACTATAAATGGTGTGTCATAATAGTGCCGTTACGGCACCTACATCGAGAATGACGTGCCGCAACCACAGCTGCTGGTTGCATTCGGGTTGTCGACCACAAAGCGTGCGCCGATCAATTCATCCGAGAAGTCGATGATGGCGTTTGACAGGAACGGCAAGGATATCTCGTCGATTACCACCTTTTGGCCAGCGCCTTCCAGCACCAGATCGCCCTCGGCAGGGTCCCCAAGTGTGATTTCATATTGAAAGCCGGAACAGCCGCCACCCTCGACCGCGACGCGCAACACTTTTGCGTCGCCATCCGCGTTAATTTCGGACAATCGGGCAAAGGCACGCATCGTGACTTTGGGGGGGAGGGTGAGTTCCATGATGATCTGCCGTTTCTTTCCTGTTTCGCATGACATATAAGCACGATTACACGAGGCGACAACAGGCAGGAACATGCTTGAGATATATGCGTCCGATCCAGCAAAGACCCGGGGACGGCTGTTTGCCGAGGAGGAAAGCGCGTTTCGATCCTGTTTTCAACGGGATAGGGACCGGATCATTCATGCGTCGGCGTTTCGTCGACTGAAACACAAGACGCAAGTTTTTGTGGAGCACGAGGGCGATTATTATCGCACCCGGCTGACCCATTCGATTGAAGTGGCGCAAGTGGCCCGTACGATTGCGGGGGCGTTGGGCCTGAATGGCGAGTTGACCGAGGCGGTGGCGCTGGCCCATGATCTGGGGCACACGCCGTTTGGTCATACCGGCGAGGATGCACTGGCTGCCTGCATGGCGCCTTATGGCGGGTTTGATCATAACGCACAGGCGATCCGCATCGTCACATCGCTGGAACGCCATTACGCCGAATGGGACGGGCTGAACCTGACATGGGAGACGCTAGAGGCCTTGGCCAAGCATAACGGGCCAGTGACGGGCGTGCTGCCTTATGCGCTGGCGGAATATAACGCACGCCACGATCTGGAGCTGGCAACCTATGCCAGCGGCGAGGCGCAGGTGGCGGCATTGTCGGATGATATTGCCTATAATAACCATGACTTGCAGGATGGTCTTCGCGCGGAATTGTTTACGGATGAGGACATTATACAGTTGCCGATCGTTGGCGATTGTTTTGCCGAGGTGGACGCGCTGTACCCTGATCTGGGCAGCTATCGTCGGCGTCACGAGGCGCTGCGCCGGGTGTTTGGTGTAATGGTGTCGGATGTGATCAACGAGAGCCGTCGATTGATTGCGGACCTTGACCCGCAGCGGGTCGAGGATATCCGTGCGGCAGGTGCGCCTGTGGTGCAGTTTTCACCTGCGCGGTGGGCGGATTTGAAAGAAATCCGCAGCTTCCTATTCGCGCGGATGTATCGCGCCCCATCCGTGGTGGTGATGCGCGAGAAGGTGACAGGCGTGGTGCAGGACTTGTTTCCGTTTTTCATGGGCCATCCGGACCAATTGCCACATCACTGGAAGAATGATGTAGCCAAGGCCGCTGATCAAGTAGAGTTGGCGCGGCTGGTGGCGGATTATATCGCCGGTATGACCGACCGTTTTGCCTTGCAGGAACATGAACGGTTGTTGGGCGGCTAAAGATTATATGCCTGCGGCGCGGATATTTATGGAACAATGATGGGGAAGTCGTGCTTGATTGTTGACGTTGGCCTGCGCCATGTTAAACCCGCCCAAACCCTTAAGGACCGCCTGTTATGAACCTGTTTACCGATATCCGCGCGCTGGTGATTGAAAACCTGACTGCAATGCAGGCCGAGGGCGTTCTGCCTGATGGTCTGGATTTTACCAACGTCACGGTTGAGCCACCCCGCGATTCAGCACACGGGGATATGGCGACCAATGCGGCGATGGTGCTGGCCAAGCCCGCCAAAATGAAGCCACGCGATATTGCCGATGCTTTGGCGGTGCGTCTGGCGGCGGATGCGCGGATCACCGTGGCCGAGGTGGCAGGGCCGGGGTTTTTGAACCTGCGGCTCGCGGCGGACATTTGGCAAGGTGTAATTGGTGGCGTATTGGCCGAAGCGGGCGATTTTGGTCGTTCCGACATGGGGCAGGGGCGTCGCGTCAATGTCGAGTTTGTTTCGGCCAACCCGACCGGCCCGTTGCATGTGGGTCACGCGCGAGGCGCTGTGTTTGGCGACGCACTGGCGAGCCTGCTGGATTTTGCAGGCCATCAGGTGACGCGGGAATATTACGTCAATGATGGCGGTGCGCAGGTCGATGTGTTGGCGCGGTCTGCCTATGAGCGGTATCGCGAGGCCAACGGGCTGGTGCCCCAGATTGCCGAAGGCCTGTATCCGGGCGATTATCTGGTGCCGATTGGCGAGGCGATAAAGGATAAATACGGCGACAGCCTGATTGATCAGCCGGAATCCGTTTGGCTACAGGATTTGCGTGAATTTTCCACAGAGGCAATGATGGATATGATCCGCAAGGATCTGGCATCGCTTGGTGTGGAGATGGACTTATTCTATTCGGAAAAGTCGCTTTATGGCACCGGATTGATCGAAAAAGCACTTGAAGATTTAGCCTCTAAGGGTCTGATATACGAGGGGGTTTTGCCGCCGCCCAAGGGCAAAGCGGATGATGATTGGGAGCCACGCATCCAGACCCTGTTCAAATCGACCGAACATGGCGATGATGTGGACCGCCCGGTGAAAAAATCCGACGGTGGCTGGACCTATTTCGCGCCTGACATCGCCTATCACTATGACAAGATCGAGCGAGGCTTTGATGAGTTGATCGACGTTCTGGGCGCGGATCATGGCGGCTATGTCAAGCGGATGAAGGCGGCTGTTTCGGCGCTGTCGGACGGCAAGGTACCGCTGGATATCAAGCTGTGCCAACTGGTGCGCCTGTATAAGGATGGTCAGCCGTTCAAAATGTCCAAACGGTCGGGTAATTTTGTCACCCTGCGCGAGGTGGTCGATCTGGTCGGATCAGACGTGACCCGCTTTGTGATGCTGACCCGTAAAAACGACGCGCCGCTGGATTTTGATTTCTCCAAGGTGTTGGAGCAATCCAAGGACAATCCGGTGTTTTATGTGCAATATGCCAACGCGCGGGTGCATTCGGTTTTGCGCAAAGCGCAGGATGCGGGGATCGCGGTGGATGATACGGCGCTTGCGGCGGCCGATCTGTCAAAGCTGTCGCATGAGGCCGAGCTGGCGGTGGCCAAAAAGCTGGCTGAATGGCCGCGCCTGATCGAGATCGCCGCGCGCACCAACGAGCCGCACAGGGTGGCGTTTTATCTGTATGAACTGGCGGGCGAATTCCATGCGCTGTGGAGCCGTGGCAATGAACTGACTGAGCTGCGCTTCTTGCAAGAGGGCGATACCGCCACGTCACAAGCGAAAATCGCCCTTATTCGTGCGGTTTCCATTGTTATTTCGGCCGGACTCGGTATTCTAGGGGTGACACCGGCTGAGGAAATGCGCTGACAACAAGTGCGCCTGCGGTGGTCATGAGGCAGATTAGAGTGACCAGCACCGAAATATACGGGGCGGGCAGTGAGGCATAAAATGGCGGATGTTGAATACCGTGGTGCAGAAGATGCGCCGCTGGACGGGGCGCAAACGCGCAGGATTTCCAGACTTGTGAACACGGCAGGCGCGCTGATGTCTGTGGCTTTGGTCGTCGGGATCGGGGTCTGGGGTTATCGGCTGCTGGTGCGCGATGTCACCGGTGTGCCTGTGGTGCGGGCGATTGACGGCCCGATGCGGATTCAGCCGGATGATCCGGGCGGTATGCAAACCGCGCATCAGGGTCTGTCAGTGAACCGTGTGCAATCCGATGGATTGGCCGAACCCGTGCCGGAACAATTAACTTTGGCCCCCGTCGGGGCTGGCGTTGGCGAAGACGATGTGGCCGGATTGCGCCGCCCGTCGCCGCGCGATGATACCACGTCTATGGCCGAGGCCGCAGACGCCGAGGTTGTGGTCAATGGGCTCGCCGAAATCACCGCCCCCGCATTGCTGGAAGAAACAGCACCGCCACCCGCGTTGCCCACGGCTGTGGATGATGGCGAAGGGGTCGCTGTGGCATCGATCGAGCCAACAGCACCGCAGCCATCGGCAACAGATATCGCCGTGGCCGAAGCGATGGCGATGGCCGCAACAATCGCGGCTGATACCGCACCATTGACCGAAGTTGAAGCCGTGAGCGCAACAGTTCCGGTGGCCGTCATCGCGGCATCTGTCGCAGGCGTTTCACATTCGCCGCGCCCTTTGATGCGCCCGCAAAGTTTGAACACTACCCCCGCCACAGCGCCTGTTGAAGTGGCGGCGGCGCAGACCGTATCGGCCCCTGTCACGGATGTTGATGCCACCACAATTTCGGCAGGCACCCGTTTGGCCCAGCTGGGCGCTTATGATTCCGCCGAGATCGCGCAAAAGGAATGGGACCGTCTGTATGGCCGGTTCACCGAATACATGGAAGGCAAGTCGCGGGTGATCCAGAAGGCCCAAAGCGGCGGGCGCACGTTCTATCGTTTGCGGGCTATGGGCTTTGATGACCTGTCAGACGCACGACGGTTTTGTTCCGCGCTATTGGCCGAGAAAGCCGCCTGTATCCCTGTAAAGGTGCGCTAAATGTCGGGCGGTCAGGGGGCTTATATCTTTGGCTGCGCGGGCGAGCGCCTGTTGCCTGACGAGGCTGCTTTTTTTGCGCAGGCCAACCCTTGGGGCTTTATCCTGTTTGCCCGCAATATCGACAATCCCGATCAATTGCGCCGCCTGACGGATGATTTGCGCAACGCCGTCGGGCGTGACGCCGTTGTGACCATAGATCAAGAAGGCGGGCGGGTTGAACGGATGGTGCAGCCGCATTGGCGCCATTGGCTACCACCGCTGGATCAGGTCGCTGCAAATCCGGCAGCGGCGCAGCGCAGCATGTATATCCGCAGTCGCATCATCGCGGATGAGCTGCGCGGTGTTGGCATCGATAGCAATTGCTCGCCCTGTGCGGATGTGGCGACGCCGCAAACCCATGCGGTGTTACGCAATCGTTGCTATGGCGAGGATGCGGGCACTGTGGCATCCGTTGGCCGTGCGGTGGCCGATGGGCTGCTGGATAGCGGGGTGTTGCCGGTTCTGAAACACATCCCAGGTCATGGGCGGGCCACTTTGGACAGCCATCTGGAACTGCCCCGTGTCAGCGCCAAACGCGTCGATCTGGATGCAGTTGATTTTGCCGCGATGGCGGCACTGGCGGACCTGCCGTTGGGCATGTCGGCGCATATTATCTATGAGGATATTGACCCGAACGGGCCTGCAACGACCTCGCCTGTTATGACGCGTGTGATCCGCGAAGACATCGGATTTGGCGGGTTGTTGATGACGGATGACTTATCAATGGAAGCGCTGGACGGGGATGTGACACAGCGCACACGCGCCTCACTGGCCGGTGGTATGGATATGATCCTGCATTGCAATGGTGAGTTGGATGAGATGGCGCAGGTTGCGGCTGAGGCAGGGATGTTCAGGGGCGGGGCACAATCACGGGCCGATGCCGCGATAAATATGCGCAAATCACCTGATTCCGTTGACATTTTGGCGTTAGAAGACGAACTTGCGCACCTTATAGGCGGGCGCAATGATGACTGACGTTGAATTCGAGGAAGATAAGCCGCTTGCGGTAGAGGAGCGGCTGGTGGCCGAAGCCTTGATCATTGACGTTGATGGTTATGAGGGGCCGCTGGACCTGTTGCTGACCCTGTCGCGCACCCAGAAGGTGGATTTGCGCAAGATTTCGGTTCTGGCACTGGCCGAGCAATATTTGAAATTTATCAACGAAGCCAAAGATTTACGGCTTGAACTTGCGGCAGATTATCTGGTGATGGCGGCGTGGCTGGCATTTCTGAAATCGCGCCTGTTGTTGCCACCTGACCCCACCGAGGAAGGCCCGTCAGGCGAAGAACTGGCTGCACATCTGGCGTTCCAGCTGGAGCGTCTGCAGGCAATGCGCGACAGTGCCGCCAAGCTGATGGCGCGTGACCAGATGGGGCGCGATTTTTTCGTCCGCGGCCTGCCTGAGGATGTGACCCGTATTCGCCGTGTGACCTATACCGCGACGTTGCTGGACCTGATGCAGGCCTACGCGCGCACCCGCACCAAGGATGAATTCCGCCCGTTTACCATGGACCGCGAAGCGATCATGACGCTGGAGCAGGCGCTAGAACGGATGCGCGGGCTGATTGGATACGCTGGCGACTGGACCGGTCTGGAGAGCTATCTGCCGGACGGCTGGGAGTTGGACCCTGCCAAGCGGCGCAGCGCCACGGCGGCCAATTTTGCCGCATCATTGGAATTGGCTAAACTGGGCCAGATCGAAATTCGTCAGGGCGAGGCATTTGCCCCGATCCAGATACGCAAGAAGGCAGGCGATGATGGCTGAAGACATCGAGAAACCCGAGATCGAAGAGAGCTTGTTCGAGGCCCCGCCGATGGGCGAGCAGGAGCGTATGGTCGAGGCAATTTTGTTTGCCACAGCCGAGCCTGTGACGGTCAAGGAAATGAACGACCGGATGCCGCATGGCTGTGACGGGGCCGAGGCGATTGTGCATCTGCGCAAGCGTTACGAGGGCCGTGGCGTGTCAGTGCAGCGGGTTGGTGATGCCTGGGCGATCCGCACCGCACCCGACCTTGGGTTTTTGATGCAAAAGGAAACGGTTGAAACGCGCAAACTGTCGCGTGCGGCAATCGAGACCTTGGCGATTATTGCCTATCACCAGCCGGTGACACGGGCCGAGATCGAGGAAATTCGCGGTGTTTCGGTTAGCCGTGGTACGGTGGATCAATTGCTGGAAATGGAATGGATCCGGTTTGGGCGGCGCCGGATGACGCCGGGACGACCGGTGACGTTTGTGGTGACGCAAGGGTTTCTGGATCATTTCGGTCTGGAAAATGCTCGCGATCTGCCGGGACTGAAGGAATTGCGATCCGCCGGATTGCTGGAGAGCCGACCACCGCCGGGTGCTATGCCGGGCATGCCTGATAGTGATGCCGAGGATGGCGACGCGACGGTTGGTCAAAGTGAAATGTTTGAAGAATAGGAGGATGTTATGAATATCAACCAGATCATCAACATGATAATGCGGATTTTCATGCGCAAGGCGGTGAACAAGGGCATTGATATGGCCGCGAACCGCGGTAAATCCCGTGATGAAATGACGCCCGCCGAGCGCGAGCAGGCGCAAAAAGCCAAAGAGACCGCTAAAAAAGCCAAAGGCATGGCGCGTTTGGCGCGGCGTATGGGGCGGTTTTAAGCGTTGGATGCCTGCGGCGCAGGTATTTCGAGCGTTTTGCATTTTACCCAAAAAAGAGCACCGGAATTCGCCCACCCTTGGGGTGAATTCTGTTTCCGATTAGGGCTTGTTGAGATTCACCGTGAATTAATGATTGCTGCCGACATATAGATC
>CAYYOF010000085.1:0-12358 GCA_964473185.1 uncultured Marinosulfonomonas sp. | reverse complement strand
CGCCCCCGCCGAAACGGCTGACGACTTGGCCCGCCGCCTGACCATGTACAAACTACGCGCCGACGTCCAAATCGCGCCCTCAACCCTGCAAGTCAAACGCGGCACCGGAACCGCCCCCGAAAACGCCCTGTCTGACCCCCGCCACGAAGCCCTCGGCTGGCGACTCTACGGCTCCGAGTCAGGCGATGATGGCACCGATTACGCCGCCATCCGCGTCACCCACTGCATCCCCGAAACCGGCATCGAGCTGATCCCCAACGAAACCTACATCCTCGAGGCCGGATTCGAGCACCTGAACGGAGTCGATTTCCGTAAAGGCTGCTACGTCGGCCAGGAAATCATCGCCCGCATGAAACACAAAACCACCCTGAAAAAAGGCTTTGTCACCGTGACCATAGATCGCACCGCCCCCATCGGAACCCCGATCACCTCGAATGGAAAACCCGCCGGAACCCTGTTCACCCAGTCGAACGGCCAAGCCATCGCCTACCTGCGCTTTGATCGCGCCAAATCCGAACTACAAGCCGGTGACGCCACCATCACCCCCTAGACCAAACACCGCAAAACCCATCCCCACAGCGCAACCCATTTTGAAGAAATGTCAGCCCCCGACCGGGTGGGGGCTGCGCCGCCGTCACCAAACGACCAACCCTATCAGTCTCCGATACCGTCACAGCTAGACGCAACGCCGCAAAAGCCCCCGCCGTGGGGCGGTCGGGGGCTGACATTTTTTGCAAAATGACGGGGTGAGGATGGTGTTACACAGCTTGTATAATTTCGGCTATGTGCGGTGAAACCATCGTAACACAAGCGCTGCCAAAAAGGAATTCACACCCTAAAGGGTTGCATTTTGCTTCACAACATCTAGCATAACCTGATAACTCATTCATTTAGGAAAAGTAATATGGCGGCGAAAAAGGTATTTTTTAAGTTTCGATTGGCACAAAGACAAGCATTATAAGGCTCTCTTGAAGGCGTGGAATGCCAATCCAGATTTTGATTTCGTATTTAGCGATCATTCTTCGGGAGAAATCCAAAGCTATAATATTCCAACGGTCAAGGCTGCGCTCACGACTAAAATTCGAGCAGCTACACACACGCTGGTGATCGTTGGGGAGGACGCAAACAAGCTGCATGCTGACCATAAAGCAATTGGGTATCGGAACTGGCAAAATTTCGAAATTGCCAAAAGCAAACCCAGCAACAAACTCGTCGGCGTAAAGTTGAACAGCAACTATGATAGTCCAAATGAACTCTTAGGCGCGGGCGCATCTTGGGCTATGTCGTTCACGGAAGCCAACATACTTAAGGCACTGAGAGACGCCTAACATGAGCGAAATAGCATCCTTTGATAAGCTATGTGAGCACTATCGGGATACCTTCGGTAACCATGTGAAGACACTCGACAGCAGAAATCGTCTATTTTTCTTTCTTCTGATTTCAGTTGGCCTTTTCACTGTCAACATCACCGCCGCTGATATTTCAGCCTCATTGATTTCTCAGATTGTCGAAAAATCAGCGGGAGTTACACTCGGAAATGGCCCCGAAGTCTTCTCGTCGATTCTCTGGTTAGCAGTCGCAGGTATGGCTATACGTTACTTCCAGCTTGCCGTTCAAATCGAGCGGCAATACACATATTTACATGCCCTTGAGGCAGAAATTAACAAACACTATCAGGAGGGCAGCGTCGCCTTCACACGCGAAGGAGCTTCTTACAACAACAACTATCCAATTTTTTCTAACTGGCTACATTTTGTTTATACGAAAGTGTTCCCAGTTTTGTTGGCCGCGATTGCTATTGCCAACATTTGGAATGAAGTTCGTTCTGGGACATGGACTCTCAGTAACTTGGTAGGTGTCTCCTGTTTCCTGATATTGGAGATCACGATTGTTCTTTACATGGTTTTTCTGCACAGAAACGACCCAAACGATTGATACTCGCCTATAAAGCTTCCAACAAACTGGTCAGTGTCGCAGCATAAAAGCAAAATAAATTTGGTACAGCATCATTAATCTTGGCAACCTCCCCCACTACCTAATCACCATCCCCGGCTCCCCGCGTTTGGCCCTCTCCCAAGCATCCGCCCGCATCAGATATTCCAGTTCTTTCTGCCGCACCGATTTACGGTCAAACTCCACAATCCGGTCCAGATCACCGACACTGACCAGACCCGCGATCTCGCGCCCGTGCCGATAGATCAAAAACCGTTTCCCGCCCATCTGCACCCGTGACATGTAGTGGCCCAGATGTTTGCGCAGCTCTGTGTTCGTAACAAATTCCATACCCGCACCTCATTTCGCATTCCGCCCAACCCCGAAATGGAATCATGCGTTTCAAGGCCAGAAATGTACCAAATGTACGAATACCAAACCGTTAGGCCACCGTCCGGTGACGGGCCCAAAACTGTTGCATTCTTTATTTTAGGTTTAGCTGCGGCAATCCGCCCTAGGCGCGTTCGGAATATTCCATGCTGATCGTGTCGACGATAATATCCTCGTCCTGACCAATAAATGGCGGCACCATCACCTTGATCCCGTTGTCCAAAGTGGCCGGTTTGAACGACTTGGCCGCCGTTTGCCCCTTCACCGCAGGCTCGGTTTCGGCCACCTTGCAGGTCACCTTTTGCGGCAACGTCGCGCTCAGCGCTTCTTCCTCGTGGTATTCGATCACCACCATCATGCCGTCCTGTAAAAACGCACGCCGCTCGCCCAGAATGTCGACAGGCAGTTCAATCTGCTCATAGGTGTCCATATCCATGAACACCAGCATGTCATTGGATTCATACAGGAATTGCTGGTCCTTCTGTTCCAGTCGCACCCGCTCAACCTTATCCGCCGCGCGAAACCGTTCGTTCAATTTGGAGCCGTTACGCAGGTTTTTCATTTCAACCTGTGCAAACGCGCCGCCCTTACCGGGCTTCACATGGCCGACTTTCACAGCCAGCCACAGCGAGTCATTATGTTCCAGCACGTTACCGGGGCGAATTTCGTTTCCGTTTATTTTGGGCATTGTGTCAAAACCATATCAAAAGGTTGAAGGAATTTTGACAGCACCTATATATTGGTGACCTAGCGGGGGCAAGACGACTATATGCAGAATGCAGCTATGCACTTGACGCATGGCAGGTATGCAAAATCACGGTAGCCGAATCGGTTTAGATCAGGCATAAAGAACGTCACGCCAAAAAGAGCAAGAGCAAAAGGAACAGTAATGCGAGATTTCGTAGACGGTACAGCATTCAACCACGAACAAGGTAACCGCTCGCGCAAACTATTTGCTGCTGTGGTATTGGCTGCATTGGATGATGCAATTGCTGATGACAAGAAATACGGCAACGGCCCCGAGCAGATTGCACGCTGGGCGCGGTCACGTGATGGCCGCGAAGTGCTGTCTTGTGCCGGCATTGACCCGAACGAGCGGGTCGTCACTGGCCTAATGGATTTTGTTGGCAAAGGTGTGCGCACCTCGGTTGCGCTGTCGCGCGAAGAGTCCGAGCGTCGCCAGCAGGCAGAAGCGGCTTAAACAACCTCGTAAATTTTTCAAAGGCGCGTCCCTCGGGGCGCGTTTTTTTGTGGCTAATGGCCAAACGATACGACACCAACCAGCGATAGCGCCCATAATGCAGCCAGCAGCACCAGCACCACAAATATCGCGCAGATCACCGTTCTGGCCCACCGCCCCTTGTATTTCCGCCACAAGACCACAGACAGACCAATATCCAGCAGCAGTTCTATCGGCGCAATAATATGGCCATAAAACCGGCTGTCCCAATAGCTGATCGGGCTTTGGAATATCCAATTGGACAATGGCCAGAAATGCGGGCGCGCGTCATAATGGTGCAAGGTGAAATCCGTTACCAAATGCAGCAACCCCGCCCCCGCAAATGCAACCACCCATGCCCGCTTGCGCCACAGACCAAAGCCAAACAGCCCACCCCACAGGATAAAACTGTTGTCCCAGGCAAAAACCCGCATCCATTCGGCGGAAAAATAGTATTCCCGAAACACCACCTCGGGCGGCACGTTTTGCACCAGCATCGCCCACGCGGACATCACATATAGCGAGATATCCGGGGCCAACCCGCCCAGCAACGCGGCAGCGGTGATTTTCGCATGGCCGGATCGCCCGAAAACGGCGACGCCCAACAGCAGGTGAGATGGTGTATTCATTATAAGTTGCGCCCTGTTACGGCTTGTTTATTTGACCCAGCATAGGGATAACTGGAGCAATGGCAAAATCACTTATGATACAGGGCGCAGGCTCGAATGTTGGCAAGTCGATGCTGGTGGCGGGTTTGGCCCGCGCCTATGTGCGTCGCGGCCTAATCGTGCGCCCGTTCAAGCCGCAGAATATGTCCAACAACGCCGCCGTCACTTCTGATGGTGGTGAAATTGGCCGCGCGCAGGCGTTGCAGGCGCAGGCTTGTTGTGTTGATCCGACCACCGATATGAACCCCGTGTTGCTGAAACCCGAAAGCGATATTGGCGCGCAGGTGGTTTTGCAGGGGCAGCGGATTGCCACCCTAAAGGCCCGTGATTTTTCCAGCATGAAACATACGCTGATGCCGCCTGTGTTGGAGAGCTTTCGCCGCTTATCCCAGGATGCCGATCTTGTGCTGATCGAGGGCGCGGGCAGCCCCGCCGAAATCAATCTGCGCCATGGCGACATTGCCAACATGGGCTTTGCCGAAGCAGCAGATGTGCCGGTGGTTCTGGTTGGTGACATTGATCGCGGCGGGGTGATCGCGCAACTGGTTGGCACGCATGTGGTGCTGCCGGACGCAGACCGCGAACGGATCAAGGGGTTCATCACCAACAAATTTCGCGGCGATGTCAGTTTGTTTGACGAAGGTGTTCAGGAAATCATCAACCGCACCGGATGGGTCAATATCGGGGTGCTGCCGTGGTTTTCCGATGCGTGGCGGTTGCCTGCCGAGGACGTGATGGACATAACCTCGACCCGCGGCGGGGCGTTCAAAATTGCGGTGCCACGTCTGTCGCGGATTGCTAATTTCGATGATCTGGACCCGCTGGCGGCGGAACCCAATGTCACGGTCGAAATCATCGAGGCAGGCCGCCCCTTGCCCGGGGACGCCGATCTGGTGCTGATCCCCGGCACCAAATCCACCATCGCCGATCTGGCCTATTTTAGGGCGCAAGGATGGGACGTGGACCTTGCCGCGCATCTGCGCCGCGGCGGGCATGTGCTGGGGCTGTGTGGTGGCTACCAAATGCTGGGCAAACAAATCATTGATGCCGACGGGATCGAAGGGCACGCGGGCAGCTATGACGGATTGGGATTGCTGGACGTGGTGACGGAAATGGTGCCGGAAAAGCGGCTGGAGATCAGCAATGCCACCTATCTGCCCACCGGCGATGCGGTGCGCGGCTATGAAATCCATATCGGGGTGACAACGGGTGCGGATTGCGCCCGCGCATGGCTGGATATGGAGGGGCGGCACGATGGGGCTGCCTCGGCCGATGGACGCGTCATGGGGTGTTATATGCACGGGTTGTTTGCCGCTGACGGCTTTCGCGCCGCGTATTTGGCGGGGCTTGGCGGGGTTGTGGGGAATTCAGGCTATAACGCATCGGTCGAGGCAACGCTGGACGCGCTGGCCGATCATCTTGAGGCACATCTAGATCTGGATGCGTTGTTAGAAATCGCCAGTTAGCAGCAGCTCATCGCTCCCTTACGGGCGCTTTTCGCCAGTGAGGCACATGAGCGGGGAAAGCCGTTAGGCTTGATGAGCGGTGGGATACTTATTCGAAATCCTGCGCAGCCAATACGCGGTTGATCTCGCGGCGCACCAGTTTGCGCACGTTGCGGGTGATCCGTTCGCCCAGTGCACCCTGCAATTCCTGACGCACGATATCGCTGACCATGTCACGCAGGGTTTCTTCGTCGATCACCGATTCCTCGCCGCCGAACAGATCGGTGTCCTCGGCTTCGTCTTCAAGTGCAGCAGCCTCGGCGCCAACCTCTTGGGCCGTGCCATCGATCCAGTCCTGAACCGGTTCCGACATCACCTCTTCGGCGTCGGCATCTTCTTCGAAATCGCTGCCATCCGGCTCCCACTCGCCATTTTGCTGGCCGATTGCGGCCTCAAGATCTGCGATGGTGCTTTCAAGGGATGGCGTTGCGCCGTCTTCATCCAGCGCGGCATCTTCGGCCTGCTCTGCCAAATCCTGCCACACCTCATTGCTATCTGCGTTGGTGCCCTCAAAGGTATCTTCCTGATCCGGCTCGGCTTGCGCTGTTTGCGTATCCTCGTCTGTGGAACGCTCGGTGTGATGAAACTCGAACGGGGTGTCATCCCCTGCATCGGACGCCTCGGCCTCTGATACCTCAGCCTCTTGTGTATCTTGTGCAGCATCCTCTTCGGACGGCGTATCATCCGGTTCGGGAACGCGGAAATCTGCCGTCAAAATCAGCTTTGCAGCGGGTTCATCCGCTACAGCATCTTGCGATTCCGCAACATCGCTCGATACAAGCCGCCGAATAGACGACAGCACATCCTCGATTTCCGCATTGGATACAGGTTCAGACATTATAGATTCCCGATTTAGCCTCGCCTAGATAATAGCGCCAAGGCACGCGTCGCACAACACTTAGGATAAATTCTATTCTTTTCCCAATGCCCGCAGCACACGATCCAGCCGTTTGCCCTGTGTACTATCAGCCGGAGCCGTGCGCACAGCGTTATAATAGGCGGCGGGATCATAGGTTCTGATGCCCAGTTTCAGGTGATCAACCGTCAACAGGCCCACCGCGGATAGAAGCGAATATGTTGCAACATATTGGTCGGTGATGGCCGAAATGCGGTTGGCTTCGGCATCCAGCAACTCTTGTTCGGCATCCAGCACGTCCAATGTGGTGCGTGCGCCCAGTGTCGCTTCTTCTTTCACCCCGCGAAAGGCAATGCGGGCCGCGCGGATCTGGCGATTGCTTGCTTCCAATGTCGCCCGTGATACAGCCAGCAAAGCCCAGGCATTGCCAACACCCTGTGCCACCTCGTGACGGGTGATATGCAGTCCGGACCGTGTTGCATCACGTCGCGCAACCGCTTGGCGATATAGTGAACTCAGCTTGCCACCCTGATAAATAGGTCCGCCCAGATCCAGCCCGATTGTGGCGGATTCAGTCCCCACATGGTTATAATCCAGGCTTCCCTTCAGCGAAAGCGACGGCTTCATCAACGCATCCGCCCGCAATACGCCAATTTCGGCGGCAGCAATATCGTGCTGCACCTTTTTCATCGAGGGATGCGTGGTGTAGGCAATCGCACGGGCCGAATCGAGCGAACGGGCCGTTGCCGGTGCCTTGGGGGCGCGGCGCAAGGATTTGGGGTATGTGCCGACAGCCGCACGGTATTCTTCGCGCGAACGGGCCAGATTGCCCTCGGCTGCGGCCAGATTTGCCCGCGCCAGCGCAAGGCGCGATTCTGCCAGTGACACATCGGTGCGGGTCACTTCGCCCACCTCGAACCGGTCCTTGGCGGCACGCAATTGTTCACCGATCAAGCGCACGTTGTTTTGGCGCAAAGCAACAAATTCGTTTTCCCGTAGCACATTCATATAGGCGATGACCGTGCGTAACAGCACAGATTGTTCTACATTGATCAGCCCTTCGCGGGTGGCCAGAACTGTTTCCTTGGCCCCCTCGATCGCCAGTTTCGAGTTACCACCATCCAGCAGCAACAGACTGGCTTGCAGGCCAACATTTGCCGTTAGGTGGTCGCCATTGCGATCTGTGAAATTCGCATACTGCGACCTGGCATAATAGCTAAGAACCGGGCGCAATGCGGCTACAGCTTGTGCGACATCCTCATCCGCCACCCGTAGCAACGCGCGGTTTTGATCCAGCAGACCGGAATGCTTATATGCCGAAATTAACGCATCCGTCAGGGTTTCGGCCCGTGCCGCAGGGGAGGTCACAAATGCAAATATTGCGACGGCCACCGCCAGTATTGGTTTCATTCTATAGCCCACGTTGAACCCTCTTGCTTGTGCTTTTGTTGTGCCATTTTACCAGAAGGGTGTAAAATATCATAAAACAAACGTTTTACGTTTTTCAAACCCTGGCAGAATTGGCGCGGCGGCATTGAACGCGAACCGCCATGCTACATCACCATCAATCTTGTATCCAATACGCGCCATGCCCAGCGCACCTTCCATAAAGATGCAACCGATCCGGCCGCCTTCTTTTAACTGCTCCAGAATGGCGGCAGGCACCTGCTCGGCCGCCCCTTCCAGAATGATCACATCATAGGGGCCGTGCTTGGCTGCACCTTCAGCCATAACACCCTCGATCACGGCGGCATTATCCACATCGTTGCCCGACAGTATCGCCTGCGCTTCGGCGGCCATATCCGCGTCTTCCTCGATTGCGACAACAGCATCAGCCAGCCGCGCAATCACGGCGGTTGAATATCCCAGCCCGCACCCGATGTCCAAAATCACCTCGTTCGGATCAATATCCAGCGCATCCAGCAGTTTGGCGAATGTGCGTGGTTCCAGCATCACACGGGACGCGCCCAGCACCACATTTTCGCTGACATATGCCTCTTCGCGCTTGTTGTCCGGCACATAGGATTCGCGCGGCACTTCCAGCATCGCCTCAAGGATCGGGAACTTGGTCACATCCGACGGGCGGACCTGTGTATCAACCATCATTGTGCGGCGTGCGGAATAATCGCTCATCGTGTAAACCCGTTCGTTTAGTTCGTATGAATCGGTTTTGCCACAGAACCGCGGCCACAGCAACACGTCACAGCACAACAAACCTCCTTGCGCGACGAAATAGCATGGGTTACACGGCCCTTGGCTTCGGCGAGTTGGCGGAGCGGTTACGCAGCGGATTGCAAATCCGTGTAGACCAGTTCGACTCTGGTACTCGCCTCCAAGCTTTTCAATGACTTGCGTCATTCGCGGTCTCCTTCTGCTTTATTTTTGAAACAAACGTTGAAACTTTCACGTTTCGGCCTTGCTTCGTTCCATGCGGTTTCGTGCCTCTTGTGCGCGCGTTGCCAGCTCTCTTTGCCGGA
Source organism: uncultured Marinosulfonomonas sp. (assembly GCA_964473185.1). Classification (GTDB taxonomy): domain Bacteria; phylum Pseudomonadota; class Alphaproteobacteria; order Rhodobacterales; family Rhodobacteraceae; genus Profundibacter. The sequence goes on along the minus strand of CAYYOF010000085.1, from coordinate 3,311 downwards.
TCGGCCCGCCGTATTTTTTTAACATCTCGACGCCCGAGTGACCTGTGACGGCTTTGACCATCTCGTCGTCGCATCCAGCCAGGTACAATTCGATTGTCGCGTTTTTTCTCAGACCGTGCGTTTTGTAGTAGCCCGCCTTCTCGTGTTTCATCTTTTTCTTGGTCGCGCGCATTTCCTCCGCGATCACGCGATAACCTACCGATCGGCCCTTGGCATCGGTGACCACAGTTTCCTCTTTTCGTTCATACCCTTCCAGATGCGCTTTGAGGCGGTCTGTCATCGGGATCCAAAGCGGCTTGTCTGTCTTGCCCTGCGTGAAATCGAATCCTTCGTCCGAAAAATGCTCCCACCGCATTTTGAGCACATCACCAATGCGCTGCCCTGTTCCAATACAAAGCTCATAGACCAAACGCGCACGTTTTGAGGCCCGCGCTTCGAATTCGGCCCGGACGTCATCTGGCCAAGGCTCCCAACCATCGCCCTTCTGTTTGAAAAGCGGGATCCCCTTTGCTGGATTGCCATGTTCTTTCTTGATAAACCCGATCAAGCGTGCATGGTTCATCAAGATGACCATCACCTGAACCAGATAATTCGCCTGACGCCAGTGATCTGCATTCGCACGGTGCAGTTCGTAGATGTGGTGTGTCTCGATCTTAGCCGGATCCTTTTCGGCCCAGATTTCACGAATATGGCCAATGTAACGGCGGTAGTCTGATCTGGTGCGCGGCTTCAACTTTGTGTAGCCATCGCTCTCAAAATAGCTCAAAATCAGAGCCTCAAAATTACGCTTCACCGGTGCCGGTGCAGGTCTACCCTTAATAAGTCGATTGTAGTGATCCCAAAATTCGGGCGTGCCAGCCTCTTCATGAATCATTACCGCGATTCCGCGTGAACGGCGGATGAAACGTAGATAGCCACGGTCATTGTAAACATATTTGGGCAGGCTCTTACGGGTCATTCGCCCATCCTCAGATCACTATTGAGAAAGTCATCCCCGGCCTCGGGCACGATCATGTTGGCGTCGACAATCACACTGCCATCTGGCTTGATCTCGAACTTGGCGCGTTGCCAGCCCGCCTCCCGCGCTTCGCGAATAAAAGCCGATGCCGCTTGTTTGGCCTTTGTTTGAACACTTGCCTTGGTCATGATCGAATTACCTCTCCCAACTCGTTAAAAATGGGCCTTATCACACTGATTTAAATTAACATTGCTAGCTTGATAATACTCAGCCCCCCGATCCTTAGCGGCGCGAATTGCTCGAATTATCTCGGAATTTTGGGAATTTCCGTTGCGATTCGATTCCGACTTAATCCACTCTTTAAGCTCATGCGGAAGTCGAAGTTGCATTGGCTTTCTACTGTTCATTTGGAGGTCCTCAATCATGCTTTCAGCCAAGTACTGGCATTTAGCCACTATTGCGTCAATAACTATTTATGGCAATGTGCCACCATGACAGAACAAAGTGCTCAGAATCAGGACAAATTCATCGTTCGCCTCCCGACTGGCCTGCGAGATCGGATACGTTTGGCGGCCAAAACAAATCATCGCAGTATGAATGCTGAAGTCGTTGCTTTGCTGGAAGAAAACTACCCGACACCGGCACCCGACCAGGTAACTGAACCTGCTGCTCGCATTATGCTGTGGCTTGCGGCGCGAATTCGCCGCCGCGATCCCAAATCTGGTTCAGCACGGGAACGGCAAGCAGCCCTGTACGAGAGCATTGCGAACGACATTATCACTCGCATGTCTGCAATTAATCGAAGCGCTCAAAAAGATGGGCGTGACTAAACTTCGGCTGGAAAGTATTTGAATTGATTGAATGGATCATTGGCGCGGCGGTACTTGGCCTAGGTGCATTGCTTGGAGACAACAAAAAAGTCAAAAAAACAGGCACCGCTGCTGTCCGTTCTAGCCTGCTGGACCGGCCCCCAACGATTGACCGCAATTCAATTTTTTCTGAGTGGCGCACAGAATGGGAGCCCACGGTCGACCGCGCCAGATGGATCCCCAAGCGCCTTGCATCCGAGATCATTCAAGATTTTCCGCCGCATGAAAATGGAACATCCACACCAAAGCCATCCACCGATCTTTCTCGATTTGAGAAAGCGCTCTGTTCGGAATTTGAAGCCCACAACGCAAAATTCCTAAAGGATCAGAAGGACAAGTTGCGCGACTTTTTTGCGGCGGTTGAACATAACCCGCTGACAGATGAGCAGAGCCTATTTCCGTGGGCGCGACTTGTCCCACTTGCAATCGAGGAACCATGGTTGCTCGGAGCGGGCAGGATAATGAACCGTTTCTGGGCTGTTCCTCTTTTCCCAGATGCCGGACAACTGCGCCTATTTCAGGCCCGCCGCCTGGGTCATCTAATCTTGGCCGTGTCCCTCAATAACCATCATATGACTGTGACGGTCTTTGCAGACAGCGAAGAGAAACTTGAAAACATCGCGTCTGAAGTGCGCAATATCGCCGCCACCGAGGGCGTTAATCTGGTGAATGAAAGCTTTGCCGCACGCAGCCATTACTTTGCGCAGCATCCGGGCAATGGTCAGATGCGCAGTCGAAAAGCCGCGATCACCAATATGAACTTCGCGGATCTCGCCGCGCTGCATCGCAGCCAATTGGGCAAGACCGGCGATCAGGTACCATGGGGTAAGCCGATCACGATATTCCCCACGCCGGAACGCTCTGGCTTTCTGTTCAATTACCATGAGGTCGGCCAGCCCGACAAAGAACCCACGGGTGGTCATACTCTGATCCTTGGCCGCCCCGGTTCGGGAAAATCCGTGCTCTCAGCCTTTCTGATGACACAGGCCCGCCGGTGCGGTGCACGAGTGTTCGTGTTTGACTACCGCCTCGGCATGGAAATGGCCGTACGTGCCAATGGCGGACGTTATAGTGCCATCAAGGCTGGTGAGGTCACTGGCCTGAACCGGTGCCACAGATGTCATTGAAATGGCGATGGGCGGTGATCTGGATGGGTTGCTGGATCAGGAATTCGGCGATCTTCTAGGCACAATCAGGCGTATCCAAAACGGCGATTTCAGCGGGCTTATTGGTAATGCCGCTCCTGAAATGGAAGGCCGTATGACTCAAGCCCTAGAGGACGCAGGCTTTGATCAGGATGATTTGGCGCAAATGTCAAACAGCGGCAATCTGGGCGCTGAGCGTATTGCAAATCAGGCAGGCACCGGGGCAATGATGTCTGCCGCCGCTGAAAACAGCTATGCCGAGGCCGCCCAATCTCTGGAGCGTGTGGAACGGCTGGTCGGGCTAATCCCGGATATGGAAACGCTCAAAGAAGCGGTCGA
>CAYYOF010000084.1:0-12481 GCA_964473185.1 uncultured Marinosulfonomonas sp. | reverse complement strand
AAAGGCGAGGTTCATCGGAAAGGCATCCGCCGCCTGCATCATGCGCCCGATGTGCCATGGGCCGGGGGTGCAAGTGGTGGCCAGCGTGCCATGGGCGGGGCCGGTACCACCGCCGAGCATGGTGGTCAGGCCGGAATGCAGCGCATCCTCGATCTGTTGTGGGCAGATGAAATGAATGTGGCTGTCGAACCCGCCCGCAGTCAGGATTCTGCCCTCGCCGGCGATAATTTCTGTGCCCGGCCCGATGATGATATCGACGTTCGGCTGGGTGTCAGGATTGCCCGCCTTGCCGATTTTGGCAATACGCCCGTCTTTCAGGCCCACGTCAGCCTTGTAGATACCGGAATGATCGACAATCAGCGCGTTGGTGATCACGGTATCGACGGCGCCGTTTGCGCGGGTGATCTGGCTTTGGCCCATGCCATCGCGGATCACCTTGCCGCCGCCAAATTTCACCTCTTCGCCATAGGTGGTCAGATCACGCTCGACCTCGATAATCAGATCGGTATCGGCAAGCCGGATTTTGTCGCCGGTGGTGGGGCCGAACATGGCAGCATAATCGGCGCGGGGGATTTGTGTGGGCATTATAACTCTCCCATCACTTTCCCATTGAACCCGAACACCCGCCGCGCCCCGCCAATCGGCACCAACACGACATCGCGCCGCTGGCCGGGTTCAAATCGCACGGCTGTTCCCGCTGCAATGTCCAGCCGCATACCGTGGGCTGCACCCCGATCAAACGCCAGCGCTGGATTACTTTCTGCGAAATGATAGTGGCTGCCAACCTGAACCGGCCGGTCGCCTGTATTGGCAACCATCAGGGTGATGGCTTTGCGCCCTTCATTCAAGGTGATTGTGCCTGATTTGGGCAGTATTTCTCCGGGAATCATGATGTTACCTCAGCGAATGGGATTGTGGACAGTGACAAGTTTGGTGCCATCGGGAAAGGTGGCCTCGACCTGAACGTCGGGGATCATTTCCGAGATGCCCTCCATGCATTGCTCGCGGGTAATTACCTCTGCTCCGGCCTCCATCATGTCGGCAACGGACCGTCCGTCCCGCGCGCCCTCGACCACCGCGTCGGTAATCAGGGCGATTGCTTCGGGGTGGTTCAGCTTTACCCCGCGCGCCAGCCGCTTGCGGGCGACCTCGGCCGCCATGGCAATCAGCAGTTTGTCTTTTTCACGAGGGGTCAGGTTCATATCATGTCATCCAGCATCGGGGAAGGTTGTCATTGGTTATAACGTTCAGGATCGGGATCAGGGTTTGGCGCAAGAGATAGCTGTCAGGGGCCAGTAGGCGCAAGACCAGAAGCTGATCATTGATCAGGCTAACGCCGCCGCTATTCCCGAGTTTGGCGCGGATTGGCGCAAGCCAGGTCTCGGCATCCACTGAGGAATAGACCAAACTTGCCATAGCCCCGGCACCTGCCGCTGTATGGGGCCGCGCCAGTTGTGCGGTGATGTTGCCCTTGAGTTTGACGGCATCAAGGTATTGCAGCCGGCCCTCGCGGTGGATCTCGATCCTGTCAGTAAAACACGCATCTGTCAGGGTTTCGCCCATTGCCTTGCGTCCAAAGACCAGTGGTTCGACCATGAGAAATGAAGCGCCATGGCCTATTTCCACATGCAGGGAGCGGGAAAGTGCAGACCCCTGATAAAGGATGGTTTCTTGTGGCAACCAGTGGACCCGCGCCCCGCTATCAATCAGCAATTGGTTTTTCAGCAGTCCGGTTTCGCCGGGCTGGGCGCGATAGGCCCGCTCTGCGGTTTGTGTGGTCAAGGTTAGCCGGGTTCCGGCCTGAGCATGGGCTTTCAGGTTGAAGGTGTCGCCGCCCGTGATGCCGCCTGCTGTGTTAATCACGACCGATTGAATATCCGGCCCGGCAATCCGCGGGAACAGGGCCTTTAGCGATCCGGATTGGCGCAACCTTGCAAGGGTGGTACCTCTTTCGCCAGCCTTAACCGATAGATTGACAGCCCCGTGTGCTCTGGGTTGGCGAAAGGCTTTCTGCTCCAAAAGTACTGTAGGCAAGTCGGTGATAGAAAGCTCCTAAAGCGTTTGGTTCAATCCAGGACAGATTGAGCCAAATGCTCTGGTGTGACTGTCGAATCGATATGACCGCAAGCATATCGTCTTTTCCAAGTCGGGGCCAACCGGTGTTTCAGGGCCTCAAAGGCGGAAAATTCCGTATTTTGGATCAGCAATAGGTGCGTTCAGAGCGGCTGAAATTGACATGCCCAATGCATTGCGCGTGTCCACCGGATCAAGCAATCCGTCATCCCAGAGCTCGGAGGTCGAGGTATAGGCCTCGACATCGGACTCGTATTTTTCCAGCACCGGATCACGGATCGCAGCGATGTCCTCTTCGCTCAGTTCCTTGCCTTCGCGCTTGAGCTGGCGGATTTTCACGTCGGCCATGGTGTTAGCCGCTTGTTCCGCCCCCATCACGCCAATTTCGGCTTGTGGCCACATGAACAGAGTTCTGGCATCCCAGGCGCGCCCACACATGCCGTAGTTTCCGGCTCCGTAAGAGGCGTTGATGATCACGGTGAATTTCGGCACCACAGAGCCACCTTGCGCCATCAGCATCTTGGCGCCATCTTTGGTAATGCCCAGTTCCTCATACTCACGCCCGACCATATAGCCGGTGATGTTTTGCAGGAATACCAGCGGTGTGCGGTTCTGGTTGCACAGCTGAATAAAATGCGCCGCCTTTTTGGAACTATCGTTGAACAGCACCCCGTTGTTGCCAAGGATACCCACCTTAAAACCCCAGATATGAGCATAGCCGCAAACAAGGGTGTTGCCATAATAGGGCTGGTATTCGTGAAAGCGCGAACCATCGACAATGCGCGCAATCACTTCGCGCATGTCGAACTGGGTTTTGCGGTCTTTCGGGATGATGCCGTACAGCTCTTTGGGGTCGTAATAGGGGGGCTCCGGGGGGGCGGTTTCGATTTGTGTCTTTTCTACCGGCTTCCACTGATCAACAATTTCGCGCGCCAAGGCTATGGCGGCTTCTTCGCTGGGGGCGCGATAATCTACCGTGCCCGAAACCGAGGTGTGCATGACTGCGCCGCCCAATTCCTGCACCCCGACCTCTTCGCCGGTTGCGGCCTTGACCAAAGGCGGCCCGCCCAGAAACACCGCGCCGGTTTCCTCAACGATTACATTGTAGTCGCTGAGCGCTGGAATATAGGCCCCCCCTGCCGTGCAATGGCCCGCAACAATTGCCACTTGCGGAACGTTCATCTGGCTCAGAACCGTCTGGTTGCGGAACATCCGCCCAGCCAAGTAGCGATCGGGAAAAACCCCGTGCTGAAGCGGCAGGAACCCGCCGGCACTATCGCAGATATGAACAACAGGTAGGTGGTTTTCGACAGCAATATCTAACAGCCGCACGATTTTCTTGACTGTATGGGGGTACCACGCGCCGCCCTTGACGCTGGCGTCATCCGCATGAATTGCGACCTCGCGCCCGTTGACGATGCCGATGCCGGTAACCGTGGCTGCACCGGGTACTTTGCCTTCATATTCGCGACAGGCGGCCAGTGGTGAAAACTCCAGAAACGGGGTGCCGGGGTCAAGCAGCAACTCGATCCGTTCACGCACAAACAGTTTGTTTTGACGTTTCAAACGGTCCTTGTCACGCTGGGGGCGCTCATAGCGGGCGGCATCCTGACGGTTGTGAAATTCTGCAAGTCGTTCGGACATGGCCGCGTAATTTTCGCGGTAGGAGTCCGAATTCGTGTCGATATTGGTTTTAATGCGACGCATATTTTACATCCTGTAAACGCCATAATGCGGCGCGTTGGGGGCGACACCAGCCGCACAGGTCAGAGCGATACCCAGCATGTTGCGGGTATCCAGCGGGTCAATGATGCCATCATCATGCATACGCGAAGTGAACCAATAGGCAGAGGTCTCGTTCTCGGCTTTGGCGCGCACCCGGTCGCGCAATTCCTGCACGGCTTCCTCGCTGAGGTCGGGATCAGCGCGGCGCATTTGCGCCAGTTTCACGTCGCCCAGGGTGCGCGCGGCCTGTTCTGGCCCCATCACACCCATCTGCGAGCTGGGCCATGACATGATCAGGCGTGGGTCCCATGCCCGCCCGCACATGCCGTAATATCCAGCCCCAAAAGCGCCGGAGGTCAGTACGGTAATTTTTGGCACCTCGGATCCGGCCTGTGCCATCAGCATCTTGGCCCCATCCTTGGTGATGCCGCGTTCTTCATATTCGCGGCCAATCATGTAACCTGTTGTATTTTGCAAGAAAATCAACGGTGTTCCGTTCTGGTTGCACAGCTGGATGAAATGCGCTGCCTTCAACGAACTGTCGTTAAACAGCACCCCGTTGTTGCCCAGAATGCCAACCTTGCAGCCCCAGATACGGGCATATCCGGTTACCAGAGTGGTGCCGTAATCTGGCTGATATTCATGGAATTTTGATCCGTCAACAATGCGGGCAATGACCTCGCGCATATCGAACCGCACGTGGTAATCGGTCGGCACGATGCCATAGATATCCTTGGGGTCATAATAGGGTTCTTCGGGTGCGGCCCAGTCAAAAGCACGTGCTTTGCGCGGGAAAGTGGCGACAATTTCGCGCGCCAAAATCATAGCGGCCTCTTCGGAATCGACCGGATAATCGCCTGTGCCGGAAATTGACGTATGCATGTCAGCACCGCCCAGATCGTTCACCGAAACCTCTTCGCCCGTGGCCGCCTTGACCAAAGGCGGCCCCCCGAGAAAGATCGCACCGGTGTCGCGCACGATGATGGTATGTTCGCAAAGTGCGGGAACATAAGCGCCGCCCGCCGTGCAATGGCCACAAACGATGGCCACCTGCGGGATGCCCTTTTTGGACAGGATACACTGGTTGCGGAACACCCGTCCGCCCGGCGCAAAAACACCTGACATATCCTCAAGATAGCCCCCCGCGCTGTCGCAGATATGCACTACAGGCAGGTTGTTCTCCAAGGCAAATTCAAGCGCGCGCACGATTTTTGGCACCGACATCGGATACCACGCACCGCCTTTGTTCGAGCTGTCGTCGGCATGGATCACCACCTCGCGGCCGGAAATCACGCCGACGCCGGTGATGATATTGGCTCCTGGTGCCTGTCCGTCATAGAGGTCATTGGCCGCGAGTGAGGAAAACTCCAGAAACGGCGTGCCGGGGTCAAGCAACAGCTCTAACCGCTGGCGCACCAACAGTTTGTTCTGCCGCTTTAGCCGGTCGAGATCGCGTTGCGGGCGCTCATAGCGGGCTTTGTACTGTTTTTCGTGAAACTGCTTCACGACCTCTTGCATCTGTGCCGATGCCGCCTTGAATTCGGCGGAATCCGGGCGCACTTGGCTTTGAATACGGCGCATTATTCGGCCTCCTCAAGTGGGACCAGACTAAGCAGAATTTCTTTGCCGCCAAAGCTGTCGCCGGTGGCAAAGGGTACTTCGGCTACGACCCCGTCGCGTGGGGCGGCAATAGTGGTTTCAAGCTTCATACTCTCGATCACCAGCAAGGTCTGACCCTCGGTCACCGTATCGCCAGCGGCCACATCAACCGACACCACAACGCCGGGCATCGGCGCAACCATCTGGTCTTGCGCCAAACCGCCGCCTGTCTCGCCCAAAGTTTGAGAAGGATCGGTGCGCCCGATTTCATAGGCGCGGCCATTCAGGTGCACAAAGGTGGATTCCTCGCCCACCGCGACGCGCAGCGGGATGCGTGCACCGTCGATCTCTAGCGTATAGCTGCCTTTGCCGGTTGCAGGATCAAAGCTGCAAGGGATTTCACGCTCGCCCAGATGCAGAACATGGGTTTGCCCGGTCGAGGCCAGCCAGATCGGGGTTTCTTCCCCGTTGATTTCCAAAATACGGCGCATCAGTTTCTCCAAGCCCCCATCATACGGTAAATTTCAGGTACATTTTCGACCGCCTGTACAAGAGTTGCGTCCGACAGCGCAGTGGCGGCCATCAGAATGTCTTGCGTGGCGGCGTCTGGTTCGTGTTTCAGGGCATCAGCTTCCTCGGCCAGAAATCCGGTAGAGATATCGCCCGACTGGAATTTCGGGTGCGCAAGGATCGCGTCAAGGTATCCAAGGTTGGTTGTGACCCCCAGAATGACATAATCCTGTGCCGCGCGTCGTGCGCGGGCAATTGCTTCGTTGCGGTTGCGGCCATGCACGATCAATTTTGATAACATCGGGTCAAAATCAGTCGTCACGCTGCCGCCATCCAGAATGCCGCTGTCCACCCGCACGCCGGGGCCTGTGGGTTCATCCATCAACAGGATATCGCCAATGGCAGGGCGGAAATCGGCATCCGAATCTTCGGCGCAAATGCGCAGCTCGATCGAGTGGCCGGTCTGGCCAATATCGCCTTGCTGCAAACCGAGTTCCTCGCCTGCCGCAATGCGCAGCTGCTCGGCGACCAGATCAAAACCTGTGACCATTTCAGTCACCGGATGTTCCACCTGCAAACGGGTGTTCATCTCAAGGAAATAGAACCCGCCATCAGCAGCATAGATAAACTCAACCGTGCCCGCGCCGCGATAGTTCACCGCGCGTGCGATGCCAGCGGCGGATTCGCAAATCTCGTCGCGTTGTTCGGGGGAAAGTGCGGGGGAGGGGGTTTCCTCCAGAATTTTTTGGAAGCGGCGCTGGATCGAGCATTCGCGCTCCCAGAAATGCACAACATTGCCTTGTCCATCGCCCATCACTTGTACTTCGATATGGCGGGGATCCTCGATATAGCGTTCCACAAACAACCGTCCGTCACCGAAGTAACGCTCGCCTTCGCGCCGCGCGGTCTCAATGCCTGTCTCAAGTTGGGAATCCTCACGCACGATGTGCATGCCTTTGCCACCGCCCCCCGCCGAGGGCTTGATCAGCAGCGGATAACCTACAGCGCGGGCGCGTTCAACAAAATCGGCCGGATTGTCATCCTCGATTGCGGAGGGGGCTACCGGAAAGCCGCGTTCCTCAACAAAATTACGGGCGCGAATTTTGTCGCCCATCAGATCAATTACGTCTTCAGTGGGGCCAACAAAAATGATACCCGCTGCGTCCAGTGCTTTTACAAAAGCTGCGTTCTCGGCCAGAAAACCGTAACCGGGATGAACCGCATCGGCACCGATGCGCGTGGCCACTTGCGTGATTTGCTCGATGTCCAGATAGGCCGCAACCGGCGTTGGACCGTTGATTGTCAGAACCTCGTCTGCAATCGCATGTGCCGGTGTGTCCACTTCGGCGGGATGGCGCAGGACGGCGGTTTTAATGCCAATGGCGCGTGCAGTACGCAAAACGCGCGCGGCAATTTCGCCACGGTTGGCCACAAGAAGTTTGCTAATGCTCATATCCGGATTTCTTCCTCTTTGTCTTTCTTCCCCCCGCGTTACTGTCGCGGGGGGAAGTTTGTTTTATGTCAGCAGCAGGCCCAACAGGCCCGCCCGCGGTCTATTCAACCGCCATGCGCTCGGAAACGATTGTAAAAGTCTTGTCCGATGCTTTGGATTGCAGCACGATCACGGCTGTTGGTGCGTGACGCACCCCTTTGCCATAAGTGACTGGACCCAAGAGCCCACCAGTTTCAAAGCCGTCGAGGCCTTCAAGTTTTTCGATCACGCAAGTGCGTGTCAGATCAGCGCCACATTCGTTCATTGCGTGTTCAAAAATGATCGCGCCCGCATAGCCCGCAAGCGAATAGCGATTGAGCGATTTCATCTCGCCTTCGCTCAGGTAAGTCTTGGCTAGCCCCATGAACTTTGCCACCCCCGGAACCTCAAGCGAATTCAGTGCAGGCACATAGTCGGCGGAGTAATAGCCGTCGCCTGAACTGCCCGCCAGTGACTGAACTGGCGATAGATGCGAGGCGTGGGTACCCAGAAACGTGATTTTCATCCGGTTCTTGGTGGCTTCTTTCAGCAGGATGGCATGTTCAGCCACAACACCGCCCGAAATCAGCACCGTCACGCCTGCGGCCCGCGCCCGCAACATTTCAGCCGAAAAATCCCGTTGGCCACGTTTGAATTCCAGCTCCAGGACATTGTTGAGGCCGTATTTTTCGACCGCATCAAGATAGCCACAACGCACATCATCGCCGTATTCGTCATCCTGATAGACCAGCGCGTATTTACCGTCCTTCAAGCCCTTTTCCTCGACCAGATACTTGATCCCGGTTGACATTTCCTGACAGTAGGTCGGCCCGACCACAAACAGAGGGTTTAGCGGCGGATTAAAGTGGTGCGAGTTCACCGCCATATTGTTCAGCGTGGGAATGCCCAGCTCGTCAATCAAGGGCATCATCGCGGCCAATTGAGCGCTACCCGATGTGCCGATCAGTCCGAAAATGTCGTTGACATCAATCATCTTTTTAAGACCTTGAATCGCGCGAGCAGGCACATATCCGTCGTCTTCAAACACGATTTCAACCTTGCGGCCATTGATGCCGCCGCGGGCATTCACGTCTTGCTGCCAGACCTTCAGCGCCAGCGAATGGGCTTTGCCCAGCAGGCTGGGTGGCCCAGTCAACGGATCAACCGCACCCAGCACAATTTTGTCGTCGGTGACGCCATTTTCTGCCATCGCACCCGTGGCGGCAGTTGCAAGCAGCGCCATAGACAGCGCCCCTTTAAGAATCCAGTTCATTGTAGTTCCTCCCAAGTTTGTGCGGGCCCGATTCTCCGGGCCGGCTACATCAGTATTTGAACGGCCAGTTGATCCAGCGGTTCTTGAATTCGCGATAGATACCCATCAATCCGTCCGGCTCAAATCGCAGGAAAAGAACGATGGTTAGGCCATAAATGAAGCCCTTCAGCTCCAGCGCAGACATTGATCCAAGCGGGCCGCCCAATGAGCCGAACAAAAGGTTCAGACCCTCGGCCAACCCAAGCACGAAGAATACGCCCAAGACTGCCCCCGCGGTGGACCCAAGGCCGCCAACGATGATCATTGAAACCGCCTCGATTGAGATGATCAGGCTAAAGCTGTCCACATTCACAAAGCGGATTTGATAGGCCATGAGCGATCCAGCTACCCCTGCGTAGAAAGAGCTGACGACAAAGGCATAAAGCTTGTAACGCGCAACCGGCACGCCCATTGCCCGCGCAGCGATATCCTGTTCACGGATGGCCAGAAAGGCGCGCCCGATGCGGCTGCGCTTGATGTTGGCGGATCCGAGAATTGCAAGCGTCAGAACCCCTAGAACCAGATAGTAAAACGATCTATCTGTGCCCAGAACAAACCCGAATAGCGCGGGTTTGGGCGTGGAAATGCCAGACGACCCATGGGTGATGGTTTCGGCGCTCAGGATGATATGGGTAATGATGATGGTAAAGGCCAGCGTAGTGATTGCCAGATACAATCCCTTGAGGCGTAAAGACGGAATACCGACCAGCAACCCGAAACCGGCTGCCACCAGCCCGCCTGCGGGCAGGCACAGCCACAGTGGCATGTTGTAATCAGCAGAAAGTATCGCTGTGGTATAGGCCCCTACCGCCAGAAAACCGGCCTGACCAAAGGAAATAAGCCCCGTTGTACCTGTCAAAAGGTTCAGGCCAATCACCCCCACCGCCGCGATCATCATGCCATTGATTAAGGAGGTCACGTGATTGCTAAGCATCATTGGCGCGGCCAGTGAAAAAATCACCAGTGCGACAGTCCAATAGGTTTGGGACGGGTTGCGAAACAGCGAGATAAGGCCGCCATAGCTTTCTTGAAAGACACCTGTACGCATGGTTTAAACCCTTTCGATTTCGGGCGTGCCGAACAGCCCATAGGGGCGGATCATCAGCACCACCAGAATGACGAGGAAGCCGGATATTTCTTTCAAACCGCGCCCGATATATCCCTCGGAGAGGTTTTCCAGTAGGCCGATAAAGATACCTGAAATGGCCGCGCCAAACACGGAATCCAGCCCGCCCAGAATGACCGCCGGAAAGGCACGCAGCCCCTGTGACCACATATCCGGCCCCAGCCCATAGATCGTGCCCAGCAACACACCGGAAATGCCCGCGATCACCGCCGCGATGGCCCATGCCAGCGAATAGACATGCGTCACGTTGATCCCCATCAACAGCGCCGTGGTTTCGCGCGCTGCAGTGGCCCGCATAGCAACCCCCATGCGCGAAAAGCGCAGGAAGGCCCACATGCCGAATACACAAACTGCCAGCAGGCCAATGGCATAAAGCTGTGAAGTATAAAGGAAAACAATCCCGAACTCGACACCGCTATCGCCAATGTCGGTCGGCAGCAGCAGCGGGTCTGCCCCCCAGATCATCACCACAACGGCACGGATCATCACCGCCAGCCCGATGGTGACCATCACGGTTGAAAATACCTCTTGTCCCAGCATCGGGCGGATGAAAACCCGCTCGATTATCAAACCAACAACCCCTGACATCACAACGCAAACCGCCAGCAGCCCCCAGAATGGCAAAGCCCATGAACTGGCGATGGAAAATGCCATATAGGAGATCAGCATCATCACTTCGCCTTGGGCGAAATTGACGACGCTGGTGGCTTTGAAGATCAGGGCATAGCCCATGCCGATCAGGCCATAGATGACGCCGATGGCAATGCCCGATACAGAAAGCAGTATAAAATAGTCCATGTTGGTCCCCTAGCCGTAAATTTCTGCCATTTCGGCCTTGAATTTAGTCTCGATTACGTTGCGCCGCACTTTCTGAGTGGCAGTTAATTCGCCATCATCATGGTCAAGTTGCTTTTTCAGCAGCACAAATTTGCGGATGTTCTCGACCCGTGCAAAAGCATCATTCACCCGGTCGACCTCTTTACTTACCAGCGTCTCGACCTGTTCCATGCTGGCGAGGTGGCTGAAGGTGGTATAGGCCATGCCCTCGGCCTGTGCCCATTTGCCCACGGTGTCATAGTCGATTTGCAATAGCGCCCCGAGAAAGTTGCGCCCCTCGCCAACCACGATTGCTTCGGAAATAAAGATCGAATCCTTCAGCGCATTTTCGATCTCAGAGGGTGTGATGTTCTTGCCGCCCGAGGTGATGATGATGGATTTCTTGCGGTCCACGATGGTGATTTCGCCATTGTCCAGTTGTTCAACCACATCACCTGTCTGCAACCAGCCATCAATAACCGTTTCAGCAGTAGCCTTTTCATTGTCGAGATAGCCAAGGAATATGCTGGGGTGTTTGATCGACAGTTCGCCGTCTTCTGCAATTTTGTAATTCAACCCCGGTGCTGCAATCCCTGTTGCCCCGACCGTGGCCTTTTGTGCATTCTGAAAGAATGCCAGCCCTGCCGTTTCGGTCATGCCATAAACCTGATACAGCGGTACGCCGATAACCCGGAAGAAGCGCACCACCTCGGGTGAAATGGAAGCCCCGCCAACAAAACCGCAATGGACCTTGTCGATCCCCATGAACCGTTGGAGCGGGTTGAAAACAAGGATTTGTGCGGCGAAATGCTTGATACGTTCGATTGCGTTCAACTTCCCGCCAGCCTCAATTTTGCGGAAATGTTCATGACCAAGGTTAAGCCCCCAGTTGTAAATATGCCGTGCCATGGGGCGGGCATCCTGAATCCGGATTGTGGTGCTTTGCTGAAGCTTTTCCCAGATGCGCGGGACGCCCAGAAATACCTTTGGCGCGATTTCGCGCAGGTTGACCTGTACCGTGTCGATGGATTCAGCAAAATTCACCTCGCCACCGATCATCAGGCTCAGGACGGTTGAGAAAATTCGCTCGGCTACATGGCACAGCGGCAGATAACAGACGACGGAATAACGATCCCGTGTCAGGTTGAACTGATCAATTAGCGGGAAGGACGCCACAATCAGGTTGCGGTGCGACAGCAGCGCCCCCTTGGGTGGGCCGGTGGTGCCGGATGTATAGACCACAACTGCTGCCTCGTCGGGTTTGCCTGCATTAACGGAATCACGGAAAGTATCTGCATCCTCCGGATGGCCCGAGGCGTGATCCAGTCCTTCTTGCACTACCTCATCGAATGATTTCAGGCGTGTGCGGTCATAGCTGCGCATCCCTTTCATATCGACGCAAACAATCAGTTTGAGATCGGGAAACGCGCCCTGTGCGGCCTCGGCCTCCAGAACCTTATCGACCTGTTCCTGATCGCCACAAACGACGATACTGCTTTTGGAGTGTTTGAGAATATAGCTCAATTCCATCCAGGGATTGGTTGGGTAAACCCCAACGGTCATACCGCCGAGTGCCTGTGTGGCAACGTCGGAGTAGAGCCACTCCGGCGTGTCTTCGCTGGCGACGGCCAGACGGTCCCCGCGCCCAAATCCCATGGCCTGCAGACCCAAGGCAAAGCCGCGAACTGTGGCGAAATATTCGGCCCATGTTACGCGGTTCCAGATCCCCAGATCTTTTTCACGCAGGGCTAGCTCGTTTGGAATGGTATCTGCCCAGTGCATCATCAACTGGGGCAGGGTGATATTGCCATCCTTGAGGGCGCGTTTAAACTCATCCATCATCCAGCCC
>CAYYOF010000083.1:0-12535 GCA_964473185.1 uncultured Marinosulfonomonas sp. | reverse complement strand
CCATTCTTCATGCCTATATAACACCTCTATCGTAGAATTATGACTATTGGAGCCACTTGATTCTTAGTCTTTGTCTTACACACATGGGAAGTCGATACAATATTGACAATCAAATTTCCCGTTACCGGCGTCAGTTTGCCCCAGACTTGTTACCCAAGGGTTACCGCATGGATATGACATAAATATGACGCAACACATAAAAATCAATATCTAGGCAGAATCGCTATAATCCTGTGGTTGATTCAGCATATAGACAAAACACCCCTCGATTTGGTGCCCTCTTAAGTCGCCCACTACCGTTACCCTTTCCAGTTCCGGCAAACATGTGTGTCCATTCTTCTCGAAATGGCGATCAGCGCCGTCGTGTTTTTGTCGATATCGTGGTCACCTTACACTCACGCTGATTGGTTCAGGCACACTGGTATAACGGCATTTCTTTGGGGTGGTTTTAGGCCTAAGTGTCCCACGGTGTATTCCAATGTAGGATATTTTCTCTGTAAATTGTTGCAATATATAGACAAATTTACATTACTGGTAGCCCGTACGAGAATCGAACTCGTCTTTCCAGGTTGAAAACCTGGCGTCCTAACCGATAGACGAACGGGCCATACCATGGCGTGAGGCGTATCTAGGCAAAGAGCGGCGAGGGCGCAAGGGGGTATTTGCCCCAAACAGGCAGATTCTTTGCTGTCCTGCAATTAGGCTCGCGCCGCATCTTCCAGTCGCAACTGCACACGGGCGCGGCCACCCCATGTGTTGATTTCCAGCCGCCCCGCCAAATGGAGGCGTGCACCGCCGTGATTGACCAGCGCCTGACCCATTGGTGTGTCAAACACACCAAAGGCAATCGCCTCGATCCGTGCACCCATGCCGTCGCCGAATGTCAGCTTTAGATGGTTGTCGCCTATGCGTTTGGTAAAGTTGATTTCCACATCGGGAAAGGCAAAACGCGGGGCAGGGGCGCTGGCGCCGAACGGGCCTGCCTGCTCCAGTTGCTCGATCAGATCAACCGTGGCGGCGCCGGGCATCAGGATGCCGTCCAGTTTCAAATCCGCGGGACCAGCTTCGCCCGCGCCCTGTTTGGCCAATAGCTCTGTCAGGCGGGCCATTGCTGGTTCCAACTGGTCTCGCGCCACGGTCAGGCCTGCCGCCATTTTATGGCCGCCGCCTTTTAGCAATAGCCCCTCGGTTACCAGCCGTTGAATGGATGCGCCCAGATCTACGCCCGAAACGGACCGGCCTGATCCCTTGCCCTCGTCTCCGTCCAGCCCGATGACGATGGCGGGGCGGTTGGTGGCTTCTTTCAGGCGGGACGCGACGATGCCGACAACACCCGGGTGCCAGCCTTCGCCAGCGGCCCAGACCAGTGGCGCGTCCAGCCCGCGTTGCTCGGCCTGCTCCATGGCCACATCGCGCACGCTGGCCTCGACTTCGCGTCGTTCGGTGTTCAACTGGTCCAGCCGGTCGGCCATGGCGCGGGCCTCATGTTCATTCGTGCAAGCCAGCAGACGGGCGCCAAGGTCGGCCTTGCCGATTCGCCCGCCCGCATTGATGCGCGGACCCAGCATAAAGCCAAGGTGATAGGTGGTGGGGGCTGAGTTCATCCGCGCCACATCGCCTAGCGCCACAAGGCCGATGCGCTGACGCTGGGCCATGATTTTCAGACCCTGCCGCACAAGGGCGCGATTGACGCCGGTCAGGGGGGCGACATCGGCCACCGTGCCAAGCGCCACAAGGTCCAGCATCGCCATTAGGTTCGGCCCCTTTTGGCCCGCATCGCGCATTTGACGGTTCACTTCGACCAGCAGCAGGAACACCACGCCAGCGGCGCACAGCTGTGAATAGTCGCCGGTTTCGTCCTGCCGGTTCGGGTTCACCACGGCCACTGCGGGGGGCAATTCCTCACCGCCCAAGTGGTGATCCAGCACCACCACATCAGTCCCTTTGGCCGCGGCAATCGGCTCATGGCTGACGGTGCCGCAATCAACGCAAACGATCAGCGTGTGGTCACGGGCCAGCATTTCCATCGCGGGCACATTGGGGCCGTAGCCCTCTTTGATCCGGTCGGGGATATAGAGCGTTGCGTCGTGCCCCATCTGGCGCAACCAATCCAGCAGCAGGGCGGCAGATGTGCCGCCATCGACGTCATAATCGGCAAAGATTGCGATTTTCTCGCCTGATTGGGCCGCCTTTAGAAAACGGGCGGCGGCGGGTTGCATGTCTTTTAAAGATAGGGGGTCGGGCAGCAGGTCTTTGATGGTTGGTTCAAGGAATGTTTGGGCGTCTTGCGGGGTAACCCCGCGGCGCACAAGGATGCGGCACAGGGGCAGGGGCAGGTTGGTGTCTTGCACCATTGCCTCGGACAATCTGTCGTCGTCCGCGGTGGGACCGACCCAGCGGCGTTGGGTAAGCGAGGTTGTGACGTTTAGAAACCCGCTCATTTTGCAGCACCGATGATGGTGTCGGTGGATTTTGCGGTGACAAATTCACCGTGCAGGTGGGCGATTGCGGTGTCATGGATTTTCTGGACGGTCAGTGGTGCGGCCCCCGACCACGACATATCGGCGTTGCTGGTAAAGGCGGCGCAGGCGTCATGGGCCAGCGTGACGCCAAACCCCAGATTGGCGGCCATCCGCGCGGTGGTCGAGACACAATGCGGTGTGGTCAGACCGCAGATCACCAGATCGGTGATATTGCCCGCGTGCAACTGCGCCTCTAGGTCTGTGCCGATGAAGGCCGAGTTTACGGTTTTCTCGATGACAGGTTCACCATTGGCAGGCTTCACTTCGGGTTTGAAATCCGCGCCGGATTGCCCCGCTTCCAGCGGGCTACCGGCGGTAGTGCTAAGGTGTCTGACATGAAACAGCGGCCAGCCCAGCTTGCGCCAATGGTGCAGCAGTCGGGCGGCGTACCCCTCGGCATCCGTATTGTTGCGCGTGCCCCAGACGGGGCTATCAAAGCCCCGCTGGATATCAATCAGGATCAACGCACAAGTCATTGGATTATTTTACTTTATTTCGGTATGTCATGCGCCGGACGGATCCGGTTTTAGACCGCATCAGGATGGTTTCGGTGGTCAGAAAACCCGGCTCGCGTTTGATCCCGTGCACGATTGAGCCATCAGTCACGCCGGTGGCGGCAAAGATCACGTCCTCGGTCACCAGTTCGTCGCGGGAATAGATCCGGTCCAGATCGGTGATACCGGCCTTGGCGGCGCGACCCCGTTCATCGTTGTTGCGAAACAGCAGGCGGCCATACATTTGCCCGCCCATACATTTCAACGCAGCCGCCGCCAGCACGCCTTCGGGTGCGCCACCGCTGCCCATATAGATATCGATGCCGGTGATTTCGGCCTCGGCGCAGTGCATTACACCCGCAACGTCGCCGTCGGTGATCAGGCGGATGGCGGCACCTGTGGTGCGCAACTCGTCAATCATATCTTCGTGGCGCGGGCGTTCCAGTACACAAACGGTGATGTCGGACGTGGCACAGCTTTTGGCCGCTGCCAGTGCCTTGATCCGCTCGGATGGGGACATATCCATTGTGACTACGTCAGTGGCATATCCCGGCCCGATTGCAAGTTTGTCCATGTAAACATCCGGCGCGTGCAGCATGGAGCCACGCGGGCCCATTGCAATCACGGTCAGGGCGTTTGGCATGTCCTTGGCGGTCAGCGTGGTGCCCTCGAGCGGGTCCAGCGCGATGTCAACGCCTGGCCCGTCACCAGTGCCGACTTCTTCGCCGATGAACAGCATTGGTGCCTCGTCGCGTTCGCCCTCGCCAATCACGATCACGCCGTTGATGTCCAGCATGTTCAATTGGGTGCGCATCGCGTCAACAGCGGCCTGATCGGCGGCTTTTTCATCGCCACGGCCGATTAGTTTGGCCGAGGCAATGGCGGCGGCTTCAGAAACGCGGGCAAGGCCCAAGGATAACATACGGTCTTGGAATTCGGTTAGTTTGGTCATGTTCTGGTCCTATACCTAAACGGTTTCTATTCGGATCGCGACGGGGTCAGAGGCAACAACACCGGTTGCGTCAAAGCCCGCAATGGCACTGTCAAGCGCGTCGCGTGTGGTTTTATGGGTGACAATTAGCACGGGGGCGGTGGATTCTTCGTGGCTGTATTGGCGCATTCGGTCGACCGAAACACCTGCTTCGCCCAGTGCCGTGGCGATTTTGGCCAGCGCGCCCGGTTTGTCGTGCAGGGTCATGCGCAGGTAGTACGGTGCCGGGGCCGAGGATTTGGCGGGCTTGGCAGCTTCCAGCGTTTTGGCGGGTTGGCCAAAAGTTGAAACCCTGATGCCACGGGCAATGTCCAGCACATCCGCCATCACGGCGGAGGCGGTTGGCCCTTGGCCAGCACCGGCACCGCGCAGCACGATCTGGCCAACATGGTCGCCTTCCAGCACCACCATATTGGTGCCGCCTTCAAGTTGGCCAAGCGGGCTGTTGGCGGGCACCAGACAAGGCGACATGCGCTGTTCCAGCCCGCGACCGGTCATTTGGGCAACGCCCAGCAGTTTGATCCGGTAGCCCATGTCGGCGGCCTGTTCGATATCGTCAATGGTGATCTGCTCGATCCCTTCCAGTTCAACCGCGTCAAAGGCGACCTGTGTGCCAAAGGCGATGGAGGCGAGCAGCGCCAGTTTATGGCCCGCATCAATGCCGCCAACATCCAGCGTCGGGTCGGCCTCGAGGTATCCCAGCTGGTTGGCTTCCTCGAACACCTTGGCGTAGGGCAGGCCAGCGTTTTCCATACGGGTCAGGATATAGTTGCAGGTGCCGTTCATCACGCCCATGACGCGTTCAATCTGGTTGCCTGCCAGCCCTTCGGTCAGCGCCTTGACCACGGGGATGCCACCGGCCACGGCGGCCTCGAACCGGATCACGCGGCCTGCGTCTTCGGCTGCTATCGCCAGTTCCTGACCGTGCAGCGCCAGCATTGCCTTGTTTGCGGTCACAACGTCCTTGCCAGCCGCAATTGCGGCCTCGGTTGCGGCCTTGGCAGGGCCATCAGCGCCGCCCATCAATTCGACGAACACATCCACATCGTCGCGCTGGGCCAGCGCCACCGGGTCATCCTCCCATGCGTAGGCCGACAGGTTGACGCCGCGGTCTTTATCGCGGGACCGTGCGGATACGGCGGTGATCACTACTGGGCGGCCAGTGCGGGCCGCCAACAGGTTGGCCTTTTGGCGCACGATTTTAACAACGCCAGCGCCAACGGTTCCCAGACCCGCGATTCCAAGGCGTAAAGGTTTGGTCATGTCGCAGATCCCTGATGGTTGTTGTGTTGGGTTTCTCTAGCGATAAATCGGCGGCGGCGCAACGCGGCAGGCTGGCCTATCTGTGGCGGGCAATGGCAGCGCGCATTCGGGCGCGGGTGGCGGCATCAATCACGGGTCCGCTCAGGCGGGCGGCGCGGGCATTCAGGCGGGCAATGCGCGATTGCAGGCTCAAAATGGTTTCTTCGGTGATCTGCACTTCTTGGGCGCCTGCAATCAACTGGTCAATCGGCAGCAGACTGGGATAGCCCGCTTTGCGGGCCGTCGGGGACACGGCATCGTCCAGCTCGGGGAAATCGCTGCATCCGACCAGTAGTGCGGCGGATAAGGCAAGGGCAGGGATAATGCGCAACATCAAGGGATTCCTGTAGCAGTTGCGGGATCATAGAGCGGGTTGCGGGTTTGATACAAGCGGGGCTTTGAATTGAACGCATGTTCAGATAAACCCGAGCTATGGCACGTAAAACAGGTTCCCATTCCCAGATCACCGGCCCCAAGGTGCGCAAGGCGGCGTCACGGCTGTTTGCCCGCCACGGGTTTGCTGCTGTTTCGATGCGCCAGATCGCGGGTGAGGTCGGGGTGCAGGCGGGAGCGCTATATTTATATACGCCCGACAAGCAAACGCTGCTGTTTGATCTGATGCGCGAGCATATGGAGGATTTGCTGGCGGCATGGGGGGCGCAGGATAAGGGCGAGGGGGCGGTTGCCCAGCTTGAGGCGTTCGTGCGCTTTCACATCGGGTTTCATCTGGAGCGGCCGGATGCGGTGTTTATCGCCTATATGGAGTTGCGCAACCTGTCGGAGGCGAATTTCGCCGCGATCGAGGAGCTGCGCAAGCAATATGAGGATGCGCTGGAAGAAATCCTGCGGCTGGGGCAAAAGGCGGGCGCGTTTGGCCTGCCGGATACCAAACTGGCAATGATGGCGCTGATTGCCATGCTGACCGGCGTGAACACATGGTATCGCGAAGGCGGGCGGCTGTCGCGCGATATGGTCGAGGAAATCTACTGGGATATGGCGCGCAAGGCCGTTGCCGCATGATCAGCACTCGATCTTTGGTGCGGATGTGGGTAGAGGTGCGCGATCCCTTAGGAGCGACACATGCCTGACACAGAAATACTTGCGACCGTAATGCCATCAACCACACGGCGGTTTGCCGGTTTGCTCATGCTGGCCATATTGGGCGGCTTGCTGGTCTATGTTGCGATGGCGACCCCGCCCGCATCATTGGGGTGGCGGGCATTCCTGCTGGGGCTTGGGGGTTTGGTGCTGTTTTTGGCAGAAAAGATGCGCCGTGCCACGTTGATCGGGGTGGTGCTGACGCAGGATGAATTGCGCACGACAGACGGGCAGGTGTTGGTGCGGGTTGATGATATGCTGGGGGTTGTGCGCGGATCATTTTCGCTAAAGCCGTCAAACGGGTTTTCGGTGTTGACCCGCGCGCGTCAGGAACGGGCATGGGCCCCGGGGATATGGTGGCGGTTTGGTAAACGTGTGGGGGTTGGCGGGGTTACGGCGGCATCGCAAGCCAAATATATGGCCGAGATACTGGCCGCTATGCTGGCTGAGCGCGGCATTGGCCGGTAAGGGTGCGAAACGATAAAGGCACCGGAAACCCCGATGCCTTTAGCTAATAATACCGTATCAAATTTAGTGCCCGTTGCTCCATTGCGGAGGTGTAAACCTTGGGCGTGTGGCGATAAAGTTATCAAGCGCATAAGGGTCAATGCCGATATTCGCAAAAGGCATATATTGCATATGTGTCTCGACAAGGACTAGGCTGTCTCCGTGACCCATAACCGGAATTTGGCTGTCTACTTCAAGCAGCATTGTCGCTTGTGTCAGATCTGGCTTGCCGTTTGTTCCGTGCGACCATTGCAGGATGTGAACGCCATCGTTATCATTCAGCGGGTCTTCGGTGTCGAACTGAACAAGGCTGACACGAACCCAAGTGGGGTTGGCGCTGGAGGCCAGAAAGTCATAGACCGTATTCAGCCCGCCAATGTAATTCGGGCCAACAAACGGGTTTTCCCGCGAAATCATATCGCTGATTGTATACGCGGCCTTCAAGTTGACGCTGCGGACGCGAAAGGCATCAAAATAGACGGCCATAGCCACGATTGCCCAAACCAGCATCGGAAAGATGATGATTGCCTCGGTCGTTGCTGTGCCGCCTTCATCGCGGGCAAACTTGCGAATTTTGTACAGGATATATGACATTTCATACCTCATGACGGCTCATTCACGAAAGCCGAACTTGTAACCAGAGCGTAACCGCCCAACGCGTCTTTTTGCAGGCTTATTGCCAGCGTGGTTGACGGGAATACAGGTTTGAAAACCGCACAGACACGCACCAGCACCATTTCATGTGCAATCCCCGGGTTCAGGGTGACAGCCGGATTGATATCCTCGTCGCGGTTTTTACAGGTCGTGTCCGAGGATAGCGGGGTCCAGGTTGTTGTGCTTACAGGGCGCAGTTCGATCAGCAGGCTGTCCATGCAGCCTGGAACAACGGCTGCCCGCTGACAGATCAATGTGCGCAGGGCATCTTGCGTAGGGTTAACAAAATGCCCCAGTCGCAAATCCCGAACAGTCAAATCAACAGCACGCTCCAGCATCACCTGACGGATTGTCAGGATGCCGATCTCGACGGATGACAGGAACATCGTAATCATGATCGGGAACATGATCGCAAATTCGATTGTCGCGTTCCCGTCTTCCCGCTTGCGCAGGGACCGGAGCTTCGAGCGGAAATGTTTTACAAAATGTATCAATGTGTCAACCTCAGGCTGTTCAGCTGTGCGGCGATTGAGGCGAATGCCTCGGAGATGTTAACGCCATCCACACGGAAGAAGTGACCGGCAGATGTGGCACAATTTGTAAGTTTGGTTGCATTGCTGTCCGTCACTTCAAAGCCGATGGTGAAGATCAGAACTTCGTTGTCTTTCGCGGCGGAACAGATGTTGTTCATGCGGGTGTCTTTTAAGTTCGGGTGCACATAGTCATAGGTGCCGTATCTCCAATAGTTATAGCTATAACCGGCGGGGTCCATCAGATATTTGGCAACATAGCGAATGGTCGCGTGGTCATACAGCTCCACATAAGACAGCTGTTCCATGCCGCTACGCGGGGTTGTGCTCCAGTATCCACCAGTGCTTTCTACATATGTGCGGAAATACTTTTTGGAATCCCAGCGGCTCTCATTGTAAATCGCATACCGGTCACGCCCGCTGCTATCCACTTTGTGCCAGACGTTTGACATGTTGTCAGCTGGGTTTGCGTAACCACCGGAAACTTCGGGCTCCAGATAATACTGGCTGGTGTTTGCGCCATCCGACATTAGCACGATAACCTTTAATGTGTTTGTCTCGGTGTACGAGAAGGGGCGGCCTTCGAATTTAGCATCGACGTCGCCATCAGTGATCAGCGATGAAACCACGGATTGTGCGGATGGATCAAGCATTGCTGCGCCCCATTTGAGGCCAATATCTGCAGAAGTATTGCCAGATGCTTCGAAATCGTCGACATAATCCTTCAGCTCTTCGTTGTCGCCTGACAACGGCATGATTGCACGTTCCGCATTCGGCGGGCAGGGTCTACGCTTCCAATTGACCGGTTTGTTTCTGTACAGGGTACTCCAAGGTGCGAAATGCCCTGTGCGCTGCAATGCATTGCCAGTCGACAATGCGGCTGTATCAAAATCGGAGCCATCAAAGTCGACACAATGGGAATAATTGTGCTCGGATGAAACATTATATTTTGACAGCAGGTTTTCACCAACGTTGACTTGGGTTGAAAAGGGGACGATCGAGATCGAATAGGTGTCATCCTCGGGTTGGTTCAACAACAGCGTATCAACAAATTCTTTGGCGGCCTCTTTGAGGTCATACAACTTGGAATGACCGGAAGCAGAACCCCAGCCCATTGAGCCGGAAACGTCCAGCACCAAAGAAACCTCGACTTTTTCAACCCCATCCACAGCGGTCCCTGCTGCTGATGTAAAGAGTTCGTCCAAGCCGCCGGCATCTCCGTGCTGCAACAGCTCTCTGAACGCATGGCTCATAAAGATAGTTTCAATTTTGGGAATTTGGTCTGCAGGGTATGCGGCTGATACCTTGCGATAGTTCAGGGATGCATCAACGGTGGCCACTGGCGCCATCCCAGCCATGCCGGATTTGGCAAAATAGTCGTCAAACACCTCTTGGGCGGGGACGGTTTGTTTCAGGCTGGCGGCCGCCAGAAGGGCGCGGTCGGTTGTGTACTGGATTTTTGTGCGCTGATATTCGGACCGCATGATATCCACGGCGATGCCGCCAACGACCAACATGATAACGAAAATATACAGGGAAAAGATGATCAACGACCCGTCTTCGTCCTTGCGAAATTTACACAGATTCTGGCGCACGGCTGAATTGAAGCCGGTTATATGCTTGCGTGTTTTCTCATGCGCCTCATTAAGAGTGCTGGTAATATCTTGCGTCATAACTCGCCCTTTCCTGAACACCAAATTCATATGGTGTCCCCTTCCGCACACACAAAGCATGCCAGCGCATATAGACAGGCGGATGTGGCGGAAATGGGGCAAAATTTGGTCGAAAAGGGACAATTCCGCGCCATTTCAATGATTGTTCAGCCATTTGCAGCTGTATTGTTGCCGGACTGGATATAGTCCATCAATTTTACGCAGAATTGTTTCTGCGGCCTGTTTTTCGCCCCAAGTAAACACTGGAAAAACAAAAGCGCAAATTTGATTCGAGAAAGCAGGTGTATTGTTAACCAAACGGGCCTAGGCTTCGATTATTGCTGAAGGCGCGCGATTCTGCCGCACTTTGTTTATGGAGAGCAAAATGTCTGCAAAGAAAGAACCCAGTTTCCGTGAATCCGTTGATATGATGTTTAACCGTGCGGTTGCATTGATGGACCTGGCCCCGGGGCTGGAGGAAAAAATCCGTGTTGTGAACGCGACCTATACCGTGCGGTTTGGCGTGCGGCTGCGCGGCGAAATCAAAACATTCACCGGCTACAGATCGGTCCATTCCGAACATATGGAACCGGTCAAGGGCGGTATCCGGTTTGCGCCGAGCGTTAACCAGGACGAGGTCGAGGCGCTGGGTGCTTTGATGACCTATAAATGTGCGCTGGTCGAGACGCCGTTTGGCGGCTCCAAGGGAGGTTTGCGGATTGACCCGCGTGAATATGACGCGGCTGAAATGGAGACGATCACGCGGCGTTTTGCCTATGAGTTGATCAAGCGCGATCTGATCAACCCGTCCCAGAACGTGCCGGCCCCCGATATGGGCACCGGCGAACGTGAAATGGCGTGGATTGCCGACCAATATGCGCGGATGAACACCACCGATATCAATGCCAAGGCTTGTGTGACCGGCAAACCGCAGCATGCGGGCGGTATTGCGGGCAGGGTCGAGGCCACGGGGCGTGGCGTGCAATATGCGCTGCGCGAATTTTTCCGCCACCCCGAGGATATTGCCAAGGCGGGGCTGGATGGCACGCTAAAAGGCAAACGCATTATTGTGCAGGGGCTGGGCAATGTGGGCTATCACGCGGCCAAATTCCTTAGTCAGGAAGATGATGCCATCATCACCGGCATTATTGAACGCGACGGATCGCTTTATGATCCGGACGGGCTGGATGTCGAGGCGATCCATAAATGGCTGGCCAAGCATGGTGGTTTGGCAGGCTATATGGACACACATTTCGACAGCGATGGCGCAAAGCTGCTGGAAGCCGAATGTGATATCCTGATCCCCGCGGCACTGGAAGCGGTGATAAATCTGACAAATGCCGCCCGTGTTAAGGCCCCGCTGATTATCGAGGCGGCTAACGGGCCCGTTACGGCAGGGGCCGATGAAGTCCTGCGCGAAAAAGGTATTGTGATCATCCCTGATATGTATGCCAACGCGGGCGGGGTGACTGTATCCTACTTTGAATGGGTGAAAAACCTGGGCCACATCAGGTTTGGCCGATTGCAGCGCCGTCAGGAAGAGGCGCGTCACCAACTGGTGGTGGACGAGTTGGAGCGGCTGGACAGCTCTCTGGGCGATGCATGGACGATGTCGCCCGATTTCAAGCAAAAATATCTGCGTGGCGCGGATGAATTGGAACTGGTGCGCTCGGGTCTGGATGACACCATGCGCGCGGCCTATCAATCCATGCGCAAAATCTGGCACGGGCGGGACGATGTCGAGGATCTGCGCACCGCAGCCTTTATCGTGGCGATCGGTCGTGTGGCCAAATCTTATGAGGCCAAGGGGCTGTAGGTCGCCAGCAAACAAAACAATGTCGGGAAGCGGCACACTTTTTGCGGCTTCCCATTGAATATTCTCTCAGGAATTGGTTTTGTAGGATCATTATGATTTTGGAACCGGATTGGGAGATGGTATGCGGTTTTCTGGCTGGCAGGTATTGCGCCAAGGGTTGAGCGGCAACAAAGGGTGGACGCCGCAATGGCGTAACCCTGACCCCAAATCCGAATATGACATCATTATCATCGGTGGTGGCGGTCATGGCCTGTCGACGGCCTATTACCTAGCCAAGGAACACGGGCTGAAAAATATTGCCGTTCTGGAAAAAGGCTATCTGGGCGGCGGCAACGTCGGGCGTAACACCACGATTGTGCGCGCCGATTATTCGCAACCGGGCAACAGTGAATTTTACAGCCATTCCCTGAAGCTGTGGGAGGGGCTGGAGGCCGACCTGAACTATAACGTCATGCATTCCCAGCGCGGCACCATCCGGCTGTTTCACTCGGATGGGCAGCGCGATAATGCAGTGCGGGCAGGCAATGCGATGATCAATCAGGGCGACGATTCAATCCTGCTGGACCGTGATGCGGTGCGCAAAATGCTGCCCTATCTGGATTATGACAACGCCAGATTTCCGATTTATGGCGGCACCTTGCACCCGCGCGGCGGCACGGCGCGCCATGATGCGGTGGCGTGGGGCTATGCACGCGGCGCGGACCAGCGCGGTGTTGATCTGATCCAGAACTGCGAAGTCACCGGCATAGACATTGAAAACGGGCACGTTCGCGGGGTGCAAACCACACGCGGCGCGATCCGCGCTAAAAAGGTGGCGATGGTGGTGGCGGGGCGCTCCAGCCAGGTGGCGGCGATGGCCGGTATGCGCCTGCCGATCGAGAGCCATGTTTTGCAAGCCTTTGTCACCGAAGGGCTAAAGCCGGTGATCGACAATGTGATCAGCTTTGGCATGGGGCATTTTTATATCAG
>CAYYOF010000082.1:0-14591 GCA_964473185.1 uncultured Marinosulfonomonas sp. | reverse complement strand
ATTCACCCCAAGAGTGGGCGAATTCTGGTGCCCTATCCATCATTAAATGCAAACCGCTGGATATACCTGCGCCGCAGGCACTGGCGCTTTGGCCCGCAGGGTCAAAGCGCTTAGGCGCAACGCCGTAAGGCGGCGCAACCCCACTCATTCCCCCATCAACGCCGCATCAAACGGATATGTCGTCAGGTTCTCGTATCCATCCTCTGTGATCAGCACCTGATCCTCCAGCTTGATCGAAAACGCCCCGCCATCCTCGCCCACCAATGCCTCGACACATAAAACCATGCCCGCCTCCAGCTCGTAATCAAACGCGCCTTCAACATGCTGATCCGCGTAAGCCACCAGCGGCCATTCATCACACAGCCCGACCCCGTGCATTTTGCAGCCGTATTTCCATTTATCAAAAACCGGGTCCAGCTTGTGGCCGTTCATCGACAACTCCT
Source organism: uncultured Marinosulfonomonas sp. (assembly GCA_964473185.1). Classification (GTDB taxonomy): domain Bacteria; phylum Pseudomonadota; class Alphaproteobacteria; order Rhodobacterales; family Rhodobacteraceae; genus Profundibacter. Next base: position 14,148 of record CAYYOF010000082.1, on the reverse strand, counting down.
TGATCGAAACACCGGGGCGCAGCATTTCAATGTTGGTCATGATGTGCTCGTGCGCGTGGCGCATCGCATAGACCATCGCGTTTGTCGGTTTGGCATCCCCAATCCACCAGGTGCGGGAAATATCGACACAGATACCGTATGACCCGATCAGATCGGTGTCAAAGGCCACGATCTCGTTATCCTGCACAATGCGCGGGCCGCATTCCTGAAACCACGGGTTGGTGCGCTGACCCGAGGTCAGCAGGCGGGTTTCGATCCATTCGCCACCGCGCCGGATGTTTTCAGCATGCAGCACCGCCCAGATGTCGTCCTCGGACATGTTGCCCTGCGGCACCCCTTCGCGTGCGGCCTGCTCCATTGCCGCGACAGACACTTCGCAGGCGTGCGAGGCGCAGCGCATGGCGAGGATTTCGTCAGGCCCCTTCACGGCGCGGGCCTTTTCGGTCAGCTCCTCGCCCTCCATAATCTCGAACCCTTGCGCCTCTAGCGCACGCAACCCGTGCAGCATGATCTTGTCGACCGCCAGACGTTTGTTGGTGCCTGAATGGGCCTCGACCACCGCCCGCACCTCGTTTGAAAATGCATCGGCCGCCACATCCAGTTTGTCGCCGCGATCAAAATAAAACAGATCAGCGCCGGATCGAACCTCGCGCACCAGCGGGTTATATTCGGACAGAAACGGCGAGTTTTTATAGTCCCACAGCACCATGTAACCATCGGCGCATAACAGCAGGGCGCGAAACGGGTTGTGGGTGTTCCACAGCTGCATGTTGGTGGTGTCGGTGGCATAGCGGATGTTCAGGGGGTCAAAAATCAGCAACGCGCCATAGTCCCGATCAACGATATGCTGGGTCAGGCGTTTCCAGCGGTGTTCGCGCATCGCGGCCAGATTGGGCAGGGTCAGACCTGCGGCCTGCCATTCGCCAAACGCCAGCTGGGTCGGGCCAATTTCAATACGGTCCGCATCATTCGGGGTGCCATCGCCCAACCGGTCGCCTTTGGTTGGGTCAATTTTGCGCGTATCGCGGTAATGGGTTTCCATGCTGTGCCTCCCTGCATTTGCTGATCAGTGTGGGTGCGGTTTATGAGTTGTGTATGTATGATTGCGACGTGTTTTGGTCGGATTCGGGGGATTAACCTTCGTGCACACGTTGCATCCTGACTAGGAACCCCACCGGAGAAAGAGGCCCGATATGACCCAGAGTTTCACGGATTTCATGACGAATACCGATTATGCCGACATCCCCGAGGGTGTGCGCAAGGTGATGCGACGCAGTCTGATGGACACAATCGGCGTCGCCGTAATCGGCTCGACCACTGAAATATCGGGCATTGTGCGCCGTTATGCCGATGAATTCTGGAATGCGCCGGATAACAAACCAAGGGCGCGGATGATCATGGACGGGCGGCGGGTATCGCCGGCGGGCGCGGCCTTTGCCGGTGCATTTATGATCGATTCCATTGATGCGCATGACGGGTTTTCACCGGCCAAGGGCCATGCGGGTTCTGCCGTGTTTCCGGCGCTTCTGGCGGTGATGGAGGAACGACGCGGGGCGGGGCAGACAATGAGTGCGCAGGACTTCATGCTGGCGATGGTGCTGGCCTACGAGGTTGGCTACCGCTCGGGCCTTGCGATGCACGGAACGGTTCCTGATTACCACACATCCGGTGCTTGGAACGCGGTTGGTGTGGCGTCGGCAACGGCCAGAATGCTGGGACTGGATGGCGAGGGCATCCGCCACGCCGCAGGCATCGCCGAATACCACGGCCCGCGCAGCCAGATGATGCGCTGCATTGATTTTCCGACCATGCTGCGCGATGGCGTTGGCTGGGGTGCGCCCACTGGGGTTGCGGCGGCCTATATGGCGCAGATGGGGTTCACCGGCGCGCCTGCGATTACCGCCGAGAGTGACGAGGTGAAGCCGTGGTGGGATGATCTGGGCAGCCGCTGGGAGGTGATGGAAACCCATTACAAACGCTACCCCGTTTGCCGCTGGGCGCATCCGGCGCTGGACGCGATTGAGGAATTGATGCAGGTGCATGGTCTGGTTCACACCGATATAGAACGGATGCGGATACAGACGTTTCACAATGCGACACGGCTGGCGGGTGCTGCCCCGAAAAACATGGACGAGTTGACCTATTCCATCGTTTACCCCGCTGCGATGATGGCGGTGCGCGGTAAAATCGGGCGTGATGAATTGCTGGACGACGTGTTGCATGATCCGGCAATTCAGCGGCTGGCACAGGCTACAGAACTGGTGGAAACGGCGCATTACACCGAAATATCCACCCGCAAACGCTGGGCCGATGTGACGCTTTATCTGAAGGACGGGCGCGAGCTGCAATCCGAGCCCAAAACGCCCAAGGGCGATGCGGATGATCCGCTGTCGGATGCCGAACTCGAGGCCAAGTTTGATCTGCTGACAGACGGGCTGATCACGCCGCAACATGGCCAAGAGATCAAGGATGCCAGTCGGGAGTTTGATACGCTGAATGCGGCAGATTTTGCCCATCTTCTGGATAATGTATACGGCGCGGTTAACGGGTAATGCCGATCCTGCAATCATGTTTGCCCTACACCCCGTGGTCTGACCGCGCCTTGCTCCGGATGCCGGGGCTACAGCCGGTCGCGGCGGGGGACTGGTTGCAGATTGATGATGCTTACGACGCACAACTGGCGGAAAAGGCGCGGCTGATCGGCGCCCGCCCGCATGAAGTACTGGCGCTGGACGATGGCGCGCGGGCGGCGGGCGAGGAGCTGCTGTCGCGGGTGGTTGACGAGTTGCGCGGGATTGACGGGTTCAAGGTGGCTATGGGTGCCGTGACGCGGCCTGACGGGGTGAACGTGGTGCTGGATTATGCCGATCCGTTGCGCAGCCTTGGCCAACTGGTGCAAGAGGATTTCTGTATCCTGCAAAAGCAGGGCGAGGAACATGTGCTGACGGGGGCTTTGCTGTGTTTTCCGGCCAGTTGGACCCTGTCGGAAAAATTCATGCAGCCGTTGACCATGATCCACGTGCCGGTTGGTAGTTATGACGACGATATGGCCAAACGGGTGCAGCGGATGTTTGACATGGTGCGCCCAGAACAACCCCTGTGGCGGGCCAATGCGCTGTTCTATGTCGACCCGACGCTGTATCAGCCCCGCAGCATTGACGATGCGCGGGAAAGGGGCGGGCAGGATACGCCCTATATCCGGTCCGAACGCCAGACCATCCTGCGCCTTGCCAACACGGATGCGATTGTGTTTTCGATCCATACCTATCAGATTAGGCGCGAAAGCCTGACTGCGGATCAGGCAGCCACATTGGTCGATACATCCATCCCCACCGCCTGAAGGGATTTCCATGAGCGACGTTGCGGCCCAATACGAGGCATACCCATACCCTGAACGTGACCCCGCGGACGAGGCCAAGCGGCTGATCACCGGATCGCCCTCGCATCCGCTGGAAATTGATCACCACGTGTTTGGCGGCAAGCGGGATTGGCGCAAACCTTTGCGTGCGCTGGTGGCGGGGGGCGGCACGGGGGATGCGCTGATCCAGATGGCGCAGGTGTTGACCACGGCCAAGCGACCCTATCAGATCACCTATGTCGACATGTCCCGCGCTTCGCGTAAAATTGCCGAGGAACGGGCGGCGGTGCGCGGGTTGAAGAATATCACCTTCATAACCGGCAGCCTGCTGGATGCCCCCGATATGGGGTCGTTCGATTATATCGACTGCTGCGGTGTGTTGCATCATTTGCCGGAGCCACAGGCGGGGTTTGAGGCGCTGGCGCAGGCTTTGGCCCCTGATGGCGGGCTTGGGTTTATGGTTTATGCCCCCTACGGACGCAGCGGGGTTTATCCGTTGCAAGAGGCGTTCGGGGTGCTGTTTGACGGGTTGCCTCCCGAGGAACGCCTGAAACAGGCCAAGGCGGTGTTCGCCAAGCTGCCCAAATCGCACCCGTTTTTGCGCAACCAGCATGTTCTGGACCACCAACAGGGCGATGCAGGATTTTATGATTTGCTGTTGCACAGTCAGGACCGTCCGTTTGATGTGGCAACTTTACTGGAGACATTGGATGTTGCTGGGCTGCGCCTGTCGTCGTTCACCCAGCCCGCGATGTATAATCCGTCGGATTTACTGGGCGAGGCGGTGAACGCGCCTGATGATCCGGAAAAATCCATGGCGGTGGCGGAAAAACTGCGCGGCACGATCAAAACCCATGTCGGATATGCGGTGTTGAAAGGCGCGAAGACCGCAGCGGTCGCCGGAACCGACCCCGCGTTGATCCCGCATCTAAAGGCAGGTGCGCCGCAAGCGGTGGCGCGCGAGGTGGCCAGCAAAGGGCGGCTGCGACTGACGGTCGGGGCGGAGAAGCTGGTGCTGGAGCTGCCTAAATCCTCGGCACCATTGATTGCGCTGATAGACGGGCGCAGATCGCTGGGCGAAATTGCGCGCGGGGGCCGGATGGATGGCTTTGCGTTTAACGCGGCATGGGGGCCGGTGCATCGGGCGCTTACGGGGCAGGGGTTGTTGCTCTATTCGCGGCTGCTGGCTTGACGGCTGACGTGATTGTGAAAATTTCCGACAGGAATCTCGAATTGCCGCGTTATAGTAGGGATGCGTGCCGTGTAAGCGGCTGGAAACAACAGGGCGGAATGATAATATGCGGATATCCAGAAGGCACTTTCTAGGCACGGCTTCAGTGGCGGTTATGACGCCTGCGATCATCGGGCGGGCAATGGCAGCGACGGGGGGCAAGGCGCTGCCGATCCCCGATGTTCTGGATCTGCGTGGTGGTGGCGGTCCGGTGGCGCTGGATGCAATGGCGGCCCGCAGTAAAATCATTGAGGGGCGCGAGACGGTGACGGTGGGTTACGGGCAGGGGTTTTTAGGCCCTGTAATCCGTGTGAACCGTGGTGAAACCGCGCGTCTGAACCTTGGTAACCGGATTAACGAGCCGGTGACGGTGCATTGGCACGGGATGCATATTGATGGCAATCAGGACGGTGGCCCGCACAGCCCGATTGCCAATGGCGAGGTTATGGAGGCAGCACTGGACATAGACCAGCCTGCCACAACACTTTGGTATCATTCACATATCCATCAACGCACCGCGACCCATGTGTGGTTCGGTCTGGCGGGGATGCTGATCGTGGATGATCCTGATGCGGCTGCGTCGGAACTGCCCAGTGACTATGGCAAGGATGACATCCCGCTGGTGGTGCAGGACCGGATTTTTGATAACAGTGGCCAGATGCTATATGCACCGCAAGGGCCGACGCGGATGATGGGGTATCGGGGCAGCGAAATACTGGTGAACGGGGCGATCCGCCCGCAAGCTACTGTGCCGCCCGCGATGGTGCGGCTGAGGGTTTTGAACGGATCGAACGCGCGGATATTTCACTTTGGGTTCGAGGATGGCCGCCAGTTTTACCAAGTGGCAAGCGACGGCGGTCTGCTGCCGACCCCCATGCCGATGAACACCCTGACACTGGCTCCGGCGGAGCGGGCCGAGATCGTTGTCGATTTCAGCGATGGTGCGGCGGCGCGTTTGCTGTCCGCCCCTGATAACAACACGATGATGGGCGGTATGGGTGGCGGCATGATGGGGATGATGCGCGGCGCTGTGCCCGAGCCTGTGGGCGATGGCGGTGTGTTCGAGGTGATGACCTTTGCTGTTGATCAAACCCGTTCGGGCGGGGTGACGGCCCTGTCTAAAACGCTGGCGGGCGCACCGGTGCCTGCCTTTGGCGAGCCTGTGCGGCGACGTCAATTCAGCCTTGATATGATGCCCAGAGGTATGGGTATGCGCGGCATGATGGGCGGCGGCCACGGTATGGCCATTAACGGCGCGTCGATGGATATGGGCGTGATCAATGAAAAAATGCGGCTGGGCGAGGCCGAGATATGGCAGGTGTCGACCCGTGAAATGGCGCACCCGTTCCATGTGCATGGTTGCTCGTTTCAGGTGCTGTCGTTAAACGGGCAAAAGGTGGATTTTGGCCGCATGGGGATGAAGGACGTGGTGTTGGTCAATGGCACGGCGGAACTGCTGGTGCAGGTGGACCGCAAGGCCGATGCGGACCACCCGTTTATGTATCACTGCCACATTCTGGAACACGAGGATCTGGGAATGATGGGGCAGTTTACCGTGGCATAGGTTAACTGCTGACCCGATACCGAACGAGGCTGAAAGCGCAAATCAGGCCGATCGCGATTTCCAGTCCGGTTGCCTGCAAAAGTGTCGTATCTGGCATGCCGTCAAACGCGATGCTTAACACGCGGGAAAACCCGTAGGACAGGTATAGCATGGTTGCGACGATGATCGCGGTAAAGGTCAGAACCGGTATAAATGCGCCTGCAATGATCAGCAAACCAAGGGCCAGTAACGCCCCACCCGGTGCGCGCATTTCATTCATCAGGTTGATATCATCACCAAGCGCGATGCCTGAAGTGGCGTGAAAACCAACTGGGGTGAACAGTTCGACCCCGCCGATACCGGTGATTATCAGACCTGCAATAAACAGTACGGTTTTTAGCAAAAACGAGTTTTTCATCTTATGGTTCCTTCTTGATATGTCGTGTGATTGTCTAGGTTTAGGTGCGCAGGGCTAATAAGCGATGCTGGGTGTCCGGCGCAGATACTGATTTTCCGTGATCTGTTTCAGCATGAAATCGGCCAAATCGGATTGTGATATTTTTAGCGTTGCAGGCTTGTTTTCGGCGCTAAATCCGTGTCTGTAATCGCCCGTATACGGGCCTTTGGTGAAATTCACCGCGCGGGTAATAACCCAGTCCAGATCGCTGTTTTTAATCAGCGCCTCTTGTGCCTTATGATCGGCAAGGATGTGGCGGAAAAACAGCGGCATGATCAGGTATTTATAGGACAGTGGCAGCATGGAATAGCTGTCGCCAACACCGTGCACAGACAAACAAACGAGGCGCTTTACTCCGAGTTCTTTCATCGCGCGGACGATGTTTTTCGTGCCGTTTTCACGCAGCCTGTCTTTGTTGAATAAAGGCATCCCCAACGCGCAAATTACCGCATCCTGTTCTTTGATAGCGGTTTTTACCGCGGTGAAGTCCAGAACATCGCCTTTGACCACCCGAAGGTTTTTATGTGGCGCGCAGATTTTGTCCGGACTGCGGGCAAAGGCGGTGATTTCATACCCGGTTTCAAGGGCTTGAGCGATGATGTTCTGGCCGATTTTTCCGGTGGCACCGAAGACTGCAATTTTCATTGTGATGATCCTTTTCTGATAGGTTGGTGGTTGGTTTTGGTGTTGATTGTGCGTGTTTCGGTCCAGTGACGAATGGCTGCCCAATCGCGGTAATCCCCCTGTTTGACGTGTAAGAAAACAAAGATGAGCCTAGCAATCAGGCGAGTGGGGAACGGTATTTTGCCAAAATCCAGTGCCCCTGCGAATTGTCCGACGTCCGTTGCTGAAACCCGCGAGAGCAGGGCAGCAATTTTCGCTGCATATTCAGCAGCCTGCGCCGTGGCCTTTTCCGATTTGCCGGACAGTGCCATGCAGGTGAAAAACAGGGAAACGGGCATCTGTTGCAGGGCTGGCTGGTGGCGCACAACGAAATCTGTCGCCTCGGGCAGCCATTTGTCATACCGGATGGCGCTGCCGATGATGATCGCATTATATTCATCTATATCAGTGATATGCCCGACCCATTTGGCCACCGCTACCACATTGTCACTGCACAGCGCCCCGGCCATTGTTTGTGCCATTTCTGCGGTGCTGCCGTGACGGCTGTCGTAAGCCACCAGAACCTTGCGCTGCCTGTGCATGTTCCTAGCCCCCTTGGGCCAGTAGCGCGGTGGCAGCCAGAAAACAAATGGCGGCCCCGCCGCTGGTCAGAGCGCGCAGGTAGTTCCAGAATGTCCAGCGCGGCAGGTAGGTGTTGCGCCAATAGGTGGCGGCCTGATTGCTGTCATAGGCCAGCGCATCCAGATGGTTATTCATCGGGATGTTGAAAAGATATGACAACACAAACACTCCGAAAAAATAGAGCGCGGCACCGGTGATCATATAGGTCGTCGCAGGGCCGGGGATGTATAGGTAGGCGTAGCCTGCCAGCCCCGCCGTGATCAGGATGAACCCCCATAATAGTGCGATGAATATGGATTTCCAGATTTCGCGGTTGATGACTTGCATCACTTCTATGCCAGCAGCCGTTTGCGATAGCGCCAGCGAGCGCATCAGGAAACTGGAGAAGGTCAGAAACAGTCCAGACACGAGCATCGTGCCGATCACTGCTATCTCGCACATGATTAGTAACCAAGTTGGGGCCATGTTTTTTCTCCTGAATTGCGTCAGCTTGACACCGTGTCAATTGACATGCCGCGGAGGGATAGATATTACTTTACACTATGTCAAGTAACACCCCCGATACCCGCACAAAAATCCTGGACGCAACATGGAAGCTGATGGAGGAACGCCGCGGCGTTGGCGTGCGGATGAGCGATATTGCCAAATCCGCGGGCATATCGCGTCAGGCGGTGTACCTGCACTTTGCGACGCGTGTTGAATTGCTAAGCGAAACAACGAAATATGTAGACAAAATCAAAGGCTTGGATCAAGGTCTTCTATCGGTGGCTGAGGCAAAAAACGCCATCGAGATGATGGACGCCTATGTCGATGTTTGGGGGAATTACCTGCCAGAAATACACGGTTTGGCGGGGGCGTTGTTAGCGGTTCGTGAAACGGATGGCGCGGCCGAAGCCGCATGGGATGAGTGCATGTCATGCCACCGCGACGGGTGTGGTGGCATCGTGGCAGCACTGAAATCCGAAGGAAAACTTGCGGCGGGCTGGACTGATTCGACCGCCACAGAAATGATGTGGGTGCTGTTGTCATTCCAGACGTGGGAGCAATTGACCGTTGAATGCGGCTGGTCAAATCAGCAATACATTCGCTGGATGAAGACCGTTTTGGCGCAGACCTTCGTCAATTAGCCTTTGCGCTGTGAATTGCCACTGGATTGTTTTGCCTTACCACGGCCGTTTGATTTGCCCGAATCCGCGCCCTTTTTCCCCGCCGATTTAACCACGGTCTGCTCGTCGCGTTTGCGCGTGTCCTGGTATTTTTTATGGCTAACGTCGGCGCATTTGGAACAGGTGTAGGTGTCGTCAACGTCATACACTTCTTCCAGCCATGTGGTGATTTCGGTATCGCCGTTTTCCAGCTCCTTGCGGCTCTCGCGGGCCTCGGATTTCACCAACATCTCGGCTTTGTCCGTGCGCGAGATGCTAAATGCAGCGTTGCATTTGGCGCATTTTGCACCCGCCGCCCCTGATGACATGGATTTGCGATAGACTCCGCCCGCCGCCAGTAATCCGGCCAACGCAGCGCCACCCTGACGGATCATGCCGTCCTGACCGCCCAATAACCAATAGGCAAGTGCTGCCACAATCACGCCAAGGATCACCCCGCCGATGATGGCGCCTTTTTTGATCGAGGCGCACAGGGTTTCTTGCTGGTCTGAAAGCTGTGTCATTGGTAATTTCCTTGGTCAATAAAATGAATTGTCAGCAGTATGCACGGATTTTACGCTGAGCCAAAGAAAAAGGGAGCGTCAGCCGCTCCCTTATCTGAAATTTGTGGGTGAGGGCCGCTAGCCCTCGATCTTGCCGGCCATAATCGCAATCGCTTTTTGGTAAACGCCCGCCGCATTCCATTCCTGAATCACGCGAAAATTTGGCTGGCCTTCCTGATAGCCCTTACCGGGTTTCCAGCCCTTTTGGCGCAGGTAATTGGCGGTGCTGGTCAGCGCGTCAGCCATATTGGTCATGTCCAGACGCCCATCTCCATTGCCATCCACGCCGTACTTCAGAACATTGCCCAGCAAAAACTGGGTATGGCCCAATTCGCCGTGTTTTGCCCCGATAGATTGGGATGACACCGTGCCGCTATCAACCAGTTTTAGCCCAGCCATAATATGCGGGGTAAAGAAATCCGAGCGCCGGCAATCGTAGGCGAGCGTGGCGGCGGCGGAAATCAAATTGCTGTCGCCCATGCCCCTGCCAAAAGCTGTTTCCATACCGTGAATGGCCACGATCACAGCCGCTGGCACGCCGTATTTTTTCTCAAGGTTGGCGTAAAAAGTCGGGTTCTTGGCGATCCTGCGCCGCCCTTGGGCAACGATGGTGTCGGCCCCGCGCACCTGCATGAATTTGGCCAAGCTGTATTTGAAGCTTTTCTGGTTTCGATCCGCGTAAATGGTGCGTTTGGCGTATGTGGTGGCGGCCAATGCGGCCAGACCGCGCTTGCCAACACCGGCCGCTTTGGCCTCTTTGGCAAAGGCGGTTTTCCAGGCCTCGAATCCTGATGACGTATTGCCGCATTTTGCGGCCTGAACGGGGGCGGCGAAAATGGTTATCGCTATGCCAACGGCTATCATGGATGTTGAAAATTTACCGGACATATTGTCCTCCCTTAATCATTACGCGCCGACTGTAGCGTGGCAAAAGTCAAATAGCAAAATACCCTTGGCACAATGCCCGAAATGGGCGGATGCAAACAACATCCGGTGCTTGCATTCGCGGGATTATTTGCGCACGGTTGGGTATCGATAAAAGGAAAACGCATGTCAAAACCACCCAGCCAGCTGAACCTGTCACCAGCCACCCGCGCCGTGCAGGCGATGCACCATCCGAATGACGAAACCGGCGCTGTGGTGCCCGCGATCGAGCTGTCTTCGACGTTTGCACGAGATAGCGATTACGAACTGCGCAACGGATATGTTTACGGGCGCAACGGTGGCCCGACCACGGTGCAGGCCCAAACGGTCATTGCCAGTCTGGACGGGAGTGCGGCGTCCCTGTTGTTCGGTTCCGGAATGGCGGCGTTTGTGGCGCTGTTTGAAACGCTGGAAAACGGCGACCACGTGGTGTTGCCGCAAGTTATGTATCATGGCGGTCTTGCATGGGTGCGCCGACTAGAGGCCAAGCGGGGGCTGCAGGTGACATTATTCGACGCCACCAAAGCGGACGCGCTGCGGGATGCTGTGCGCAAAGATACCGCACTGGTCTGGATCGAAAGCCCGACCAACCCGAGCTGGGATATTATCGACATCGCGGTGGCCGCCGAAATTGCCCATAATGTGGGCGCATTGCTGGCGGTTGATTGCACCGTTTCACCCCCTGTTACGACGAATGCGCTAGGGTTGGGGGCGGACATCGCCTTTCAATCCGCGACCAAATACCTGAATGGGCATTCGGATATCACAGGCGGGGTTTTGTCATTGGCAAAAGAAGGGGCATTGCTCGATGAGTTGAGTCAGGTGCGCATATTGCAGGGCTCGATCATGGCCCCGTTCGACGCATGGCTGCTGATCCGCGGCATGCGCACGCTCTATCTGCGATATGAGCGGGCCTCGGAAAACGCACTGACAATCGCCAAACATTTTGAGGGCCACGCGATGGTCGAGACCGTGCTTTACCCCGGGTTGCCATCACATCCGGGGCATGACGTGGCGTGTCGCCAGATGAAGGACGGCTTTGGCGGGATGCTGTCATTGCTGATTAAGGATGGCGAGGACGCTGCACGCGATGTGGCCCGATATACGCAGGTGTTTTCCCCAGCGACATCATTGGGCGGGGTCGAGAGCCTGATTGAGCATCGTAAAACGGTAGAGGGCCCACTTTCACTGGTCGCCCCGAACCTGTTGCGGTTGTCGGTCGGCATTGAGGATGTGCGCGATCTGATTGCCGATCTGGAGCAGGCGCTGGAACGGGCGCAGTAATTTCGCTGTAGTCACACAGATACGACTGGCGGAAAGCAAAAAAAGGGCGCCCGATTTGAGCGCCCTTTGATATTTTCGTGGTGCGGACGAAGGCCCGCAACTGCTTTAGCAGCTGTAATACATCTTGTATTCAATTGGATGTGGTGTGTGCTCGTAGGCGTAAACCTCGTCCCATTTCAGGTCCATATAGCTCTCGATCTGGTCTTTGGTGAACACGTCACCGGCCAGCAGATAATCATTGTCGGCTTCCAACTCGTCCAGCGCTTCGCGAAGCGATGCACAAACAGTCGGGATGCCGGCCAGCTCTTCTGGTGGCAGATCATAGAGGTCTTTGTCAGATGCAGGTCCCGGATCAATCTTGTTTTTGATGCCGTCAAGGCCAGCCATCAGCAGGGCGGCAAAGCACAGGTACGGGTTGGCAGCCGGATCAGGGAAACGGGCCTCGACACGTTTTGCCTTGGGCGATTCAGTCCACGGAATACGCACACAGCCCGACCGGTTAGAGGCCGAATAGGCGCGCAGAACCGGCGCCTCGAAGCCAGGGATAAGGCGTTTGTAGCTGTTGGTCGCAGGATTGGTAAACGCGTTCAGCGATTTGGCGTGTTTCAGAATGCCACCGATGAACCACAGCGCCTGATCCGACAGATCGGCGTATTTGTCGCCTGCAAACAACGGCTTGCCGTCTTTCCAGATCGACATGTTCACGTGCATGCCAGTGCCGTTATCGCCGGAAATCGGCTTGGGCATAAAGGTGGCGGATTTACCGTAAGCATGCGCCACATTGTGGATCACGTATTTGTATTTTTGCAGCTCGTCCGCCTGATGCGTCAGCGAGCCAAAGATCAGGCCCAGTTCGTGCTGACAAGACGCCACTTCGTGGTGGTGTTTATCAACCTTCATGCCCAGACGTTTCATTGTTGAGAGCATTTCAGACCGGATGTCTTGGGCGTCATCAATCGGGTTCACAGGGAAATAGCCGCCCTTGACGTCTGGCCGGTGGCCCATGTTGCCCATTTCGTATGACGTGTCAGTGTTCCATGACGCATCACCTGCATCAACCTCGAACGATACCTTGTTCATCTCGACGCTATAGCGCACATCGTCAAACAGGAAAAATTCAGCCTCGGGGCCAAAATAGGACACATCACCAATGCCAGACGCGATCAGATAAGCCTCGGCTTTTTCGGCTGTGCCGCGCGGATCGCGGGTGTAGGCCTCGCCGGTGTCGGGCTCGACCACTGAACAATGCACGGCCAGCGTTTTTTCGGCATAGAACGGATCAACATAGGCCGAGGCCGGATCCAGCATCAGTTTCATGTCGGAGTTGTCGATAGATTTCCAGCCAGCGATGGAGGAGCCATCAAACATGAAGCCTTCTTCAAGGAAGTCTTCATCCACCAGATCGGCAACCACAGTCACATGTTGCAGTTTACCGCGCGGATCGGTGAAGCGAACGTCAACATATTCAACGTCCTCGTCCTTGATCAGCTTTAGCATGCCTTTGTTGTCCATTTTGTTTCCTCTGTTTTTGAATAATAAATGCTGTGGCGGTGCCCCGCCGGTTTTATATCGCGTCGATGCCGGTTTCGCCGGTGCGGATACGCACGACCTGCTCCACCGCGGTGACGAAAATCTTGCCATCGCCGATTTTATCGGTTTTGGCGGCGTCGACAATCGCTTCAATGGCGCTGTCGACCATATCCTCGGGCAAAACCACCTCGATTTTGACCTTTGGCAGAAAATCGACAACGTATTCCGCCCCGCGATACAGTTCGGTGTGGCCCTTTTGGCGCCCGAAACCTTTGACCTCGATCACAGACAGGCCCTGAACGCCGACGTCTTGCAACGCTTCTTTGACTTCGTCCAGTTTGAACGGCTTAATGATGGCTTCGATCTTTTTCATGGCAGGCGACTCCCCTAATCAACGTTTCCCCCGTGATAGATCACTTTCAAATGGGGTCGACAATTCGCTATGGTGGCGGGGGCAGGGGTGCGGGATAGATTCTGGCTGCTGTGATTAAAAATTAGGCAAGTTGTGCGTATTTTGTGCGGTTTGCGAAAATAGGTGATTGTGATGACCGAACTTTTAACAGCGGCGCAGATGCGGGCCATTGAGCAGGCAGCGATTGATAGCGGGCAGGTCACGGGGCTGGAACTGATGGAACGCGCCGGTCGCGGCGTGGTTGAGGCTGTGTTCGAGGAATGGCCGGAACTGGCCGCGACCTCGCACAAGGCGGTGGTGCTGTGCGGGCCGGGGAATAACGGCGGTGACGGGTTCGTGGTGGCGCGGTTGCTCAAAGAATGGGGCTGGGAGGTCGAGGTGTTTCTGTATGGGGACGCGGGGAAACTGCCGCCGGATGCGAAGGTGAATTATGAACGGTGGTTGGAGATGGGGGAG
>CAYYOF010000081.1:6653-15502 GCA_964473185.1 uncultured Marinosulfonomonas sp. | reverse complement strand
CGCAGCATTCGCGCAGGGATCAGCACCAGCCAAGGCAATATCGCCCGTGGCTATGCGATCCACCGCTCGCAACAAGCCTATGAAGCGCCCGATATTTGTTATGACAAAGACAAAAAACCCTATCGGTGTTTTCACACCCAGTTCCGCACGGTGGAAACCCCCGTTTCCATCAATGTGGTCGAGGAACGGCGCAAGCTGGCAAACCTTAAGAAACGCCTGCCAGCCGCTATGCGCCAGATGAATGCCGGTGTGGCCAACTGTCGGGTTCAATACCCAGAGGGTTAACTACCGCAGCACATGCACCGCACATTGCGAATAGCGCACAACGCGCGCCGCAGTGGAGCCGAGGAAGAAATCCTGCAACCCCGGTTTGTGTGATGCCACAATAATCAGATCAATATCCTGATCCTTGGCATAATCCACAATCGAAGAGCCGGCATGGCCGACAATCACCTTGGTCTGCACACCTTTAACCCCGCCCGCATCCGCCTTCAGGCTGACCTCAACCTCGGCACGGTTCTTGTCCATTTGACCTTCGGGCAGATAACTGGCCACATAACCGGGGATCGCCTCGACCACGCTCAGCAGGGTGATTTTACCCCCCTCGCCGCGCAGTTTTTGCGCCACTTTCATAGCCTCGGCAGTGCCATGCCCGTGATCTAAGGCAACGGGTACCAGAATATTTTTATACATGATGTCGTCTCCTTTGTTTCGCGCTAATTATACACCTGCCCACAGACCGCCACTATGACCCACATCAACCCCGTTTTCCAAAAGTTAACCATCTGTTTACCATTATCAACGACTGTTCAGGGCGGGGATAGGAGGTGTGGATGTTGCGTATATTGGCCCTGTTGGCATTGCTGGCCTTGCCCACGACGGCCCGATCCGGCGCGTGGTTACAGGAAAAGGGCGCGGTGTTTTTATCATGGTCCAACACCATCTCGACAATGCCCGAAACCCTATATGCAACCGACACATCGCTATACGCCGAATACGGGCTGACGCCGCGTTTGACGGTCGGGTTTGACGGCTATCTGGGGGCATCGGACACTGTATCCGAGGCCTATCTGTTCCTGCGCATGCCTGTTGGAAAAACCGGCCGCCCTGCACGCGTGGCCCTGACATTCGGGGCGGGGATAAAATCCATCCCAAACCCGTGGGGCACTACGACGGAGCAGGCGATGGCCAAAATCGGCGCCTCCTGGGGGCGCGGGTTGAAAAATGGCTGGCTCTCGGTTGACGCCTCACTCGCAACAGTGGCCAGCACCTCGCTTGACGTGCCAGGCCAGTCCGGCACCAGCTATAACGCCGATTTCACATGGGGGATGAAACCCACGGACCGCCTGATGTTGGTCTGGCAACTACAAACCGGTAAAACCGTTAACGGACCCACCTATGCCAAATTTGCACCATCAATGGTCTGGTCTATCGGTGGCGGTTCCAACAAGGTCGAAGTCGGTCTGGTCAAAGGCCTGACAGGGGACGACACGCAAAGCCTGAAACTGGGGTTTTGGAAGAGTTTCTGACGCCAGCCTTGAAATGCGAACCTTCCGGCGCTAAAATCTTATTTTTCTAGTGTGCCGTTTTTTTCGTAACCACTTCATTTTTCGTCCATATATTTCACAGGTCCATATAATGCCCAATGATACCGCCACCGCACCGCCCACCCATAATGATCTGGTTCTATCGTACCACCGTGTGCGCAGTGCCGTTGGCATTTTAGGCGTCATCCTGCCCCTGATCCTGATCATTGGCGGGGTATTGTCGAACAGCAGGCTAGAGCCCTCGATCAGTGACTTTTACCACACCACGATGCGTGATATTTTCGTTGGCACCCTGTTTGCCATCGGGATTTTCCTGATTTCCTACAAGGGATATAAACCCGCCAAAGGCGAATGGATTTCCGACGACTGGGTGGCGACACTTGCGGGCATATCGGCCTTCGGTCTGGCGCTGTTCCCGAACGAGAGCCAAGCCGTTGTGACCGTTTCCCAAGTGGCGCTAGGCTTAAAGGTCAGCTCGATGTTCCATTACGCCTCGGCCTTGACGTTTTTCATCTGCCTCGGGGTGTTTTGTTACTATAAATTCCCCAAAACCGCTAAACCCGTTCGGCGGCGGATTTATATCTGGTGCGGCCACATCATCCTGATTGCGACCATTCTGATCACCATCACATCCTACATGAAGGTCAAAGGCAGCCCCGATATGCAGGCCATGGTGATTGACTGGAATCTGGTTCTCTGGCTCGAGGCCATCGGCATCTGGGCCTTTGCATTCTCGTGGCTGGTCAAAGGCAAGGCCGATCTGGCCTTTAGCCGTAGTGCCCGACAGGCCCACGCGGCGGATCTGGCCGCGAAATCAGCCGCAGCCTTGGCCGCTAGCCAACGCTAACAACCACGTCATACATCACCGGCTCGAAATTCTTGCACAGCGCGTTGAATTTCTGGTGATAGCCGCGCATTTCATCCGATCGCAGCATCGCCTGAAAATCATCGCGGGTTTTCCATTGCACGTAATTGGCAATCCGCGTCTGGGCGTCATTCACATGCATGGCCGCCCCGACAAACCCGGGCTGCTTGCTGACAAAGGTGTCACAAGCAGTCTTCAATTCGTCCAGTAGGTCCTGACAGGTGCCCGGCGTCACCTCGAATGTGGTGACAACCGTCTGAACGTCATTATCCTTTGAAATTGTTAGCATTGGCTGGCCTCCTTGGCTGGCTTATCCGTCTTTTGGCTCGATCACTGTCAGGCCCAGCATACGCCAAACCTGCATCCCGCCGCGATAATAATATATCTTGTCGGCAGGATACCCCACACTGATCATCGCACGAATGGCGGTTGGCGACTGTCCACACCACGGCCCGTTGCAAAACAGCGCCACAGATTTGGCGCCGTCGCAGATCCAGCCGTCGAAATCTATCTCGCAGCCCAATTCGTCCAGACGGTCCGCCACTTCGGTATAGGGAATGTGCGCAGCCCCCGGAATGGTGCCATCATAATACCACTTATCCACACGGCTATCGACGACCACAGCATCCCGATCCTGCAACATGGCGATCACCTCCTGCTCGCCAATCGGGGTAACACCCTCGGCCGGGATCATCGGCTGCACACAGAAATTAGGACAGGGCCGCGATGTGCGTGTCCAATCCCCGCTCAGCCGGTTCTCGTTATCCTGAATGCGTGAAATTTCTACCGCGCCAGCCTCTGTCTCGATTTGAACAGACATCAGCCCGGGGCCAATATTCACCGGCTTGTTCTCGGCATAAGAAGCCGCCGGAGTGCTCAAGGCCAGAACCAAACCCATCGTTGTGAAAATTCGCATATTTCCCTCCAATTGCAGTTGTTGCACCAAAGCTGCGTCACTTGCGCAATGAGGTCAAGCCACCAGAGCCGATGCGCGACAAAAAAGCAGGGCGCACATTGGCACCCTGCTTCCTATTTTGTCGCTTCTTTAAGTGTCAGAGCGGCCGGTCAATCCGCGCGGTCACCTGAATCTTGCCTTTGCAGGCAACTGACCAGTTCACCCAAACCTCGTTGTTGCCCGCCCCCGAAGCACGCTCGGTATAAGGCATGGTATCCACCCGCGCCGAAGTCCCCGAGGTGATCATCCCGTCAGCAACCACCGACATCACACGCCGCGTATATGCGCCAAACGGCAACTCGGAGGCAAAAGGCACTTTCCACGTCTGCGCATTGGTAATCTGCGAATGTTCAATGATCGCAGGGTTTTGCACCCGCTCATTAACCCCGTTGAAGGTGTTGGCATTAAACACAATGTTGCGGAAGCTCCAGTAATCCAGATCAGCGTGAGTGGTGTCGATGTTTTCGACCCGCGTGATTGACCCCGAATAGGCACGGAATGAATTGCCGGTGACGCTCAGCCCGTCAACGGAATGGCCCGTGCCATATGGCGTGATGACAATCCAGTTAAACCAGTCGGCTGCATGACTGGAAACGAACACATTACCGGTGATCGTCAGGCCGCCAAATGTAAATGCCGATCCCAGAACGGGGTCTGCATCATGCTCGTTTGTCATCTCGATGAAACAGTTATCAATATAGTTCCCGTCAATGATCGAATTCACGTTGGTATTGGTAAAAATCAGGCCGGCTGTGCGCAAACCATTTGTTTCATTGTCTCCCTGATACCAATGATTGCCTGTCATAATGGTGCCAACACCTGCCAGCAGGGCGAAATGACCAAAGCGATGCACATGATTGTTGCGGATTTTCGCATCATTCTTGTTTACATTCAGCATCACTGTTGTGCGGTCTTGTGCGCGCAAGCCCTCTTCATTGGAGATGAACTGGTTGCGGTCAATCTGGAGGTCCTGACACCCCAGACCAATCGACGTAATG
Organism: uncultured Marinosulfonomonas sp.; assembly: GCA_964473185.1. GTDB lineage: Bacteria > Pseudomonadota > Alphaproteobacteria > Rhodobacterales > Rhodobacteraceae > Profundibacter. The sequence continues at coordinate 11,137 of CAYYOF010000081.1, read as the reverse complement.
CCGCGATCCTTGGGCTTGGCTATGCTGCTGTCACGGATTTGGAACATCCGGCCATCCGGCGGCAACATCACCGCACTTGCATCCCCGTTACACAGGATTTCCACATCATCGATTTCAAAGCGGCTCATCTTAACAAACCCGCTGAAATCCAGCACATATTTGAAACGCTTGAATGTGAAATTCTGGGTGCCATCCGCATCAAACAACGCGTGATTTAACGTTATGGTGCCCGCACCCACATTTTTAGAACGGACATAAACTTCGCGCCCAACGCCATTGCCCTGCACCAATGATCCGACCTGAATATTGGCCACATCTGCAACCGCCGTCAGGGTTTTTGGATCAGCTGGTGCATAAGTCGCCGCCGAAACCACAACATCGGTATCCCATGCTGACCCTGCAATAGCCTGAATTTGCCCGTTTCGTAAAACGCGGCGGGATTCAAAAGTATCGCGGTTGGCAACAGCAGCCTGCACATCCAGCGGTCCGGTTAGTTGAACCCGTCTGCCGCCCATATCCAGCGATTCATGGTCTGAATAGTTCAACAATGTCTGCAACGCTTTCTTCAGCGCCAGTTCTTCATCCCCGAACGCATTAATATAGGTTGGCAAATCGAAATTCTTGCTCAAAACCAGCCGCTTGTCAGTCGGCATGGTCACAGTGCCTTCAAACCGGACAGGGTTTTCAAAAGTAACATGATCAGCCAAATGGTAGGTGCCCGCAGAAATCAGAACCCGACGCCCGTTGGCGGCGGCATCTGCGGCTTCGAATGCCGGCATATCATCGGCAATACCATCACCGACGGCACCGTAATCCTTCACATCAACCCAGTCCATCATGTCGCGCAAAAACGCAGCGGTGATGTCCTCGATCTGGATGTCGTCAATCCGAACAACACCCCCCGTTGGGCCGGTCAAATCCAGCCCGAAATGGCCATAGGCGGGCGCACTGCCCCATTGCATATCCACGCCATTACGCACACCGGCACCCACAATCGCAGAAACCGTCACCACCTCGCCATAAGTGGTCAGCGTCACGCTTGGACCAACCTCGATCAGCCCGCCAACATGCACATCCGACGCTGTGCCAGCCCAACCCGCAATCCGGACCGTCGCCAGATTGCCACTGACGGCTTTTACCCGCGCGGTAATGCGCAGGTAACAGCCAGCCAACATCTGCGTCTGCCCCATATAGCGCAGCTTTTGTGTGGCAGTGGTTTTTTGCAACTCCAGACAGCCACCAAAATCCTGATCCGCAGGCACAAAGGCCGCATTGGCCGCCCCCGCATAAGTGTCTTGGCCCACTGTGCCATCCTGACTGGACCACACATCTAAACCGTTCGCAAATTCCGGTGGTGTAAACACCAAACCATCCGTGATTGCCTTGTTCATCTTAACCCCTTTCCACATATCCGGAACGCGCGTGCAGGCACGCACTGGGGCCACAGGCCACCATTGATCCGCTCAAATTTCAGTTACCGTTTGAAAATTCAGGCAATTGGCCCGAATGGGGGAATATGTATCAAAGCGGGGTTAATCAGAGTTAACCATTGCGCTCGGTGCCAGACCCAGGATCGTTCAATGAAAGTGTATCGCGCACGAAAAAAACAGCCGCACCAACGGTGCGCCACACAAAACCAGTCAACCTATGATAATTCGTCAGAGGCAGCGCGGCTATTCCAGCCCGCCGCTCAACGCCTTCTCGATCAGAGCCACAGTCTCGTCCACGCCATATAGCGCAATAAACCCGCCAAACCGCGGCCCTTGGGACGCGCCCAGCAGCACCTCGTATAATGCCTTGAACCAGTCGCGCAACGGCTCGAACCCGTGCTCTTTGCCCACCGCAAACACCATCGTCTGCAACGCATCCGCATCCGCCGGACCATCCCACGCTTTTAGGCGCGCCAACAGATTGTTCATCGCCGCGCGCTCACGCTCATCCGCTGCGCGGTACACCTTCGTTGGGGCAACAAAGTCGTGGTAATACTTCACCGCATACCCTGCGGCGGCATCCAGATCGCGATGCGTTTCGGGGCTGGCGTCCGGCGCATATCGCTTGATGAACCCCCACAGCGCATCCTTGCTCTCGGCTGCCGAAACGGATGCCAAATTCAACAACATCGCAAACGACACCAACATCCCGCTTTCCGGCGGCTGCCCGCGATGCAAATGCCACACCGGATTGGCCAACTGCGCTTTCAAATCCTGCCCGCCAAAGGCCCGCAACTGCTGATGATACTCGTCCACCGCTTTCGGGATCACGTCAAAATACAGCCGCTTGGCGGTTTTCGGTTTTAGATACATAAAATACTGCAACGATTCCGGTGGCGCATACATCAGCCACTCCTCCATCGTCAGACCATTGCCCTTGGACTTGGAAATCTTCTGGCCACTCTCGTCATTGAACAACTCATAAGACAGGCTCACTGGCGGGCGCGCCCCCAATGCCGCGCAAATCTTGCTCGATTGCGTAACACTGTCGATCAAATCCTTGCCCGACATCTCGTAATCCACACCCAAAGCGGCCCATCGCATGCCCCAATCCGGCTTCCACTGCAATTTTACATGACCACCAGTCACGGGAACCTCTACCCGCTCGCCATCCGGCTCCTCATAGGTAATCGTGCCCGCTTCAACATTGCGCTCCAATGTCGGCACCTGCAACACATGGCCCGTCTTCGGCGACACCGGCAAAAACGGCGAATAGGTCGCTTGGCGCTCGGCCCCCAACGTCGGCAGCATGATCTCCATAATCTTGTCGAACCGCGCCAGCGCCGTCAGTAACGCCTCGTCAAACTTGCCTGACGTGTAATACTCGGTCGATGACGCAAATTCGTATTCAAACCCGAAACTGTCCAGAAACGCACACAGCCGCGCATTGTTGTGTTGGGCAAACCCCTCATGCGTGCCAAACGGATCACGCACCTTGGTCAGCGGCAGGTTTAAATCCTCGGCCAGCATCTCCTGATTGGGCAAATTACCGGGAACCTTGCGAAACCCGTCCATATCATCGGAAAAACAGATCAGCCGCGTCGGGATATCGCTCATCGCCTCGAACGCGCGCCGCACCATCGTCGTGCGGGCCACCTCGCCAAACGTGCCAATATGCGGCAGCCCCGATGGGCCATACCCCGTCTGGAACAACACATACCCCTTTTCAGGTGTCTTGCCGTTCAACCGCTTCAATACCCGTCGCGCCTCCTCAAAGGGCCAGGCTTTGGAATTCATCGCGGTTTCGACCAGATCAGACATATTATTACACTTTCTCGGCAAGTTTCGGGGCATTCACGCCCAAGCATCGCAACGTCCCTATTGCCCCGCCCCGCCCGCGTCAATATTCTGACCCTATAGAACACGCCAGATTTAGGAAATAAAAGTGACCGATATTCCCCACTCCTTCACCCCCCAAGACAGCCTAGTCGCTGTAATGATCGCCATTTCTGCGTCTGACGAGGACATCCGCGCCTCGGAATTGCTGACCATTCAGGCCATCGTGAACCACCTGCCGGTCTTTGCCGACTACGATATGGACCGCGTCAGAACCGTTTCGCAAACCGTGTTTGACCTGTTTGGCGAGGAAGACGGGCTCGACGCCCTGTTCGGCATCATCCGTAATGATCTGCCCGAACGGCTGTATGAAACCGCCTATGCGCTGGCTTGCGATGTGGCCGCGGCCGATGGCAAACTGCGCGAAACCGAACTGCGCCTGCTCGAAGAAATCCGCTACGAACTGGACATAGACCGCCTGCACGCCGCCGCAATTGAACGGGGCGCAAGGGCGCGACATGTGTTGCCGTAACTATCGGTAGGGCGGGGTCCACCCCGCCACACATCCCCTTGCCTCAATCCAAACACCGCCTATGCTAGAACTACATTCCAAAGGGACGCGTTTTATTGGGTAACATTGCTGATTTTCTATGGTCCCTCGGCTAGCTTACCTATGCCCCCATTGTGATCTTTGTGCTGTGTTATAAATTCCTGTCCATCGCCACCCTTTGGAAAAATGATGCCGACCGCACCCGCTGGATTGCCGCCCTCAACCACGACAGTTGGAAAACCTTTTACCACGACACCATGTTTGATGTGCTGGAATGGCTAAATAACCGGCTCTCGCGTCCCGAAATCAGTGCAGACGCCCCGCCCGCACGCGTTGCCTTTAGTCACGGGTTAATCAACGCAACCATGGTTTTGGCCGTGGCCTATCCGCTACTATCTTTCATTGCCCAATGGCTGGCGGGCAGCCCATTACAAATTGGCGACCTGTCAATCGCCCCCGCCGGATCAGGGATCGCGCGAATCTTCGTTATATTTTGGCTCTCGGCTTCATTTTTTCTTTACCTATATGCGGCTAAAACAAAATCACGCTGGCGCTGGCCATCGTTTATCCGCGCCAGCGTGATTTTGTATGGCGGGATATTCGTATCAAAACAATTTGATGTACCAGCCGCAATCGCTGTCGCAGTCGCAGTCGCAATCGCAATCGCA
>CAYYOF010000081.1:0-6553 GCA_964473185.1 uncultured Marinosulfonomonas sp. | reverse complement strand
CGCAGGCGCAGGCGCAGGCGCAGGCGCAGGCGCATTACAATTTGCCGAGCAGAAATACGGCAAGCGTCCAGTATTCAGCCTACTCTATCTCGCTGCATTGTTTTTGCTCATCACACTTGCGATCTATTTTCTACCGTCTCTGGAAACCACCAAAACCTTCCCCCCCACCTACCTGCTGCTCTTCTTCGCGATCTTCCCCATCCTGAACGCCGTGGCTGATTTCGCCTCAACCGGTCTAACCCGTTACCTTCTGCACCGCGGCCTTGCCCGCTCCACCCCGCTTAATGCCCTGATGGATACCATCGGCGGCGTTGTAATATTTTTCATCCTTGGCGGCGCAATCATCACCTACATCCACCTTGTCCGCCCCATCGATGGCACCCCGCTTCTAGACCTTGGTGAATTGTTCAATCAGCTGCAAACCAACCGGTCCGATTATTGGTGGCTCGCGCTTATGCTTGGCTCAACCCTGCTGCCAACTTTCCTCCACCTGCTGATCGGCATCGCTACCCTTGCATTGCAATACCCGGAAGTTCTGCGTCAATGGATTGTCAAAAAGCTGGAATCCGGTGCCAAGGGTTCTGAAATTCACGGCCGTCTAGGATCAATTGCAATTTGCGTCCTCATCACCCTTGCCATTTGGCTCCCACTTTATGGCTTCAACTGGCTATTCACCCTGAACCACGGCGCTCTGATTGACGGGGTAATTTTTGCTTTCTACAGCTATGCCGATCTGATTGGCGCACTATAAGGCGGTTTTGTACCAAACAGACGCTGAAATGTACCATCTGTACGAAACTCAAGTCCCATACAGCGTCGCCCAGCGCTCTATCAACGCCTGCTGCAACCGCTTGGCCGCCCTGTTCCACGACTTGGATCCTTGCGGTGCTTCGCGGTCTACTTTCGCCACACCAGCGCGGCGTTTTTCATCTGCCATGAACATCGCAAATGCCAGCCGTGTGCCATCGGGCGCGGTCACATATCCGGCCAGTGCCGACACGAAATTCAGCGTGCCGGTTTTGGCATGAACCTTGACCGGATGCCCCTTGATCACCCGCCCCTTTGCGTCCCGTAACGCAATCGGTTTCAACAGATGCGCCAGCTGTCCGTTCGGCCCCTGTTTCACCAGTGCCGCCACCATATCCCCCGCCGTCAGGCGCGATCCGGCCCCCAGCCCAGAATGGTCCACAAACTTCGACTTTCGTGCCCCCGTGTGGGATGCCGTCCAGCTGCTCATCTTCTTGGCGGATGCCTTCAAACTGCCACCCGTACCACCCCGCGCCGCACTTGCGGTCATACCGATAGCTTCTGCTGTCATGTTATTGGAATATTTCAACAAAGCCCGCAGTAATGTGCGTAAATCATCACTCTTGTGTTCCACCAGAACCGTGCCTCTAGCCGCCCCTTTCACCTCTACAGCGCGGGACAGTTTAACCCCTTGCGTGCGGGCCATCGTCTGGAACACTTCCGCCGCATACAGATGCGGCTTTCGTACCGGTAACCAGCGGCTGCCGCCCTTGCCCAGCGCACGCCTTGCAACGGTCCAACTGTCCACGCCATTCGTGCTTTCATATCCGTAAACCGGCACCTCCCTGTTCACGACACGCATCTTGGCAATGCTAACACGGGGGCGGTATTTTTCCGTGCGGGCATCCATCGAAATTTCGTATTTCCCGCCGACACCGCCGATCCGCTTCCACTCAAAATGCACGCGGTTGAAATTCAGGTTCAGCCCCGACACCGCAGGGCTATACCCCACATGGTCCGGCTGACTGCTATCAATGCTTTTCACATAGGGCAGCGCACTGGCGTTCACCTTGAACTTGCCGACCACTTCGCGCACCCCTGCCCGCTTCAACCCCGCTGCCATCTCGGCCAAATCATCGGTGGTCAGCGTCGGATCCCCCCCCCCCACCAGCACCAGATCACCCTTCAGCCGCCCATTGCTAATCGGACCTGTTGCCATCAACCGCGTCTTGAAACGAAATCCGGAACCCAATGAATCCAAAGCATAAAGTGCGGTGATCGTCTTGGTCACACTGGCTGGCGGTTGCGCCAGAATGGGGTTTCCGCTCTCTAAAATCAGCCCCGTCTTGGCATCGGCCACCACGTATCCAACCTTGCCGCCCAACCGCGCATTGGCAATCAGCGCATCCGCCCCGCGAACCGTCCTTTTACGAAAATCCCCGGCGCGGGGCTTGGGCCTGATCGAGGCAACAGGTGCTTCGGCCAAGGCCACATTTGAAACGCTCGCAAGCAATGCGCCAATGACAAATCGTCGTGTGAAATTATCACTCATAATATCGAGTTATAATCAATCCCGCACCCTAAGAACAATGCCCGTTTTGCACTTTCCATTCATCATGCCGCGGCCTAAATTGCCCGAATGTTACGCGCCGCCGCCATCATGTTTATCGCCATGTCCCTGATCCCGATAGGCGACACCGCAGGGAAACTCCTCGTCACTGGGCATGGTTTCAATCCGTTCTTTCTGGCGTGGTCCCGCTTTGGCCTTGGCGCGTTGATGGTGCTGTCGTTCCTGCCACGTGGCCAACTGGACCTGCGCCTGTTTCTGGATTGGCGCATCTGGTTGCGTGGCCTGCTGATCACGGCGGGTATTTCCTCGATCCTGACCGCCCTGCAAACCGAGGCCCTACCCACCGTATTTGGCGCCTTCTTTGTCGGCCCGATCCTGTCATTTTTCCTGTCGGCGTGGTTGCTGAATGAACCCATCACCCGCAAGCAAACAGCCCTGCTCCTACTGGGATTTTGTGGTGTGCTGTTGGTCGTTAAACCCGGCTTTGGCATGACCCCGGGCCTTGGTTTCGCCGTGCTCGCAGGGCTGTGCTACGGTAGCTACCTCACCGCCAGCAGATGGCTCGCCCATGCCGCTCCGCCCCGTGCTTTGCTGCTCAGCCACCTGATGATCGGCGCATTGGTGCTGGCCCCGCTTGGCCTTGCCCACATCCCTGCATTCACCCCACAAATCACCGCCCTCACCCTGCTCTCGGCCTTTGCCTCAATGGCCGGAAACCTGCTGTTGATCGTGGCTTACCGCATGGCCCCCGCCTCCACGCTCGCACCCTTCGTTTACTTCCAGCTGATCGCTGCCACCATCCTTGGCTGGTTCGTCTTCAATGACTGGCCCGATGCAATCACCCTCATCGGCCTCGCCTTATTAATCAGCACCGGCATCGGCTCGGCCGCCTTGAAACGCTAACGTTTCCAGCCACCCTGCGCCCGAATGTCCGTCGACGAAATATCCACCATCGGCACGTTTATAAAGCACCACGCCGGCGGGGTCGCATCCGCCAGCACCCCCGATTGATTACCCCGCAACCGAAACCCCTCATAACGTTTCGCCGCCTTGGACATCCGCGCCGATGTCCTGTCGCCAGGCCGTGCAATCACCCCGACAGGCACGTTTTCCATGATCCATTCCCAGCGCTGCCAGCGATGGAAAGTGCTGAGATTATCCGCCCCCATCAACCAGACAAACCGCACCCCCCGCCGCCGCGCAAACATTGCCTCCAACGTCTGCGCCGTATACCGCGTGCCAACATGGGCCTCAAAATCCGTCACCTTGATCCGTGGATGATCCGAGATCGCAAGGCACGCCACCAGCCGCGTCTCCATCGCCGCAGGTGCATCCGACTTCAACGGATTTCCCGGCGAAACCAGCCACCAAACCTGATCCAGATCGAACCGCTTCAACGCCGCCTTAGATATATGCACATGCCCCGAATGCGGCGGATCGAATGATCCACCAAGCAGGCCGATACGCTGGCCAGGAGCCGCATGTGGAAGACCGTTCTGCATCATATCTCAATCGGTCTCGCTCGAGCGCGCCCAAAGGTTGATCGCCTCATCCTCGGCCAGCCTGTCAATCTCGGCCAGCTCATCAGCGCTAAATTCAAGGTTTTCAACCGCCCCGACACAATCCAGAACCTGCGCAGGCTTTGACGCCCCGATCAGCGCCGTGGTGATACCGCCATCGCGCAGCACCCACGCAATCGCCATCTGCGCCAGGGTCTGCCCGCGCCGCTCGGCAATCGCGTTTAAGCCGCAAATACTTTCAATCGCGTGATCACTCAGCATTCCGGGCAACAGCGATTTTCCCTGCATTGCGCGGCTGCCTTCCGGCACACCTTTTAGGTATTTACTGGTCAGCATCCCCTGCGCCAGCGGCGTAAACGCGATTGAACCGATGCCCAAACCCGCCAATGTTTCTTTCAATCCGTCCTCCTCAACCCAGCGATTCAGCATGTTATAGCTGGGTTGATGGATCAGACAGGGCGTGCCCAGATCATTCAAAATCTCCACCGCCTCGCGGGTCCGTTCCGAATTATACGATGATATCCCAGCGTATAACGCCTTGCCCGAGCGCACAATCTGGTCCAACGCCCCCATGGTTTCCTCAAGCGGGGTGTCAGGGTCAAACCGGTGTGAATAGAAAATATCCACATATTCCAGCCCCATCCGTTTCAACGACGCATCACATGACGCAATCAGATATTTCCGGCTGCCCCACTCGCCATACGGCCCCGGCCACATGTCATATCCGGCCTTGGAGGAAATGATCAGCTCATCGCGGTATCCGGCAAAATCGGTCTTCAGGATTTCACCAAAAGCAGATTCCGCACTGCCCGCTGGCGGGCCGTAGTTGTTGGCCAGATCAAAATGCGTGATGCCATTATCAAAGGCGGTCTGGCACATGGCACGCTTCACATCATGCGGCGTGTCATGGCCAAAATTGTGCCACAGCCCCATCGACACCACAGGCAGTTTCACCCCTGAATTGCCACAGCGGCGATAGACCATTTTGTCGTAACGGTCCTCGGCTGGGCGATACTCTTGGGGAGTGGGTATTTGGCTCATGACGGCTCTCCAGTTTCTGGATGGATATTACATCGATACCGGACTGGCCAATTTTTTCAATGCTGTATTCATGTGATTGCCCACCGCCCCCCAGTTGGGTATCAAGGCCCCCAGCACAAGAATCCCATTCAGGAGCATCCCTCATGGCAGCCTATCAATACGTATACTTCATGGACGGTGTGTCCAAAACCTATCCCGGCGGCAAGAAGCTGTTTGAAAACATCCACCTGAACTTCCTGCCGGGCGTGAAAATCGGCGTGGTTGGTGTGAACGGCTCGGGTAAATCCACTTTGATGAAGATCATGGCGGGCATGGACAAGGATTTCACCGGCGAGGCATGGGTGGCCGAAGGGGCCAAGGTGGGTTATCTGCCGCAGGAACCCACACTCGACACCACCCTCACCGTGCGTGAAAACGTGATGCTTGGGGTGGCCGAGAAGAAGGCCATTCTGGATCGTTATAACGAGCTGGCGATGAACTACTCGGATGAGACCGCCGACGAAATGGCCAATCTGCAAGACGAGATTGACGCGCAGAACCTGTGGGATCTGGACGCGCAAATAGACGTCAGCATGGAAGCCCTGCGCTGCCCCGCCGATGACGCCGATGTCACCACGCTTTCGGGCGGTGAAATGCGCCGTGTCGCGCTGTGCAAACTGCTGCTCGAAGCGCCCGACATGCTGCTGCTCGATGAGCCGACCAACCACCTCGACGCCGAGACCATCGCATGGCTGCAAAACCACCTGATGGCCTACAAGGGCACCATCCTGATCGTCACCCATGACCGTTATTTCCTCGACGATATCACCTCGTGGATTCTGGAACTGGACCGTGGCCAAGGTGTGCCGTGGGAGGGCAACTATTCCTCGTGGCTGGAGCAAAAAGCCAAACGCCTGTCAAAAGAGGCCCGCGAGGACAAGTCTCGGCAGAAAACCCTTGAACGCGAGCTGGAATGGATGCGCGCATCCCCAAAGGCCCGTCAGGCCAAATCCAAGGCCCGCATCAACGCCTATAACGACATGGCCAACATGTCGGAGCGCGAGAAAATGGGCAAAGCCCAGATCATCATTCCGAACGGGCCGCGCCTTGGGGGAAAGGTGATCGAAGTCGAGAACTTGAAGAAAGCCATGGGCGACAAACTGTTGATCGAGGATTTGTCATTCTCTATCCCCCCCGGTGCGATTGTCGGCGTCATTGGCCCCAACGGCGCGGGTAAAACCACGCTGTTCCGGATGATGACAGGGCAGGAACAGCCCGATGCGGGGTCGGTGACGTTTGGCGATACCGTGCAACTTAGCTACGTCGATCAATCCCGCGATGATCTGATTGATACCGCCACCGTGTGGGAGGCGATCACCGACAAGCAAGACATCATCATGCTCGGCGACGCCGAAATGAACTCGCGCGCCTATTGCTCGGCGTTCAACTTCAAGGGCGGTGATCAGCAGAAAAAACTGTCGATGCTATCGGGCGGCGAACGTAACCGAGTCCACATGGCGCGGCTGCTGCGTTCCGGCGGCAACGTGCTGCTACTCGATGAGCCAACGAATGATCTAGACGTCGAAACCCTGCGCGCCTTGGAAGATGCTTTGGTCGATTTCGCCGGTTGCGCCGTGGTGATCTCGCACGACCGCTTCTTTCTGGATCGGATTTGCACGCACATCTTGGCGTTCGA
>CAYYOF010000080.1:0-15845 GCA_964473185.1 uncultured Marinosulfonomonas sp. | reverse complement strand
GGTTGGACAGGGTCAGGCAGGTGCCCGAAATCATCCCGCCGCCACCGATTGGCGCGATCACGGCGTCCAGATTGGTGACTTGTTCGATCAGTTCGGCAGAACAGGTGGCTTGGCCGGCAATGACACGCGGGTCATTATAGGGATGCACGAAATCAGCGCCGGTTTTGGCTGCAACACCAGCGAACACGTCTTCGCGTGAAGAGGTCGATGGCTCGCATTCTGTGATCAGCCCGCCATAGCCAATCACCGCATCCTTTTTGGCCTGCGGTGCGGTGCGGGGCATCACCACGTGGCAGGGGATACCACGACGACCAGCGGCATAGGACAGGCTCAGGGCGTGGTTGCCGGAACTGTGCGTGGCGACGCCTTTTTCCAGCATCTCGTCCGGCAGGCCAAACACCGCGTTACAAGCGCCGCGCACCTTGAACGCGCCAGCTTTTTGGAAATTCTCGCATTTGAAGAACAGCTCGGCCCCTGTCAGCTCGTTCATAAACGTCGAGGTCAGCACAGGAGTTTGGTGGATGTAGGGGATGATGCGCGCACGTGCTTGCAGCATGTCATCGAGTGTTGGGATATACATCAATCGTCCTTTATGCTGTCGTTCTGTAATGCGCTTGGGCGGCGGCAACACCAGAGCCTAGCGTAATGTCCAGCCCCAGATCAACCATGCACATTTCTGCTGTTGCGATGCCCGACAGCGCCATCACATCCGTCAGGCTGCCCAGATGGCCGATGCGAAACAGCTTGCCTGCGACCTGCCCCAATCCAGCGCCAAAGGCCACATCGTATTTTGTTGAGGCATGGGCGACCAGAGCGTCCGCATCAAAGCCGTCCGGCGTTTTGATGGCGCTGACCGAGTTGGAATAAAGGTCAGGGCTGGCGGCATAGAGCGGCAGGCCCCACGCGGCAATCGCCTCGCGCACCCCTGTGGCGATGCGGGTGTGGCGGGCGAATACGTTCTCCAGACCCTCGGCCAGCAGCATTTCGGTCGACAGTTTCAAGCCGTTCAGCATACCGACGGGTGGGGTGTAAGGGTAGCCGTTGTTGGCATATCCGGCGCGCATGTCGCGGATGTCGAAAAACCAGCGGGGCAGGGTGGCGGCATCAACAGCTGCCAATGCTTTGGGGCTAAAGGCGGTAATGGCCAGACCGACGGGCAACATAAAGCCCTTTTGCGAGCCGGTCACAGCTACATCCACGCCCCATTCGTCCATGCGGAAATCCATTGACCCGATGGATGAAACGCCATCGACAAACAACAGCGCCGGATGGTTTGACGCATCCATTGCGGCGCGAACGGCGGCAATGTCGGACACCACGCCGGTTGCGGTTTCATTGTGAGTGGCCAGCACGACCTTGATTTCGTGGCCCGCATCCGCTGCCAGAATTTCGGCGAAACGATCTGCGGGGATGCCTTCACCCCAAGGCACGTTGACCACTTCAACATCCAGCCCGTGGCGTTCGCACATGTCGATCCATTTCTGACTGAACATACCGTTGTTGGCCGCCAGCACCTTGTCGCCCGCGCATAACGTGTTGCTCAGCGCGGTTTCCCAGCCGCCGGACCCCGTGGAGGGAAAGATGAACACCTCGCCATCCTTGGTTTTAAGCACCTGTTTCACACCATCAAGGGCAGGGTGCAGAATATCTTTGAACGCGGCTGAACGGTGATCCATCGTCGGCATATCAACCGAGCGGCGCAAGACCTCGGGGATGTTGGTCGGGCCGGGGATGAAAACGGGGTTATGTGCGGAGCAATGATTGGGCATGGCGATTCTCTCGGCTTGAGTGCGGGTTTGGTAATAATATTTGACCAGCGTATTTTTGCAATTTTTCTGAAAAGAATTTTCATAAAGCGGGTTTAATTCCTATTGCATTGAAAACAATGATGAATTATTTTTCCATTTCCCATCCTTAGAATCCTCCGGGAATCTTTTTTGCGCTGAAAGGCACCGTTATGTCAGAGCAACCAACCGAAAAACGCAAACGCGGGCGGCCCCGTAACGCAACGCCGAATGCTGCTGGCGGGACGGTGCAGGCGCTGGATCGCGGGCTGGTGATACTCGAGGCTTTGGCGCAGATGCACAGCGCGACCCTTGGCGATCTGGCGCTGCATGTGGACATGCCCCCGTCAACGGTGCACCGGATATTGGCGACCTTGCAAAACCATGGGTTCACGGATTTTGACACGGGGCTACAGGAATGGGCGATTGGCATCGGTGCCTTTCGGGTTGGCAACACCTATCTGGTGCGCACCAATCTGATCGAGGCGGCACAGCAATCCATGCGCGAATTGATGGAGCAAACCGGCGAAACCGCCAATCTGGGGATCGCCGAGGATGGGCATATCGTGTTTGTGTCACAGGTTGAAACGCACAACCCGATCCGCGCCTTTTTTCGGGCGGGCACCCGCAGCCAGATGCATGCCTCGGGGATTGGCAAAGCGATGCTGGCCAATATGCCGGACAAACAGGTGGCCAGTATCATATCCAAATCGGGCCAGACGGAATTTACCTCGCATACCCTGACGTCTGCTGATGCGTTGATCGCTGATCTAAAGGTTGCGGCGCGGCGGGGCTGGGCGATTGATAACGAGGAGCGTTATCTGGGGATGCGCTGCATTGCGGCGGCGATTTATGACGCGCAGGGCAACGCCGTTGCTGGGCTGTCGGTTTCGGGGCCAGCCGCGCGGTTTACCGATGCGGTGACCCGGCAAACCGGCCCGCTGGTTCAGGCCGCTGCCGACAAGGTGACGGTGATGACGGGCGGAAAAATCCCGCCCCGTTAACTAAACGTGTTTTGCCACAACCTTGCCCGCCGTTAGCCCGTTGACCTTTTCGACAATCGAGGCGGCATCAATACCGTAGTGGTGGTAAAGGTCCGCAATGGTGCCGGTTTGACCAAAGTGTTCAATCCCAAGCGGGATTGTCCGGTGTCCGTGAACCGCGCCCAGCCACGCCAATGTTGCCGGATGGCCATCAATAACGGTGATGATATTGCAATGCGGCGGCAGCTCCGCCATCAGGGTTTCGATATGGCCGGTGGCTGTGGAATTGCCCCGTGCGCGCGCCCGTTGTGCGGCGGTCCAGCCCGCGTTCAGACGGTCGGCTGATGTGACGGCCAGCACCCCCACATCACGTCGTCCACCACCGATGATGCCCGCCGCCTTGATCGCCTCAGACGCAATGACGCCTTGATAGGCAATCACAACTTCGCAATTCGGTCCCGGTTTGCGCAGCCAGTATGCGCCGTCAATCGCGCCCTGTCGAAATGCATCATCGACCCGCTTGCCGGGCTGCTCCAGCGGGTTGGTCGACAGGCGCAGATAGACCGACCCACCGGTTTCATCGCGCAGCCAAGTGCGCTCGTCCGGATCACCCTCGCCATCCTTTTGCATGTATTCAAACGCCCACCCCATGATCACCGCCAATTCATCAACAAAGGCAGGTTCGAACGCGGCCAACCCGTCTTGGGACATGCCGATCAGCGGGGTGCCGATGGATTGGTGTGCGCCACCTTCGGGGGCCAGCGTGATGCCGGACGGGGTGCCGACCACCATGAACCGTGCGTCCTGATAACAGGCGTAGTTCAACGCATCCAAACCGCGGACGACGAACGGATCATATAGGGTGCCAATCGGGATCAGGCGTTTACCGAACAGTGAATGCGACAGGCCAGCGGCGCCCAGCAGCAAAAACAGGTTCATCTCGGCGATGCCCAGTTCAATGTGCTGGCCATCGGGCGTGAAATCCCATTTAGCGGTTGAGGGGATGTTTTCGGCGCGGAATGTATCCACCAGTGGTTTTCGGGCGAACAGTTTGCGCCGGTTCACCCACGGGCCAAGGTTGGTGGTACCGGTCACATCGGGCGAGGTGGTGACGATGCGCTGGGCCAGTTTGCTGTCGCCCTTGGACAGATCATCGAGGATTTTGCCGAATGCCATCTGGGTTGAAATCTCGCGCTCGGAACTGAGCACAATTTCCGGAACATCGATTGCGTCATCCTGAAATCGGCGTCGCCCTTTGGCGAAAAACGGCACTTGATCAAGGAACCCTTGCAAGGCGGGGACGTCATCCACGGTGGCGAATTTCTCCCACTCCTCGCCTGCCGCAACCCCCATATCGGCCTGCCACTTGCCCATCTGGACCTTGTTCATCAACCCGCCGTGGTTGTCCTTGTGACCGGCAATCGGGGTGCCCCAGCCCTTGACCGTATAGGCCAGAAAACAGACGGGGCGGTCATGGTCGATGGCCGCGAAAACATCGGCCATCGTGTCGACGCAGTTGCCGCCGAGGTTCTCCATCAATGCGGCCAGTTCAGCATCCGACCGCGCTTCGATCAATGCCGAAACATCGCCCTGATCGCCCAGATCATCCAGCAGCCGTTTGCGCCACACGGCCCCGCCCATATAGGTCAGCGCCGAGTAGAGCTGATTGGGGCAAGCGTCGATCCAGTCACGTAGCGCAACGCCGCCGTTTTCCTCGAATGCGGCTCGTTGCAACACGCCGTGCTTGATCCGCACCACGTCCCAGCCAAAGGCATCGAAAATCTTCTCGACCCGCTCAAACAGTCCTTCGCGCACGATGCCGTCCAGCGATTGGCGGTTGTAATCAATGATCCACCAGCAATTGCGCAGATCGTTTTTCCAACCCTCTTGCAGCGCCTCGTATATGTTTCCCTCGTCCAGCTCCGCGTCACCAACCAGCGCCACCATCCGGCCCAGCGGAAGGTCCGCGCCCCATTCCTTGGCCTCGATATAGTCCTGAATGATGGAGGCAAACGAGGTGATCGCCACGCCCAGCCCGACTGAGCCAGTCGAGAAATCCACATCGTCAATATCCTTGGTCCGGCTGGGATAGGATTGCACGCCGCCTAACCCGCGGAAGTTCTGCATTTTCTCAACCGTCTGGTTGCCCATCAGATATTGCATGGCGTGGAAAATCGGCGAGGCATGCGGTTTCACCGCCACACGGTCCTCGGGCCGCAGCGCGCTAAAATACAGCGCCGTCATGATCGACACCATCGAGGCCGAAGATGCCTGATGCCCGCCCACTTTGATCCCGTCCGCTTTGGGCCGGATGTGGTTGGCGTTATGGATCATCCAGTGCGACAGCCACAGCAGGCGTTGCTCGATTGTTTTCAGGTGTGGGCTGTTCATAACGAATGCTTTCTTGGCTGACAGTAAAGCGCTTTGCGCGCGTTTATATTACGGTGGCATTGCGTAGTGTGTCTTTGCTATATCTCTAGAATACTTGCTGTGATTGGCGGTAATTATCGTTTTGAGAGGTTTTGATGGTGAATTCCCCTAATATTGATGCATTTGACGTTAAGATTATCAGGTCGCTTCAACGTGATGGTCGAATGTCGGTTCAGGAACTGGGCCAGATCGTTGGGCTAAGTGCGACGCCCGTGTCGCGGAGGGTAAAAAAGCTGGAAGAGGCGGGCGTGATCACGGGGTATAGCGCGTTGGTTGACGAGGCTCTTCTAGGATATGATGTTTCGGTTTTTGTATCGGTTCAGTTGGATAAGCAGGTGGATGAAGCGCTGGAAATATTCGAGACCACCGTCAAAAACCTGCCCGAGGTGGTGGACTGTTGGCTGATGACCGGTAACCGTGACTATTTACTGCGGGTTGCGACAACCGGATTGGCGGAGTTCGAGAAGTTCATGACTGGACGACTGACCAGGATACCGGGTGTGGCATCGATTGAATCCTCGATCCCGTTGCGGCGGGTGAAGGCGGGGTTGGCACGGACGCCGTAAGGTCCGGAGCCACGCATAACGCAGCTCCGAAAAACGGGGTTATGTTTTTGGCAGCGCCTGCCGGATATCGTCCAGAATATCGTCGATATCCTCGAGCCCGACCGAAAGACGCACCAACCCTTCGCTGATCCCGTGCTCGGCGCGCTCTTCTGGGGTGTAGGTGGCGTGGGTCATGCTGGCGGGGTGCTGGACCAGAGTTTCAGCATCGCCCAATGAAACGGCGCGGGCAATCATGTTCAACCGGTTCATCATTTTGGTCCCTGCCTCGTATCCGCCAGCCAATTCAAACGAGATCATGCCACCAAAGTCAGCCATCTGCTGTTTGGCCAGTTCATGTTGTGGAAAACTGGTCAGCCCCGGATAATTCACGATTTCCACAGCATCGCTTGCTTCCAGCAGTTCCGCCACAGCCATAGCATTTTCACAGTGGCGATCCATTCGCAGGGTCAGCGTTTTTAGGCCGCGCATGATCAGCATGGCGTTAAACGGGGCCATTGCCGCACCCGTCATATCCTTTAGGCCATAGCCACGGATTTCGTCGGTCTGTTCTTGCGTGCCGGCGATAAGGCCAGCAATCACATCACCGTGGCCGCCCAGATATTTGGTGGCGGAATGAACCACCAGATCGGCACCCAGTTCAATTGGGCGGGTGATGTAGGGGGTGGAATATGTGTTGTCGACGACCACGGATGCCTCATGCGCATGGGCGATTTTCGATACCGCCGCGATGTCGACCAGTCGCATGTTCGGGTTGGCCGGAGTTTCAAAGTACACCACGCGGGTTTTGTCGCTGATGGCTTTTCTCAGGTTCTCGGGGTCGGTCATATCAATGTGGGTGACGGTAATACCGAATTTCGTCAGCCCGTGATTGAAAAAGGAAAAGGTGCAGCCGTATAATGTCTTGTCGGATATTATCTCGTCGCCCGGCTTAAGTAATGTCCACATGACCGCACTGATTGCGCCAATGCCCGACGCCAGAGCGATACCTGCTTCGGCACCCTCTAGGGTTGCGATGCGTTTCTCCAGCAGATTGTTTGTCGGATTGTTGGTCCGTGAATATATGTACCCCTCGCGATCACCGGCAAATATTTCGCCGCCTTGTTCAGCCGTTTCAAATGTAAAGGTCGAGGTTAGATGTAGGGGCGGCGTTAGGGCACCTTCGTTTTTGCGCGAGTCGTAAGCGTGGTGAATGGCGCGGGTGGCAAAGCCTTTGGGGGTGTTTTTCATTGAAGGATCCTCTTTCTGATTGAGGACAGGATACGCTTTTCATTAAGGTGTTTTCTTGCTATTTATTCCAATAAGATCATAAATATTAGCATATCCTGCTACAAAAGGCATGACTATGGACATAAAAGACCGCCAAATCTTGCGAGCCTTACAGCAAAATGGACGCATCACAAATCAGGAGCTGGCCAGTAAGGTTAACCTGTCGCCATCCCCCTGCCTGCGCCGCCTTCGTATTCTTGAGGAAAGCGGCACCATTCGTGGTTACAGCGCCGAGGTGGACGCCAAGGCCTATGGCCTGCCGGTCATGGTGTTTATCCGCATCCATTTGAACCCGCACACCAAAGAAGTTGTCAGCAACTTCGAGCGTAAAATTAAGGTGCTGGACGAGGTGCTGGAGTGCCATTTAATGACGGGCCCCGCTGACTACCTGCTGCGGGTAATGGTGGCTGGACTGGATGCTTATGAGGATTTCATCAGGGGAAAAATCCACCCGATCAATGGCATTTCTTCTATCGACACCAGTTTTGTTTATGGCACCGTCAAGAAAACCAGTGTGTTTCCGGCTTGCGGCTAAACTGCCGGATGATGTCAGCATTTAATGCATGCCCCGTTTGGTCATGGCCCAATCCACGTGGACCATTAACAGGTCGGGGCAATATTCCGAGCCCATTGTTTCTGCAGACAATTCTGCCAAAAAGCTTGTCTTTTATTTATTTCTGGGCAACCATCGCTTTGGGCTGGCGAAAAAAACTAGGGGAGAAACGCTGGCGATTATCAAAAACTATTGCACAATTTTACCCGTTTCATAGTGCCTGCAAAGGCGCAAACCAGTTGCGTCACAATACTGATACGTACCTGTGGAACATGAAAACGAGACGGTTATTAATAGAATCACAACGGAGAGGAAAAACAATGAAATCACTATTATACTCAGGTGTCGCGCTGATCGCGCTGGCGGGCGGGGCGACTGCTGCTTCGTGTCCGGCGGTTACGGTCGCGGACATGATGGGGGTTGGCGCTGGCGCTTTCCCGCAGCAATATGAGCTGGCAGAATTCCAGTCACTGGGCGATTGCACCGTAGAATTTGCGGCCAACCCTGATTCCGATGCTTTGAATGCACGCATTCTGGGCAATGGCGATCTGCCGTCCATTGCGGAGCGGCTGCCAAGCGAACCACTGGTTCTGGCCCCATACGATGCCATTGGCACATACGGCGGCACGCTGGATGCATTGTCGAATGCAACAGAATCCGGCACTTCGGATTTTATGTCGATCCGTCACGTGAACCTTGTGCGTTACTCGGATGATCTGGCGACAATCGTGCCGAATGTTGCTAAAGCTTGGGAGTGGAACGATGATTTCACCCAGCTGACATTCTTCTTGCGCGAAGGCCATAAGTGGTCGGATGGTGCACCGTTCGGTGCGCGTGATGTCAAATTCTGGTACGACAATCTGGCGCTTGATTCCAACGTTCGTGAAAAACCAAAGGATTATGTCCTTGTTGGTGGCGAGCCGATGGAAATTGTGGTCGTGAACGAAACGACTGTGCAGTTTAACCTGCCATCGCCAAAACCAGGTCTGCTGTCCCACTTTGCCAACCATTATGCACAGGGCTTCCAGCCGATGCATTTCCTTGGCCAGTTCCACCCAGAAATCAATGCAGATGCGGATGCAAATGCAGCGGCTGTCGGGTTTGAAAACGGCTATGCCGCGATTTCGGCCTATTACGGCAACTCGGACTGGATGGATACAGCGACACCGTATCTGAACAGCCCGGATCTGGTTGCTGGTTTGCCAGCGGGCACTGTGCCAACACTGGAAAGCCACATCATCATCTCGGAAACCACAGAGGGGCGCCATCTGGTTGCCAATCCGTATTTCTTCCAGGTTGATACTGCTGGTAACCAGCTGCCTTACATCAGCGAACAGGACGAATTGTTCGTAGGTGAAAGCGAAGTGCGTTTGCTGAAACTGATCAACTCGGAAGTCGACTACAAGGCACAGGCGTTGAACCTGGACTTTGCACCGATGCTTCTGGAAGGTCAGGAAAAGGGTAACTTTACCGTTGAACTGAAGCCTGAAATCGCGTTGGCCTCATTTGCCTTTAACGTCACTTCGGAAGACATGGGCAAACGTGAAGTCTTTGGTGATTTGCGTTTCCGTCAGGCGATGTCAGTTGCCATCAACCGCGACGAGATCAACGAGGTTGTATACTTTGGCCTTGGCCGCCCGCAGCAATATACAGGGTTCTCGCCAACGCCTTCGTTCGTTAGCGAAGAGGTTGAACAAAGCTTTGCCCAGTTCGATCCGGATATGGCGAATGCCCTTCTGGACGATATGGGTATGGTCGACACCAACGGTGATGGCATGCGCGAAATGCCAAACGGCGAGCCGATGGTGCTGAACCTGCAGGTCGCAACTCAGGCGATTTCGATCAAACTGGTCGAACTGGTTGGTCAGAACTGGAAAAACGTTGGCATCGACAGCACGGTGAAAGAAGTGACCACGGATGAATTCCGCTCGGCCATGTCTGCAAACCAGCTTGACGTCACCATGTATGCCAAGAGCCAGCCATTGGCGGTTATCCTTGGTGTCTCTGAGCTGTTCCAGCCGCCATTTGACAACTATTTCAACCTGCGCACAGGTATGCTGTGGGGCGAATATGTTGATACCAATGGAGCTTCTGGGGTGAAACCACCACAGTATGTCTATGACATGATGGATGACATCAATGCGTTCCAGGCTGCGATTGTCGGCACGGATGTGTCAAATGAAGTTGGGGCTCGTCTGGTGAAAACCATGGTCGACAACCTGTTGTTTATCGGCACAGTCAAAGCGGTTGCGCCGATCTATCACAACAATGCGCTGAAGAATTTTACCGAGTTCAAAACGCAGTCCTATGCTTACTACCGGACATATCCTTACCGTGCGACGCAATGGTTCCTAGACGAATAATACCGTCGGACTAACATGAATTAGCTACGGGCAAGGTTTGCCTTGCCCGCAGCACACTCTTAAAAAACAGGCCGAATGGCTGATACAGAATTCAGGGAAGGATGGCATTTCGATGCTACAGTTTTCAAAGTTCGTGGCGATCCGCGCTGCGTTAGCGATCATAACGCTGGTTTTGGTCTCGTTTATTGTATTTACCTTGATGGAACTGGTCCCCGGTGATTGCGCCGAGCGGTATCTGGCCTTCAAGAACTCCCAAGGCGCGGTGATCACACCAGCCGATATTCAGGCCGAGCGCGTCCGCCTTGGACTGGATCAACCTTATGTTCAACGCTGGGCAAGCTGGATCCTGAATGCGTTTCAGGGCGAATTTGGTGACAGCTGTATCTTGCGCCTGAACATCAGCCAGCTTTTGGGGCAAAAATTCTGGCTCAGCCTCGGGCTGTGCCTATCTGCTCTACTCTTGGCCTATGCCATCGCAATCCCTGTCGGCATTCTGGCCGCCACATCCAAGAACGCGGTTTTGAATAACAGCCTGCGTCTGGTCAGCTATATGGGTCTGGCGCTGCCAAATTTCCTGCTGGCGCTGATGATCATGCTGTTTTCCACCATTGTGTTTGGCAACAGTTTAACGGGGTTATTTTCAAAAGAATTTCGAGACGCGGCATGGTCTTATGACAGGGTGATGGATTTTCTGGGCCATGCGTGGTTGCCGGTCTTTATTCTTGGCTGGTCAGCCACGGCGTTTGCCATTCAAACCGTGCGGGCCCTGATGTCGGACGAAGTTGGCAAGCTGTATGTGACAGCAGCCGAGGCGCGCGGGGTGTCGGGCAGGCGATTGTTAATGCGCTATCCGGCGCGGCACGCGCTTAGTCCGATCATCAACTCGCTGGGTTTTGATTTGAACCGCATCTTTAACGAACTACCGATCGTGGCGTTGATCCTGACCCTGACCGAGGCCGGATCGCTATTGATCGAAGCCTTGGCGCGTTCAAACGATCAACAACTTGCCGGTGCGATTATCTTCTTGCTGACTGCCAGTATCGTAACAATCAACTTTGTCACCGATATTATTCTGGCGCTCACCGATCCACGCGTTCGTCGCAGCATTGTAGGGTGATAGATATGACCGACCAAACAAACACACCTTCAGCTGCCGACCAGAAACTGAAGGAGGCGTATTTTACCGCCTCGCAAAATCAACTGATCTGGCAACGATTCAAAAAGAACAAGTCGGCGCTGGCTGGGGCCTGGGTATTGATTTTCCTGGTTCTGTCAGGAATATTCGCCCCGTTTCTTACACCCTATGACCCGACGATTGCTGGTCGCGATAAGGATTACCTGAACGGTGCCCCGCAAATTCCCAGCTTTTGCGATGATAACGGCTGCTCGATGCGGCCCTTCATATATACCACCGAGCGGACCCGCTCGATCAAAACCAACTTTCGCTGGGTCACCGAAACTGACACCAGTCTTGAGGGGCGCAGGTATGTCGAGTTTTTCACCGAGGGGTCTTCGTATAAATATTTCGGTATCACCTTTGACACGCATTTGTTCGGTGTCGACAAAGGCATGATCCATATCTTTGGCACGGATTCCACCGGCAAGGATATCTATTCCCGAACGCTAACCGCGATCAACACATCTATGGCAGTGGGGACCATCGGCGTGTTCATTGCCTTCGTTCTAGCGTTGGCGATTGGCGGGGTCGCCGGGTATTACGGTGGCTGGATTGATTCAGCCTTGCAGATGATAACCGACACGGTGCGCACCATCCCCAGTATTCCGTTGTTCATGGCGCTGGCCGCATTCATCCCCGATGTCTGGAGCGCCGAGATGAGGTTTTTCTTTATCTCGATGGTGCTGGGCCTGATCGGGTGGCCCACATTGGCCCGACGAATACGAACGCACCTGTTGACCGAACGAAATCAGGAATACGTGCTGGCGGCGCAACTGTGCGGGGCCACACCGCGCCACGTGATCCGCCGCCACCTGTTGCCCAGCTTTACCAGCTATATCATCGTTGATCTGGTGATCTCGTTTCCTTACATGGTGCTGTCCGAAACAGCGCTTAGCTTCATCGGGCTGGGCCTAAAGGATCCGGTGAATTCACTCGGGGTGATGTTGCAAAACGTCACTAGCGCCGATGTTCTGCTGAATTATCAATGGTATTTCATACCGGTGATTTTCTTTATTATTCTCGTGTTGGCCTTTGTGTTCGTCGGTGACGGATTGCGCGATGCTGCCGACCCTTATTCGGATCACAAATAATGACGCGCCTTCTTGATGTAGAAAACCTTACCCTACAGTTCGATACGGACGAGGGACGGATCACCGCCGTAGACGATGTGTCGTTCACATTGGAAGCTGGCGAAGTTATGGGGCTGGTTGGCGAAAGCGGGTCGGGTAAATCCGTGACCGCCAAATCGGTGATGAAACTGAACCCGTCAAATGCGATTTACGGCGACAAAACCAAAATCATGCTGCACCTTGAAAGCGGCTCGATTGATATCATGTCGCTGAAATCGTCGAAAGATTTGCAAGTGGTGCGGGGCGGCGCAATCTCGTTGATCTTTCAAGAGCCGATGGCCAGTTTTGCCCCGGCGATCACCATTGGCAACCAGATGGTTGAACAATTAATGATCCATACGAGTATGAATAGCAAACAAGCGCAGGAGTTCTCGATCGAGATGCTGGATCGTGTTGGTATTTCCGATGCCTCGACCCGTTTCAAGCAATACGCGTTCGAGCTGTCCGGCGGGATGCGCCAGCGCGCGATGATCGCCATGGCGCTGTCGACCAAACCCAAACTGCTGATTGCGGACGAGCCAACAACCGCGCTGGATGTGACCATTCAGGCCCAAGTGATCGACCTGATGAAAGATCTGGTGAAAGAATTTGGCATGGGCATTATTTTCATCACCCACGATCTGGGCGTGATTGCCCAGACCGCCGATAAGGTGGCGGTGATGTATCTGGGTCGGCTGGTTGAACAGGGGGCGGTGCGCGACGTGATCCGCAACCCCGCACACCCTTATACCAAGGGTCTGCTGGCGGCTCTGCCCAGCCTTGATGATCTGGACACCCCGTTAACACCTATTCCGGGCGATATTCCCTCGCCACTGGAACGCCCGCCGGGCTGTGTCTTCAACACCCGCTGTTCCGCGAACCTTGGGGCGCGATGTAGTAGTGAAATTCCGGGGTTTTCACCCGTATCGGACAGTCATACTGTTGCCTGCCATCTGTATAATGAGGAGGGCGCGAAATGAGTGATGACGTTCTGATCCGCGCACGTGACCTGTCGGTTCACTACCCCCTAAGTGGTGGTGGCCTGTTCGGCCCCAAACCGGTGGTCAAAGCGGTTGAAGGTGTGAACCTTGATATCGCCAAAGGCAGTTTTTTCGGGCTGGTTGGCGAATCCGGTTCTGGTAAAACCACGCTGGGCCGTGCCTGTTTGAAAGCTGCACCAATTACCCGCGGCACGGTGCAATACACCGATGACGAGGTCGATTACCAGTTGACCACGATTGATAAGGTCCAGTTGAAAGACTACCGGTCGCGCTCGCAACTGATCTTTCAGGACCCCTACGCAGCGCTTAGCCCGCGCATGACGGTGCGCGATATTATTGCCGAACCTCTCGAGGTGATGGGCCTGACCAAATCGCGCGAGGAAACCGACGAGCGTGTGCGCGAAATCGCTGAGAAATGTCGTCTGAACCTTGAACACCTGCGCCGTTTCCCGCACGCATTTTCCGGCGGACAACGCCAGCGGATTTCGATTGCCCGTGCGCTGGTCTCAAAGCCGCATTTTGTGGTGGCTGATGAATCCGTGGCGGCGCTGGATGTGTCGATTCAGGCCGATGTTCTGAACCTGCTAAAGGAAATTCAGCAGGAAATGGGCCTGACATTCCTGTTCATCAGTCACGATCTGTCGGTGGTTGCCCATGTTTGCGATCATGTGGCAGTGATGTATCTGGGGCGGCTGGTTGAAACCGCGCCCACCCGCGAACTGTTCAACGCGCCGCGCCACCCTTACACGAAGGCCCTGCTGTCGGCGATCCCGTCGCTGGACCCCGATGATGCCGGCAAAGCGCAAAAGCTGGAGGGTGAAATACCGTCGCCCACCAACCCGCCGCCGGGATGCAAGTTCCAGACCCGTTGTCCGTTCGCGATAGATATTTGCCGTGTGGACGAGCCAAAGCTGGAACATTCCAGCAGCGGGCACGAGGTGGCGTGCCACCGCTGGCAGGAGCTGATGGACTAGGACCTTATGGCCTGAACCCAACAGCACCTTCTGACGTGATTTTTACATCGGCCAAGGTTCGATCAGCATGGCGCATTCTGTGGCTTAGCAACTTTTGCGTCAGGCGCAGCAGCGTGGCTGTGTGGGCCGGATTATTCGCCAAATCTACCATCTCGTCCGGATCATTTTCCAGATCAAACAACAGGGACGGTAGGCCACCGTTGAAATGCACCAGCTTGAATCGTTTCTCGCGCAGGATTGCCAGATTGGACTGGTGCAACGTGGTGCCGGTGGCTTTTTGCCATGTGGTCGGGCCGGTTGGCTCGCCAAAATCCAGCTCCAAATGCACGCAATCGCGCCAATCCTCGGGCTGCACCCCTTCCAGGAACGGCCGCAAAGATGTGCCGTCCATCCCAGCAGGCACATCGCGCCCGACCAGATCCAGTATGGTCGGGGTAACGTCGATGGTTTCGGTAAAGGCATCTACAGTCGTGCCGTATTGGTCCGGATTGTCCGGATCATGGATAAACAGGGGAATGCGGAACGCCGGATCATACGGGTTTTGCTTGCCCCACAGATGATGGTCGCCCAGCATTTCACCGTGATCCGCCGTTAGCACGATGATCGTATCATCATACTGGCCGGTTTCCTTCAGAAAGGCGATGAGCCGTCCGATGTGGGTGTCCACCTCACTGGCCAATCCTAGATAAAGCGCGCGCAATAGTTGCACGTCCTGATCGCTGTCATGGTCCAGCAGGTCGTCACAGCCACGTACAATGCTGTTGATCGTCGGCGAGACCAGAGCACCTGTCATAAAAGGATGCACGGTGCCTTCTTGGGCACGGGTTTGCATGCGGGTGGGCATTGGCAGGTCGGCGGGGTTATACATGGTGTTATAGGGCGCGGGTGCCACCAGCGGCGGGTGCGGGCGCAGATAGGTCACCAGCGCAAACCAGTTCTGATCGGTACGCACAGTCAGATCGTGGATCACCGCATTGGTCAAAAAGGCGGTGTCGCTATCCTCGGCCCGATAAAACGGTGGATCATCGGGGCGTGCGGGGCGGTTTGGATCAGGCGAGATAGAATTGTGGAACTGATCGTAATCCGGAATGTCATAGCCCTTGGATTTCAGATATGCCCGCCAAGGATAACTTTCCTTATACCGCATCTCCAGTGCCTCGGTGAATCCAGGCAGAACGTGTTCTTCGGTTCTCAGGTCGGGGTCGTTGGCATCACAGGTGCGCGGGTCAATGCTGGTGTCGGTATAGCCGAACAACAGCGGGTCATAGCCGGATTTGCGAACCTCGCGTGCGATGTTGGTCATTTCGTTAGACAACGGTGCGCCGTTGCGGATTGAACGGTGGTTCATCGCGTATTTGCCAGTGAACATGCTGGCCCTTGATGGCCCGCACGGGTTGGTCACCGAAAAATGGTTGGCAAAGGTTACGGCCTCTTTTCGGAAGGCGTCGATATTGGGAAGATCGATATGATCGGCCAATGCACCAGTGATGCAATCGGCGCGGAACTGGTCCATGATGATGAACAGAATTTTTCGCTGACGAGACATTGGCAATACCCTTTTGATTAGCCAAACTTCTCGCACAAAAGTGCAAAATCAGCGGTCGGTCAACCTATAATCATGTGGGTGTATCAAAAAGAA
>CAYYOF010000079.1:8065-15910 GCA_964473185.1 uncultured Marinosulfonomonas sp. | reverse complement strand
TCTATATGTCGGCAGCAATCATTAATTCACGGTGAATCTCAACAAGCCCTAATACGGCAACAGATTTACACGCGGCAGAAGCATTGGCGCGAATCAAATTAATAGTTTGTGATCACACTTATTATCAGTGTGATCACAAACGCCATTAATCACGATCTTTTCACCATAAAACCACGAAAAACCGTTTCTTTACCTACATCCTTCATGCTTACTGCTCTTGAACAGTAGACAATGATGGGACAAATCAGTGAACATTCATGAATACCAGGCCAAGGAACTTCTGCGCACCTATGGTGCCCCCGTTGCCGATGGCCGCGCCGTTCTAAAAGCCGAAGACGCCAAAACCGCTGCGGGCGCATTGGATGGCCCTGTCTGGGTGGTCAAGGCGCAGATTCACGCAGGTGGCCGTGGCAAGGGTAAATTCAAGGAAGCTGATGCTGGCGATGCAGGCGGCGTGCGCATCACCAAATCGGTATCCGAGGCAGCCGACGAAGCCCGCAAAATGCTGGGCCGCACATTGGTCACCCACCAAACCGGCCCTGCCGGCAAACAGGTCAACCGCATCTATATCGAGGATGGCGCGGCGATTGACAAAGAATTCTACCTCGCCCTGCTGGTTGATCGTGGCTCGTCCCGCATCTCATTCGTATGCTCCACCGAGGGTGGCATGGACATTGAAGAAGTCGCCGCCTCGACCCCCGAAAAAATCCTGTCGTTCAACGTCGACCCTGTGACCGGCTATCAGGGCTTCCACGGTCGCCGCATCGCGTTTGCGCTGGGGCTATCGGGCAAGCAGGTCAAACAATGCGTCGCCCTGATGGGCACGCTTTATAAACTGTTCACCGACAAAGACGCCGAAATGCTGGAAATCAACCCGCTGGTCGTCACCAATGACGGCGATCTGGTTTGCCTAGACGCCAAAATGGCATTTGATTCCAACGCCACCTACCGCCACCCCGACATCGCGGCATTACGCGATGAAACCGAGGAAGACGCCAAAGAACTCGCAGCCTCCAAGTTCGATCTGAACTACATCGCGCTGGACGGTGAAATCGGCTGCATGGTCAATGGTGCTGGGTTGGCGATGGCGACAATGGACATCATTAAGCTGTACGGCTCCTCCCCCGCCAATTTCCTCGATGTGGGCGGCGGCGCGACCACCGAAAAGGTCACCGAGGCGTTCAAAATCATCACCTCGGACCCGCAAGTCAAAGGTATCCTCGTCAACATATTCGGCGGCATCATGCGCTGTGATGTGATCGCCGAGGGCGTGGTTTCAGCGGTGAAAGAAGTCGGCCTGAAAGTGCCGCTGGTGGTGCGTCTGGAAGGCACCAAAGTGGAAGAGGGCAAAGCGATTATCAACGGCTCCGGTCTGGACGTGATCGCGGCGGATAATCTGAGTGATGCTGCCGAGAAGATTGTGAAAGCGGTAAAGGGGTAAATCCCGATCCCGAAAGCATCACGGCGGGGGCAACCCGCCCGCATTTAAGGAAAGCATATTGAAACTCTCATACTCCACCTTGGCTCTCACCCTCCTCGCCACCCCCGCACTGGCGGACACCGCGAGCTTTGAGCAGGCCTTTGCCAATATCTGCCTGCAAAGCCTGCCGACAATGGCCCCTGCCCGCGACGCCTTTAAGGCCAACGGCTGGGAGGAATATCAAGGCGCTGGACCAAACGAGTTTGAATACGCCAAAGGCTCCAGCCACGTCTTTCTACTGATCGGGGCGCCCGACATGCAACCCGGCTGCACCGTGATGGACGAAGCCGTTTCCATGAGTGCTGCCAAACAAGTGCTCGAAAAATCCCTGGAGGGGTATTTCCCCGGCAATGTGGAAGTGGTCACAGGTGACTACGGCCCATACTGGAAGCTCTATCTGGACGACGGCTATCTGGCGATCACCGTGCAAGAGGGCATGGGCGGCGGCGGCGCAATTTCATTTGAATTACGGCCAGACGAATAACCACCGGCCCCGCCGGACCCGAACAAACACTTAAGGAGCCAAACACATGGCCATTCTAATAGACGAAAACACCAAAGTAATCTGTCAGGGCCTCACCGGCTCTCAAGGCACCTTTCACTCGGAACAAGCCATCGCTTATGGCACCAAAATGGTCGGCGGCGTGACCCCGGGCAAGGGCGGGCAAACCCACCTTGATCTGCCGGTGTTCAATTCGGTGCACGAGGCCATTGATGTCACCGGCGCCAACGCTAGCGTGATTTACGTGCCACCGCCCTTCGCGGCTGATTCAATCCTCGAGGCGATTGATGCTGAAATGGAGCTGATCGTCTGCATCACCGAGGGCATTCCGGTGCTGGATATGATGAAAGTCTACCGCGCGCTGGATGGCTCAAAATCCCGCCTGATCGGGCCGAACTGCCCCGGCGTGATCACCCCAGATGCCTGCAAAATCGGCATCATGCCCGGCCACATCCACATGCGCGGCTCTTGCGGTGTGGTCTCGCGCTCGGGCACGCTGACCTATGAGGCGGTCAAGCAAACCACCGACATGGGGCTGGGCCAATCCACGGCTGTAGGCATTGGTGGTGACCCGATCAAGGGCACCGAACATATCGACGTGTTGGAAATGTTCCTCGCCGACCCCGAAACCCAATCCATCATCATGATCGGTGAAATCGGTGGCAGCGCGGAAGAAGAAGCCGCACAGTTTTTGGCTGACGAGAAAAAGAAAGGCCGCTGGAAACCCACCGCCGGTTTCATCGCCGGTCGCACCGCCCCCCCCGGCCGCCGCATGGGCCACGCCGGCGCGATTGTCGCGGGCGGCAAGGGGGATGCCGAGAGCAAGATCGAAGCGATGCGTTCGGCTGGGATCATCGTTGCGGATAGCCCTGCGGGATTGGGCGAGGCTGTGCTAGAGGCGATTGGGTAGGATCATCGGAGTTCTTGGAGTACATAATATGGAAAATATTCCATTTCTTGGTGGCTTAGTTGAAACGCTAAACTGGCTGACCATAACCACTCCATTTTTTGCTGGCTATCTTGCCTATAATTGGGGAAGCGCTTCTGGTGACGGAAAGGCCCTTCCAGCGCTTGTTGGACTCTTGAGTTTTATTGGCCTCATTGCGATTTGGTATGTTCTCTATCAATGGGCGGAATTTCCACTTTGGATGAGGTGGTTCAATTGATGACCCAGCAAACTCCGCATCCTGAAAATTCGGGCAAAGACATGCATTCTCATCATGCCCGCTGGGCCGCGCCCGACAGCCCCTATCGGGCAGGCGCTCCTCGCCCACCCAGCGGACGGGCACTGCCCTCCTTTGCTAGCTCTGCATACAAAACCCTAAATTCATTGCTTTTTATCTGATCCATACCAACCCCAACGAGGTCCCATCATGACCGAACACCCAACAACCGACGAATTTCACAACTCCTCTTTCCTGCAAGGGCATAACGCTGAATATATCGAACAGCTTTATGCTCAATACGCGAATGATCCGAATGCGGTTGATGAAGCATGGCAAGCCTTCTTCAAGGAAATGGGCGAGAGCGATATCGAGGTTAAAGCCGCCGCCGCTGGCCCTTCTTGGGCACGCGCCGATTGGCCGCCTGTGCCGAATGATGATCTGACCCATGCGCTGGACGGGCAATGGCCCAAGGACGAGTTGGAACCCGCCAAGGCCGCCGAGAAAATCATCGCCAAGGCCGAGGATCAAGGCGTCAAAGTCTCTGATGAAGCGATCAAACGCGCTGTGCTGGATTCCATCCGCGCCCTGATGATCATCCGCGCTTACCGCATCCGTGGCCATCTGGCCGCCGATCTTGACCCACTGGGATTGGCCGAACAAAAACCACATCCCGAGCTGGACCCGGCATCGTACGGCTTCACCGAATCCGATATGGACCGCCCGATCTTCATCGACAATGTGCTGGGCCTGCAAATCGCCTCATTGCGCCAGATCATCGAGATCGTCAAGCGCACCTATTGCGGCACTTTTGCGCTGCAATACATGCATATTTCCAACCCCGAAGAAGCGGGTTGGCTAAAGGAACGGATCGAGGGGTACGGCAAGGAAATCCAGTTCACCCGCGAGGGACGCCGCGCGATCCTGAACAAGCTGGTCGAGGCCGAAGGGTTCGAGAAATTCCTGCACGTCAAATACATGGGCACCAAACGGTTCGGTCTGGATGGCGCTGAATCGCTGATCCCCGCGATGGAGCAGATCATCAAACGTGGTGGCGATCTGGGTGCCAAGGAAATCATCATCGGCATGCCGCACCGTGGCCGTCTATCGGTGTTGGTCAATGTGATGGCCAAACCCTACCGCGCCGTGTTTAACGAATTTCAGGGTGGCAGTTTCAAACCCGAAGACGTGGATGGATCGGGCGATGTGAAATACCACCTCGGCGCGTCCAGTGATCGTTCATTCGGTGGTGATTCCGTGCACCTGTCACTCACCGCCAACCCCAGTCATCTTGAGGCGGTGAACCCCGTCGTGTTGGGTAAATCCCGCGCCAAACAGGACCAGAAGTTTGACAAGGAACGCTCCTCGGTGATCCCGCTGTTGCTGCACGGCGATGCGGCCTTTGCAGGTCAAGGCGTGATCTCGGAATGTTTCGCCATGTCGGGCCTTGTCGGCCACCGCACTGGCGGCACCATCCATATCATTGTGAACAATCAGATCGGTTTCACTGCCGCCCCGCATTTCAGCCGCTCGTCGCCCTATCCGACCGACATCGCGCTGATGGTCGAGGCACCGATTTTCCACGTCAACGGTGATGACCCCGAGGCCGTGGTGCACGCCGCCAAAGTCGCCACCGAGTTCCGCCAGAAATTCCACAAAGACGTGGTGATCGACATCTTCTGCTACCGTCGCTTTGGCCATAACGAGGGGGATGAGCCGATGTTCACCAACCCCTTGATGTACAAAAAGATCAAAACCCAGAAAACCACGTTGCAGCTGTATACCGACCGTCTGATCCGCGACGGGCTAATCCCCGAGGGCGAGATCGAGGAAATGAAAACCGCGTTTCAGGCCCACCTGAACGAGGAATTCGAAATCGGTAAAGACTATAAACCGAACAAGGCCGACTGGCTCGATGGCCGCTGGAAACACCTGTCCAAAAAAGACGATGATTACCAGCGCGGCGCGACCGCCGTTGCCGAAGAAACCTATGCCCAAGTCGGCGCGGCCCTGTCTCATGTCCCCGATGGTTATCCGGTGCATAAAACCGTCAACCGGATGCTCAGCGTCAAGAAAACCATGATTGATGATGGCAAAGGCATCGACTGGGCCACAGGCGAAGCAATGGCCTTTGGCTCGCTCCTGACCGAGGGTTTCCCCGTGCGGCTGGTGGGTCAGGATTCCACCCGCGGCACCTTCTCCCATCGCCATTCGGCCATGATCAATCAGGACAACGAGGATCGCTATTACCCGCTCAACAACATCCGCGAGGGGCAGGCGAATTACGAGGTGATCGACTCGTTGCTGTCCGAATATGCGGTGCTCGGGTTTGAATACGGCTACTCGCTGGCCGAACCTAACGCGCTGACCCTCTGGGAGGCCCAGTTCGGCGATTTCGCCAACGGTGCGCAGATCATGTTTGATCAGTTTATATCGTCAGGCGAGCGCAAATGGCTGCGTATGTCGGGCCTTGTGGTGCTGCTGCCGCACGGGTTTGAAGGGCAAGGACCGGAACACTCCTCGGCCCGTTTGGAACGCTTCTTGCAAATGAGCGCCGAGGATAACTGGATCGTCGCCAACTGCACCACACCGGCCAACTATTTTCACCTGTTGCGCCGCCAGATGCACCGCTCTTACCGTAAACCGCTCATCCTGATGACGCCCAAATCCCTGCTGCGCCACAAAAAGGCGGTGTCGAACAAAGCCGAATTCACCACCGGATCATCCTTCCACCGCGTCCTCTGGGATGACGCGCAAAAAGGCTCGTCCGACACTAAACTGGCGACAGACGCCAAAATCAAACGCGTGGTTATGTGTTCAGGCAAGGTCTACTACGACCTGCTCGAGGAACGCGATGAGCGCGGCCTGAAAGACGTCTACCTGATGCGCCTCGAACAGTTCTACCCCTTCCCCGCCATGTCGATGGTCAAGGAACTTGAACGCTTCAAAAATGCCGATGTGGTCTGGTGTCAGGAAGAACCCAAAAACCAGGGTGGCTGGACCTTTATGGAGCCCAACATCGAATGGGTTCTGGGCCGCATAACAACCAAATCCAAACGCCCCGCCTACGCTGGCCGCCCCGCTTCGGCATCCCCTGCCACAGGCCTTGGCAAAGCTCACAAAGCACAACAAGCCGCGCTGATTGACGCCGCACTAACGATCAAAGGATAACCCCATGACCATCGAAATCCGCGTACCCACACTGGGCGAAAGCGTCACCGAAGCCACCGTCGCCACATGGTTCAAAAAACCCGGCGATGCCGTCGCCGTCGACGAAATGCTCTGCGAGTTGGAAACCGATAAGGTGACCGTCGAAGTGCCCTCGCCGTCCGCAGGCACAATGGTCGAAATCGTCGCAGCCGAGGGCGCAACCGTTGGCGTCGACGCCCTGCTCGCCACCCTGACCGAGGGCGAAGGTGCTGCGCCTGCACCCACCGCCGCCAAACCTGCCGCAGCCGCTGCCCCCACACCCGAAACCACCGCGACACCCGTTGACGTGATGGTCCCCACCTTGGGCGAATCCGTGACTGAAGCCACTGTGTCCACATGGTTCAAAGCGGTTGGTGATACCGTGGCGCAGGACGAAATGCTCTGCGAGTTGGAAACCGATAAGGTCTCGGTTGAGGTCCCCGCGCCCGCCGCTGGCACCCTAACCGAAATCCTCGCCGCAGACGGCGCAACCGTCAATGCAGGCGGTAAACTCGCAGTGATCATGGGCGGCGCAACCGCCACAGCCTCCGCCCCCGCAGCGGCCCCTGCTGCCGCACCCGCGACCACAGGCAAAGACGTTGAAAACGCCCCCTCCGCCAACAAACTGATGGCCGAAAAAGGCATCACAGCTGACCAAGTCACAGGCACCGGCCGCGACGGGCGCATCATGAAAGAAGACGTGCAAAACGCCGCCACCGCTCCGGCCCCAGCACCCGCAGCAACACCCATTGCATCGGCCCCAGCCCCCGCCGCCGCAACCCCGCGCGCGCCCACATCATCCGATGACGCATCCCGCGAAGAACGGGTGAAAATGACCCGCCTGCGTCAAACCATCGCGCGGCGTTTGAAAGAATCCCAAAACACCGCCGCCATGCTGACCACCTATAACGAGGTCGACATGGGTGCCGTGATGGACATCCGTAAGGAATACAAAGAGCTGTTTTTGAAAAAACACGGCGTCAAACTCGGCTTCATGTCCTTCTTCACCAAGGCCTGCGTGCACGCCCTAAACGAAATCCCCGACGTGAACGCCGAAATTGACGGCACCGACGTGGTCTATAAAAACTACGTCCACATGGGCGTCGCGGTCGGCACCCCGTCCGGCCTCGTGGTGCCAGTAGTGCGCAACGCCCACGAAATGTCATTCGCCGCGATTGAACAAAAAATCGCCGAATTGGGCCAAAAAGGCGTGGCTGGCAAACTGACCATGGCCGAAATGCAGGGCGGCACATTCACCCTGTCCAACGGCGGCGTCTACGGCTCCCTGATGTCCTCGCCCATCCTGAACCCGCCGCAATCGGGCATCTTGGGAATGCACAAAATCCAAGACCGACCAATGGCAATCAACGGCGAAGTCGTGATCCGCCCGATGATGTATCTGGCACTTAGCTATGACCACCGGGTCGTGGATGGCAAAGGGGCTGTGACATTCTTGGTGCGGGTGAAAGAAGCGCTCGAAGATCCGCGCCGGTTGTTGATGGATTTGTGAT
>CAYYOF010000079.1:0-7965 GCA_964473185.1 uncultured Marinosulfonomonas sp. | reverse complement strand
ATGACCCCAGAACTCACCATCCTCACCTACGCCGCCCTGCTGCAAGCCGTGCAGCTCTCCCTCGCCATCGTCTTTGCCGACGCCCAGTTCGGCATCAAATACGGTGCCTCCGCCCGCGACACCCCGCGCCCGCTGACCGGCCTCGCTGGCCGTCTAAATCGCGCGCTTGATAACCACTACGCCGCCCTCGCCCTGTTCGCCATCGCAGTGATCGTCGTCACTCTGGGCAACCAATCCACCCCGCTGACCGAAACCTGCGCATGGACCTACCTGATCGCCCGCATCGCTTACGTCCCCGCCTACATCTCGGGCATCCCCTATCTGCGTTCAACCATCTGGACCATCGCCACGGGCGCCACCCTCACCATGCTCATCACAACGGTGATCTGACCCATGTTTCTTTTTCGCACAAATATCCCCGCCGGAGGCCTAAAACCTCTTATCCAACCCCGTCAAAAACTCATATGCGATTCATATGGAATTCATATGCAATTCATATCCCCGTTTTTCACCAAAGGAGTCCCCCCATGTCATCTTATGACGTAATCATTATCGGTGCCGGTCCCGGCGGCTATGTCTGCGCCATCCGCTGCGCCCAACTGGGTCTGAAAACCGCTGTGGTCGAGGGCCGTGAAACCCTCGGCGGCACCTGCCTGAATGTCGGCTGTATCCCGTCCAAAGCATTGCTGCACGCCAGCCACATGCTGCACGAGGCCGAGCATAATTTTGTCAAGATGGGCCTGAAGGGAAAATCCCCCTCGGTCGACTGGAAACAGATGCTTGCCTACAAGGATGAGGTGATCGGCCAAAATACCAAGGGCATCGAATTTCTATTCAAAAAGAACAAGATAGACTGGATCAAAGGCTGGGCATCCATCCCGTCCGCTGGCAAAGTCCAAGTCGGTGACGAAGTGCATGACGCCAAGAATATCGTCATCGCCACAGGATCCGAAGCGTCCTCCTTGCCGGGTGTCGAGGTCGACGAGAAGATCGTTGTCACCTCCACTGGCGCTTTGGAACTGGGCAAGGTGCCACGAAAAATGGTGGTGATTGGCGCAGGCGTCATCGGCCTCGAAATGGGCTCGGTTTATGCGCGTTTAGGTGCCGAGGTCACCGTGGTCGAGTTCCTCGATCACGTCACCCCCGGCATGGACGCCGAGGTCTCCAAGGTGTTTGCCAGAACCCTTAAAAAACAAGGGCTTAAGTTTATTTTGGGGGCGGCTGTTCAATCCGTTTCCACCACCAAAACCAAGGCCAGAGTCACCTATAAACTGCGCAAAAACGACACCGAAGCGACGCTTGACGCCGACATCGTTCTGCTCGCCACAGGCCGCAAACCCTTCACAGACGGGCTGGGTCTGGAAGCACTTGGCGTTGAAATATCCCCACGCGGTCAAGTCCAGACCAACGCCCGTTGGGCCACCAACATCGCTGGCATTTACGCCATTGGCGACGCCATCGACGGCCCGATGCTGGCCCACAAGGCCGAAGACGAGGGCATGGCGGTGGCCGAAGTGATGGCGGGTAAATCCGGTCACGTAAACTACGGCGTTATCCCCGGCGTGGTCTACACCCACCCCGAAGTCGCCAGTGTTGGCCAGACCGAAGAGCAACTGAAAGAAGCCGACCGGGCCTATAAGGTTGGCAAATTCCCCTTCATGGGAAATGGCCGCGCCAAAGCAATGTTTGCTGGCGATGGGTTCGTAAAAATCCTTGTAGATCAAGCCACTGACCGCATTCTGGGCGCTCACATCATTGGCCCGAGCGCTGGCGAAATGATCCACGAGATTTGCGTGGCGATGGAATTTGGCGCCTCGGCCCAAGACATCGCCCTGACCTGCCACGCGCATCCGACCTGCTCGGAAGCGGTGCGCGAAGCCGCACTGGCCTGTGGTGACGGCGCAATCCACGCGTGACCCGAGTTAAGGTCATCAGCGACTGGAAACAAAGCTATGACCCCGCGCTAAAAGTAGCGCGGGGAGATGAGCTGCGTGTAATCAAAGAAGATAAACGTAAATGGGCCGGATGGGTTTGGTGCACAGATTCAAGCGGCCTTTCTGGCTGGTTACCCGTGCAGGTGTTTGATGCGCTAAAGATTGGCAAGCCAAACACCGCTACCAAAGAATTCAACACAATTGAGCTAACCGTTTCCAAAGGGGAAATGTTGTTCGTTTCCAATGGCCTAAACGATTGGTCATGGTGCCGGAACGAGCAAGGAAAAGAAGGCTGGGTTCCCGACAACTGCCTGACACACGCCAATGATGCGGCGTGATACCGCAGCATTTGCCATTGGCAAGACGCGCCGCAAAACATACCCTAGCAAAAGAATCGGAAATGCGCAGCGGCGAGACCTAAAATGAACCCACCCATCCTAAAAAAGCACGGCTCCAAACGTGAACGCAGCTGGAAGGGTCATGCCTTTTTCAGTGGCGGGTTTCGGCCGTTTTTCCTGTTTGGTGCGCTGTTTGCTATCCTGTCCATTGCGATCTGGCTCGCCGACCTTCTGGGGTGTGCCAATCTAGACACCACCCTTGCCCCCGTTGACTGGCACAAACACGAAATGCTGTTTGGTTATACGTCGGCGGTGATTGCGGGGTTCCTGTTTACCGCGGTGCCAAACTGGACTGGGCGCTTTCCCGTGGTGGGCTGGCCGCTGATTGCGATCTTTGTTCTGTGGCTGGCGGGGCGCGTTGCGATGCTGATGGGTGACGGGGTACCATACAGTATCACTGCAATTATTGACGCCGCATTCCTGCCGATCCTTGGCACTGTGATTGCCCGCGAAATCATCTCGGGCAAGAACTGGCGAAACCTGCGGGTGCTGGCCCCTGTCCTAATGCTGGGGGCAGCCAACATTTGGTTCCATATCGACATAGCGAATGGCGGGCTGGGAACGGCCCCAATCCGGCTTGGCTTTGCCTCGATTCTGGTGCTG
Organism: uncultured Marinosulfonomonas sp.; assembly: GCA_964473185.1. Classification (GTDB taxonomy): domain Bacteria; phylum Pseudomonadota; class Alphaproteobacteria; order Rhodobacterales; family Rhodobacteraceae; genus Profundibacter. The sequence continues at coordinate 5,030 of CAYYOF010000079.1, read as the reverse complement.
CTAATGCTGATTGGCGGACGGGTGATCCCCAGCTTTACTCGCAACTGGCTGGCGCGGCGCGAGCCTGGAAAATTGCCCAAACCCTTTGATCGCTACGACACCATCACCGTTGCCGCATCGGCCATCGCGCTGGCCGTCTGGACAGCAATCGACACCGCCCCGATCCTCGGGGCCGCCTTTGGGGTGCTTGGCGTTGCCCACATCATCCGCCTGTCGCGGTGGGCCGGATTGCGCACCCTGTCCAATCCACTGTTACTGGTGCTGCACATCTTTTATGCCTTTGTGCCAATCGGGTTTCTAACCCTCGCTACGGGCATGTTGATGGACAGCCCAGCCATAAACACCGGCGCGCTGCATGTGTTTGGCATTGGCGCGACCGGCGGCTTGACCCTTGCGGTGATGATCCGTGCCAGCCTGGGCCACACGGGGCGGATGCTGGCCACCGACAGGCTGCTGAACGTCGTGATGGTTGCTGTGATCTTAAGCGTCACCATGCGGGTGATTGGCGCGATCTGGCCCGAATATGACTGGGCGATCACCGGATCAGCGCTGGCGTGGATTATCGCGTTTGGATTGTTTACCTTCAGGGTTGGCCCGTGGCTCGTCAAACCTCGCGCGTCCCGCTAACCGACCAACAGCTTCAACCCCTGCGTAACGTCTGTGCGCATTGCCAGACGCAGGCTTGGCTCGTCTCCGGCCCGCAAGGCCGCGATGATCAAGCGGTGGTTTTGTGGCGGCTCAGTCCGGCGTAAACGGCCATAGAGCGCGCACATGGTCGGTCCCAATTGCAGCCAAACAGTTTCTGTCATCGCCAGCATCGCGGGCGCTTGGGCCCGCAGATATAACGTGCGGTGAAACTCCAGATTGGTGCGGATATAGGCCACGGCATCTTGTTTGGCGATCGCCTCGGCGATGGTCTGGTTGATCGCCTGCAAACGGTCAATCAGCGCGATGTGGGCGCGGGGCAAAGCACGGCTTGCCAGTTCCGGCTCCAACAGCCCGCGCAACGCTGCCAACTCCTCGATCCGCTCGTTGCTCAGCTCCGGAGTGCTAACACGGCCCGAGCTGGACAGCGTCAACGCCCCCTCGGCTGCCAATCGGCGGATTGCCTCGCGGGCGGGCGTCATTGAAACGCCAAATTCCCGCCCCAACCCGCGCAATGTTAGCGCTGTGCCAGGGGCAAGTTCACCGTGCATGATGCGGGTGCGCATCTGGCGATATAGCCGGTCATGCGACGGGGCGGTTTTTTCAGTGGGGCGGTTTTGGTTTAACATGTCTTATGTGATCACAAAACGACGCGGCAGGTCAATCCCTGAACTGATAGCGGTGTAACTGCTGCCCGTTCTTGCGCAACCACGCGCGCTGGGCTTTGTAATGCGGATAAATGCCGGTCACCACGCGCCAGTAGTCTTGTGAGTGGTTCATCTCGATCAAATGCGACACCTCATGCGCCGCGACGTAATCCAGAACCTCGGGCGGGGCCATGATCAGACGCCATGAATACATCAGATTACCCTCGCTGGAACAGGATCCCCAGCGCGAGCGGGTATCGCGCAACGACAAGCGCCCATAAGACACGCCTAACGCCGCCGCATACCGGTCTGATGCCTCTTGCAACCTGCCTCGCGCTGTCAATTTCAACAACGCGGCAACCCGCAGAGGCACGCGGGCAGGATTGTCCGGCACCGTGATCTGCCCGTCGACATATCGCGCCACGCGGCCTATGCCCGCAACCACATCCACCTCGCGCCCCTCGAACATGACCTGCCCGCCGATCATCGGGCGGGCCACCTCGGGGTGGGCCGCCAATGTGCGCCTGATCCAGCCCTCTTTTTCAATGGCAAAAACGCGGGCCTCGCGCAATGGGGTGCGCATCGGCAGGCTCATCGTGACACGCCCGTCCAGCTGCGATACCCGCAATGATAATCGCTTTGCCCGCTGCGTGCGGCGCACAGTAATCCTGACCATCGGGGGTCCGGTTAATTCGATCTGCTCCATGTATTCATGCCCGCGTAAAACCTGTGCCTGCAACATAACGCGCCAGCAGGCCGGATTCACCCCGAAAATTGCAAAAGCCTTTGACACCCCCGCCCCATTGTGTCAATTGGCCCAGAACTCATGACAACAGCGACAAGTGTGAAGGGAAATTACATGCCCAAAGAAGAATGGGGCGTTAAGCGCGTCTGCCCAGAAACCGGCAAACGGTTTTACGATCTGAACAAATCACCCGTGATCAGCCCATACACCGGCGAGGTTGTCGAAATTGATACCGGCAACAAATCCCGCACCATGGTTGCCGACAAAGAAGATGCCAGCAACAAGCCCAAAGAAGAAGACAAAGTTGAAGGCGACGAGGTTCTGGATGATGACGACACATCCGATGTCGATTTGGGCGATGACGTTCTGGATGACGATGACGACGATGGTGGTGTTACCGTCCCGTTGGAAGAAGTCGCAGACGTAGCGGCCAACGACGACGACAATTAATCAGGGTGCGGGGGTTTTTCGCTTGAACTGACCCCCGCGCTTGCCTAAATACCGTTTCACGACGAAACACTACACGTCGACCCAATGATGGGGCCTTAGCTCAGCTGGGAGAGCGCCTCGCTGGCAGCGAGGAGGTCAGGAGTTCGATCCTCCTAGGCTCCACCAATTCCTTTTTACCTGTGTTAAATACCTCTAACACTTTGAAAGGTAAGGTAGTTTTTGGTGTTCGATAGCCTGTCTCGCGGCAGTAAGCTATCCGCTCTGAAAAGAGCCAACCTAAGCACTGTTTGCCGTAGTATGGATTGCCCTGATTTCCATAGATTCCAAAGGTTTGCGAGGAAATTCAATGGGAGTTCGATAAAATCTTCGAACCTACCCATGGGAACAGCCCCATTCTTCATTTTTTCAGCAATAATTCGGCGATCCTGATCCAATTTTTTCAATCTTACCTTCATAGGCAGATACGATTACGGAGTTATTTGTCGCGATAATTCTATCCAATAATCTTTCGATTTGTGTGTCGATTGCTTTCACATCTGTCTTATAAGTATCAGAAATAGCGACCGCTTGTTTTTCGCGTTGTGTCCACGCGTCGCGGAACATCTGCTTTACCAGATTAAATAACTTTTGCGTCGGTTGTAGGCTTTGCACAATCTTATCAAACGGTTCTTCTATCTTTGCGCGAGGAATCGATTTTCTTTCGCTCTTACAGCCCTTTGTACCGCACAGGTAGTATGGATACTTTTTATACTTACCCTTGGACCAGCAGGCAGTAAATGGCTTCCCACAGTCGCCACACTCAACAAATCCACGTAGTGGAAAATCTTCGTTTATGTCTTTCCGAGCAGGCGCACGTGCGCCTTCCGTCCGGCGCTTTTGAATACGTTCGTAGGTCGCCAAGCTGATCAATGGTTCATGGTGCCCTTCAATCCAGCTAAGATTCCAGTCATCGTGGCAGATATAACCTGCATAAATAGGGCGAGAAATCATCCTCGTTACTTCAAACTGGCGAACGGTGCCCGCATCTGATTTTGGGAATGCAGGCTGTTGTTGCAAAAACCTAGCAACTTCAATCTGAGTTTCGAACCGGCCCGATGCGTATCCCTCCAACGCTTCCTGTACAATCGAAGCCAGAGGCTCGTTACGAACCAATATCTTACCATGGCTAGTTTCCTTGGCGTAATGATACCCGACAGGTGGACGAAATACCCAATAGCCATTCTTCATCCGTGCCTGCATCTTTTGAACAACCTGCCGCTTGTTTTGCTCACGTTCCAATGCCCCCTGAGCGGCCATAATCGTTTCAATGAATTCACCTTCAGGTGTGTCCTCAAACTTGAAATTCAGGCATTCAATTAGCGCACCACGCTGACGAAACGCATCACGTAAATCAAGGTGGAACCGTGTGTCACGGGCAAAGCGCTTAAGATCATCAAAGATCACCACAAATCTTTGATCAGGCTGAGCATCGAGAAAGGATAATAAAGCAACCATGCCGGGGCGGTTCATAAAATCACCTCCGCCAGTAATGGTATCAGGGAACATGCCCACAACAGAATATCCCTTTGAATCAGCGTATTCTCGACATCGTGATTCTTGAGATTCAAGGCCATGACCTTCTATCTCTTGCGTTTTGGATGAGATTCTACAGTAGATTACAGCCTTAATCGGCTCGTTTGTGCTTGATTTCATTTAGGACTCCTTTCCTGCGACAGGCCGGATTGCCGATCAGCAGCAGCATTAAATTCAGTTATGGAAGGTTCTGACGAGCGTACCACAGAAGACGATTGTGCAGCGATAAATTTACGGATTTCATCCTGATTCTCACAATTATCACTCGTCACCTGCTGGACTGGATGCACGCCAAAACCAAGATCAACAAAGCTGACAACGATAGACCAGAGGGTTTCAAGAAACTCGCGCTTTTCAGCATCCGAAATGTCACTTTCCTCCAGATATTTGCCGTAAAGTTCCCAATCAATGGTCAGCGTTGGCGGAGCATTCTTTGCCCCACCCACTTCTGATTTCATCTTGCCTGTTTTATCCTCTGTCATTCTGTCTCCGTTTCTTGTCTTCTCCATTTTAACGCTCACACATTGTGAACATAAGCAGAACTGGATAGACATTTATTCCTAGAAATACAATAAATATTGTATTTCCATATGGTTAGGTGGTGACTACGCCCGCTTTCGGAACTGCGCTTGATCACGCTTCATCTCACGCGCCTGTTGCTCAGGCTCACGATCAGGAACAATGAACTTTTTCTCCAGAGCCTTGCCGAATTCGTACAATTCACGACCCTCGGTTTCACGATAGGCAGTTGTCATCAGCTCTTTGGCACCGGTTTCGGTAATGTTTAGCTTTTCAGACAAAGCGCCGCCGACATAGTCATAGGCGCGATAAAACGGCATCGTATTGCCATCACGGATGAGAGGCTCAATCATTCGGGCGTAGTCCAACGCATCAAGCTCACGCGTTTCACCGCTTGCCAGTTGAGACATGCGGCGACTGTGATCATGTTGCACATCGCGGTGCGCTTGCCG
>CAYYOF010000078.1:0-16095 GCA_964473185.1 uncultured Marinosulfonomonas sp. | reverse complement strand
CACATGGGCGCAGGACCGCCCCGTGCTGCCCGCGCCGCATCAGGTGGTGGCCGAGTTGTATCGCACCACGGTTCTGAAAAATGTCACCTCAAAACGCTCGCTGGTGTTCCACGGCTGGATCACCCTGTCGGCGACATTGCTGGGGTTTGTGTTTGGCACAGGTATGGGCATTTTGCTGGCCGTGGGCATCGTGCACAATCGCGCCATGGACATGGGGGTGATGCCTTGGGCGATTGCCTCACAAACCATCCCGATACTGGCGATTGCGCCGATGATCGTGGTGGTGATGTCTACCGTTGGCGCCACTGATTTATTGGGCAAGGAAACCGCCACCGCGCTGTTCGGCTACCAGCCTGCATTTATGAAGGGCATCCTGCCCAAAGCGGTGATCGCGGCGTATTTGTCGTTTTTCCCCGTGGTGGTGGGCATGGTCAAAGGGTTGCGGTCGCCAGACCATATGCAACTCGATTTGTTGAAAACCTATAACGCCAGCAAATCGCGCACCTTCTGGTCGCTGCGCATGCCATCCTCGACGCCATACCTGTTCACCTCGCTGAAAATCGGCATGGCGGCGGCACTGGTCGGGGCGATCGTGTCGGAGCTGTCGGCGGTGCCGTTGCGCGGATTGGGCGCGCGGATGCTGACGGGCAGCTATTACGGTCAGACCATCCAGATTTGGGCAGCGCTGTTTGCGGCGGCGGCACTGGCGGCGACGCTGGTGGCGATGATCAGCTGGATTGAACGGCGCAGCCTGAAGAAAATGGGGATGACGCAATGACGTGGATTATTGGCGTATTTGTTTTCTGGATCGTGGCCTATTTCCTGAATATCTATCTGGCCAATTCGGCGTGGAACAACACGCGGATCATCAAGCTGGCGGTGCCGGCGATTTTCGGTATTACCCTGTTGGTGGTCTGGGAGGGGCTGGTGCGAGGTTTGGAAGTGCCAAGCGTGATCCTGCCGCCCCCCTCGATGATCGGAGCGCGGATTATGGAATCTTTGCCGATCCTGTGGAGCGACTTTGTGCAGACCTTTGTTAAGGGGGCGCTGACCGGATACATCATGGGCTGTGGTGCTGCGGTGGCCACGGCGATTATCATTGATCGCTCGCCATTCCTGCAACGGGGCCTACTGCCGGTGGGCAACTTCATCGCCGCATTGCCGATCATTGGCACCGCGCCGATTTTGGTGATGTGGTTCGGCTTTGACTGGCATTCAAAGGCTGCCGTCGTCGTGGTGATGGTGTTTTTCCCGATGCTGGTGAACACCGTGCAGGGATTGGCCGCGACCGACAATATGCAGCGCGATTTGATGCGCACCTATGCGGGGGGCTATTGGAACACGCTGTTCAAACTGCGCCTGCCTGCAGCTATGCCCGCGATATTTAACGGGCTGAAAATTGCCACCACGCTGGCCTTGATCGGCGCGATTGTGGCGGAGTTTTTCGGATCACCTACGGTGGGCATGGGTTTTCGAATATCGGTCGAAGTGGGCCGGTTAGGGCTGGACATGGTCTGGGCCGAGATCACCGTGGCAGCGCTTGCCGGATCGGCGTTTTATGGTGTCATTGCAATGATCGAAAAGGGGGTCACCTTCTGGCACCCTTCACAACGGAGTTGAATGCTAATATCAACGAATAACAACTAGGGAGACTATAAAATGAATAAACTACTTACAACGGCGCTGGCCGGGGCACTGACATTTGCCGCGGGTCTGGCACAGGCGGCAGATGATCTGACGCTGCAACTGAAATGGGTCACGCAGGCGCAGTTTGCGGGCTACTATGTGGCGCTGGAAAATGGCTATTATGGCGACGAAGACCTGAACGTGACCATCAACGCTGGTGGCCCCGATGTGGCACCTGCACAGGTGATCGCCGGTGGCGGTGCTGATGTGGTGATCGACTGGATGCCGTCGGCACTGGCTGCCCGTGAAGGTGGTCTGCCGCTGGTCAACATTGCGCAGCCGTTCAAATCGTCCGGTATGATGCTGACCTGTCGTGCTGATACGGGCATCACCAGTCCCGCCGATTTTGCCGGTAAAACGCTGGGTGTCTGGTTTTATGGCAACGAGTATCCGTTCCTAAGCTGGATGGGCAAACTGGGCCTGAGCACCGAAGGTGGTGACGGCGTTACGGTTCTGAAACAGGGATTTAACGTTGACCCGATCCTGCAAGGTCAGGCTGCTTGTGTGTCAACCATGACATATAACGAATACTGGCAGATCATTGATGCGGGTATCGGGGCGGACGATCTGGTGACCTTCAAATATGAAGATCAGGGCGTGGCAACGCTTGAGGATGGTCTCTATGTTCTGGAAGACAAGCTGTCTGATCCGGCCGAAGTTGACAAGCTGGCACGGTTCGTGCGCGCGTCAATGAAGGGTTGGAAGTGGGCCGAAGAGAACCCGACCGAGGCCGCGATGATCGTTCTGGAAGCAGACGAGACAGGTGCGCAAACCGAGAAACACCAGATCCGGATGATGGGCGAAATTGCCAAGCTGACGGCTGGTTCCAACGGCGCACTTGATGTGGCAGATTATGATCGCACAGTTGCGACCCTGATGGGTGGCGGTTCGGACCCTGTGATCTCCAAAGCACCTGTTGGGGCTTGGACACATGCGATCACGGATATCGCGCTGAAGTAAGCTGCGTTAAAGACCAATAGGAAAAGGCGTCGCAATTTTGCGGCGCCTTTTTTTGAACCGTTTGTGCAATGCCCGCCACCTTAATATCATAGACAGGATGGAAAACAGGTCGATGCGCAAGCAAGAACACGTTTACGAGGAATATCTGGTGATGTGCGCCCAAGCAGGGGAACGTGATGCGCATCGCCAATTGGTGGCGTTGCGGGGTCCCCGATTGCTGGCACATGCAACCCGCCTGCTGGGCAATAGGGAAGAGGCCCGCGATGTGGTTCAGGATGGCTGGATCGAAATATTGCGCGGGCTAAAGGGATTGCGCGAACCGCGCGCCTTTGCATCATGGGCAACGCGGATCATCACACGACGCTGTGCGCGATATGTTGATGGGCAGATTAGGTGGCGGAAACTGGGCGAGGCGATGTGGTGTGAGGGGCAGATCATGCCGGATGACCCCAACCCTATGGGCGGTGATGAAATGCGTATGCTGCGCGGGGCGATTGCCGCTTTGCCTGCGGCCCAATCGGCCACCATCGCCCTGTTTCATCTGGAAGAAATGAGCGTGGCCGAGGTGGCCACAGCACTGGATATTCCGCGTGGCACGGTGAAAACCCGCCTGATGCACGCGCGCGAAAATCTGAAACATGCACTGAAAGGAGTGACCAACGACTAAACTGGATCAAATGATAGAAGAGGCGTTGCGCGATCAGGACCGTGCGATACTGGAGGCGACCGAGGAGCAGGGCTGGTTTGCGCTGGGGCTTGGACAATTTCGCGGCAAGCTGGGCTGGGTCACATGGGTTATTATGCTGGTTCAAACGGTGCTGTTTATTGCGGGTGTTTGGTGTGCTGTCCGGTTTTTTGGCGCGACAGATATGATACCGGCACTTCAGTGGGGCATCAGCGGGGCAGTGCTGTTAATTATGGCAATACAGCTAAAGTTAAGCCTGATGCCACAGATGCAGGCCGACCGGATACTGCGCGAGTTGAAGCGGGTGGAGTTGATGTTGGCCCGCGAGGACGCCTAAAGCGCTAGAACTGTAGGGCCGAGGCGGGTGGCGACGGCGCCTGTGCCCAGTTTGAAACGGGCAAGGCCTGCGGCGTTGACCGTGTCGATCTGGCCAAGGTCGATTTGGCGCAGGCCTTGGGCGGTGAAATCGTTGAATGCCCGCCAAAGTGCAAGACGCCCCGCCGACAGTTTGCGCCCCGCCGACGTGGTGTGGGCGATGTGGTAGGTGGCGGTGTTGCCATGCAGGATGAACAGGGCGGTGGCGATGGTGCAGCCTGATATGCTAACGGTGATCAAGCGCAGGGCCTCGGGGTTTATCTGCTGCCATTTCAGGGTGAATGCGGCGGGCAGGGCGCGGTAGGATTTCGCGCCTTGTTGTTTCTGGTCGACCTCCAGTAACGTCATCAGGGTTTTGGTCGGGCAGGCTATATGACGGACCCGCAGCCCGCTGGTTTGCGCTTTTTTCAGACTGTTGCGCCATTTGCCGTGCAGGAACTCCATTGCAACGGGCAGGGAGAGCTGTGCGTTGGTGGTCGGGGTCATCATCGGGATCAGGCGCAGGGCCTGATCGGAAGCGGTGAACAGTTGGGCGCGTGGGTGCGGCATTGGTGATGTGCGCCGGATCAGGGCCAAGGCGCGGGCGTGATCACAAGGGGCGAGCCACAACGGGCCGCGGGTGGCAAGCGAGGTGTTGAGAAGCCCCGCTAATTTTCGGCAAATGGATTGGCACAGCGCGACGGGATCACCATTTTGATAGATCACGGCGCGATGCACCTGCCCGCCTAGGGCGGCGTGGGTCGCCCCATATTCCCAGCGCTGCTGCATCGGCGCGCGGGCAAGATTGGATAAATAGTCCCATCCCGCCTGACCACATTGATTCCATGAAATTTCCATCGCTCTGTTAACGCATTGAAAACCTAAATCGAGGTTAATGGGGGCATGAAGAATATGAATCAGTCAGTTATGGGCGTGGTCGCCACATCGGCAAAACCGGATTTGCGCGGGTTTGTTGCATTGGGGGTTATTTTCGGCGCACCCGTTGTCGGGGTGTTGTTCGGGATCGAGGCGGTGATCCGCTGGGCGTTTCAGATGATGTAAAGCCCCGCCGCAGGCAATATTTTCCTTGCGGCGGGCGCAAACTGATTTATGGGCATGGACCCGTGCGGTATGTCCCGTCACCGTTTGAATAGGCGCATTCATTGGTTGCGTTGTTGCGTGCAACCATTGTGCCCGCAGCGGCCCCCGCGAGGACGGCGATAACTGTCCAGTTGCGGTTTGCATCCAGCGCATTGGCGGTGATTAACCCCGCACCCGCCCCGACAAGGCCGCCAACCACGGCCTGTTCATTCGTGGTCATTTGGCAGGCAGAAAGGGCCAGCGCACTGGCACAGGTGATCGCAATCATATTTCTATACATCACATTCTCCTTATGTTTACGGGCGTCAAACACGTCCCGTATTGCACCTGCCATTATACCGCGTTTGGCGCATGCGCGCGTTGATGCACCGCAAGCAAGAGATTCTATGCCTGCGGCGCGGATATTTGGGGAACGAAAATGGGGCGGGGTTAGGCTTTGTTCATCCGGTTTTCGATCAACTCGTCCACCACGCTTGGGTCTGCCAAGGTCGAGGTGTCGCCCAATGTGGTATGGTCATTCTCGGCGATTTTGCGCAGGATACGGCGCATGATTTTGCCCGAACGGGTTTTGGGCAGGCCGGGGGCCCACTGGATCAGGTCGGGCTTGGCTATTGGGCCAATTTCGGTGCGGACCCATTTTTCGAGGTCTTTTTTCAGCGCGTCTGTTGGCTCGACCCCGTTCATCAAGGTCACGTAGGCATAAATGCCCTGACCCTTGATGTTGTGCGGGTAGCCAACCACGGCGGCCTCGGCCACATCCGGGTGCGCGACGAGGGCTGATTCAACTTCCGCCGTGCCCATGCGGTGGCCGGATACGTTGATCACATCGTCAACACGACCGGTGATCCAGTAATAGCCGTCCTCATCACGCCGACAGCCGTCGCCGGAGAAAAAGTAGCCTTTGTAATCGGCGAAATAAGTCAGTTCAAAGCGTTTGTGATCACCGTAAATTGTGCGCATCTGGCCAGGCCAGCTGTCAGCGATGGCCAAGATGCCCTCGCCAACCACATCGGAGATTTCTTTGCCGGTTTGTGCGTCCAGCAGCACCGGTTTGACGCCAAAGAACGGCACGGTGGCCGATCCGGGTTTGGTCGGGATCGCGCCGGGCAGCGGGGTTAACATGTGGCCGCCGGTTTCGGTTTGCCACCATGTGTCAACGATGGGCAAGCTACCCTTGCCGATCACGTCGTTATACCAGTTCCATGCCTCGGGGTTGATCGGTTCGCCCACAGTGCCGAGCAATTTCAGCGACGACAGATCGCAGGATGTGACCGGATCATCACCATAGGCCATCAGCGCGCGGATCGCGGTGGGGGCGGTGTAGAACTGGTTCACCTTGTGTTTTTCAACCACCTGCCAGAAGCGCGAGGCGTCGGGGTAGGTGGGCACGCCTTCAAACATCAGGGTGGTGGCGCCATTGGCCAGCGGGCCGTAGATGATATAGCTGTGGCCGGTGACCCAGCCGACATCGGCGGTGCACCAGAACACATCGCCGTCGTGGTAATCAAAGGTGTATTGGTGGGTCATTGCGGCATAGACCAGATAGCCGCCGGAGGAGTGCTGCACACCCTTTGGTTTGCCGGTGGAGCCGGAGGTGTAGAGGATAAACAGCGGGTCTTCGGCCCCCATTTCGCGTGGTGGGCAGACCGGGCTCGCGGTTTCCATCAGGGCCAGAACGTCAACGTCGCGATCCTGTATCCATGTGGTCTGGCCGCCGGTGTGTTTGACCACCAGACAGCGCACCTTGTCGGAGCAGTGCAGCAGGGCTGCGTCGGCGTTGGATTTCAGCGCTGTGACGCGCCCGCCACGCGGGGCCTCGTCCGCAGTGATCAGCACGCAGGCGCCACAATCGTTGATCCGGTTGGCCAGCGCGTCAGCAGAAAATCCTGCAAAAACAATCGAGTGGATCGCGCCGATACGGGCGCAGGCCAGCATCGCATAGGCCGCCTCGGGGATCATCGGCATATAGATGATCACCCGCTCGCCGCGCATAACGCCTTGGGACAGCAGCACGTTGGCCATGCGGTTCACCTTGTCGGAAAGCGCGTTGTAGGTGATGTGCTGGGCGGGGGTATTCGGGTCGTCCGGTTCGAACAGGATAGCGGTCTGGTCGCCGCGGGTTTCAAGGTGGCGGTCGATACAGTTGACGGCGACGTTCAGGGTGCCGTCTTCAAACCATTTGATGTCGACCTCACCCAGTTTGAAGTTGGTATTCTTCACTTTGGTATAGGGTTTGATCCAGTCAATCCGCTTGCCTTCCTCGCCCCAGAACGCATCTGGGTTTTGCATCGAGGCTTGATACATCGCGTCGTATTTGGCTGAATCCGCATGGGAATTTGCGGCGAATTCGGGCGAGGGGGGATATGTTTTGTCGGTCATTTCAATTCTCCGAATGGCGCGGTCATTATGATCAGACGCTATATGGCCAGATATTCTGCGCGAAGCTCTTCGTTTTCAAGCACTTCGCTGGCCAGCCCGTCAAATACGACATGGCCAGTATCAAGGATCACGGCGCGGTCGGCAAGGGCCAGCGCGCGTTTGGCGTTTTGCTCGACGATCACGGTGGTGATGCCCTGTTCCTTGATCAGGTTCAGGGTCTTTTCGATTTCATCCACGATGACGGGGGCCAGACCCTCGTAAGGCTCGTCCAACAGCAGCACTTTGATGTCGCGGGCCAGCGCGCGGGCAATGGCCAGCATTTGTTGCTCGCCACCTGAAAGCGTGACGCCCTCTTGCTTGCGGCGCTCTTTGAGGCGGGGGAACAGCTCATACAAACGTTCAAGCGACCAGCCAACGGGCTCCACAATCTGGGCCAGTTGCAGGTTTTCCTCGACCGTCAGCCCCGCGATGATGCGCCGATCCTCGGGCACCAGTGACACGCCAGCCTGGGCGGCCTGATAGGCTTTCATCTGGTGCAGCGGTTGGTGGTCCAGCCAGACTTCGCCAAAGGTTAATGCAGGGTCATCCAGCCGCGCGATGGCGCGCAGGGTCGAGGTTTTGCCAGCCCCGTTGCGCCCCAGCAGCGCGAGGATTTCACCCTCGTGGACGTTGAATGACACGCCTTGCACGATGTAGCTTTCGCCGTAGTAGGCGTGCAGATCCCAGACCGAGAAATAGGCGGGGGCAGAGGCGGTTTTTGCTGTTGGGCTCATGATCTATTCCTGCGCAGTTTCGCCAAGGTAGGCTTCTTTTACCTTGGGGTGGCCTTTGATTTTATCCGGTGTGTCCTCAACCAGCGGGGTGCCTTGGGCCAGCACGGTGATGCGTTCGGCCAAGGAAAACACCACATGCATGTCGTGCTCGATAATCACCATGGTGATGTCACGGCTGTCGCGGATGTGTTTCAACAGTTCAATGGTGTTGTTGGTGTCGGCCCGCGCCATGCCAGCGGTGGGTTCGTCCAGCAGCAGCAGTTTGGGCTGTTGCACCAGACACATCGCCATTTCCAGGCGCCGTTTATCACCACGTGACAGGGCTGCCGCGTGCATGTCGCGTTTTTCCAGCATGTTGACGTCGGTCAGGATGTGTTCTGCCTCGGCGATGATATCGCCTTCTTGTTCGACCGTTTCAAAGGCGTGCATGCGGAACGCCCCGTCGCGGCGTGCAAAACACGGGATCATCACGTTTTCCAGCACTGTCAGGTCGCCGAAAATCTCGGGCGTTTGAAACACACGGGAAATGCCCATCTGGTTGATTTCGTGCGGTTTGCGTCCCAGCACGGACTGTCCATCAAACATCACTGATCCGGTGTCAGGGATCAGTTTGCCGACCAGCACGTTCAACAGGGTGGATTTGCCCGCCCCGTTCGGGCCAATGATGGCGTGCACGGTGTTTTCCTCGATCGAGAGGTTCACATCGTCAAGCGCTTGTAGCCCGCCGAACCGTTTGTTGATGTTTTTGACTTCAAGGATACCCATTGTCGTTTCTCCTTACTCGGCCACATGCGGGTTATGTTTAGGGTGGTGTTCAGCGTCATCGCCATCGGATTTTGGTTTGCGTTTGAACAGGCCAGCGATGCGTTTGCCGCCTTCAACCAACCCACCGGGTAGGAAGGTGACGACCAGCATGAACAACAGGCCCAGCGTCAGGTGCCAGCCCTTGCCGGTGAACACCGAAAGCACTCCGACCACGAAATCCTCGGCCCCGTCGGGCAGGAATGAAAACCATCCATGCAGAACGGTTTCGTTGATTTTGGAGAAGATGTTTTCCAGGTATTTGATCACGCCCGCGCCCAGAACCGGGCCCAGCAAGGTGCCCGCGCCGCCAAGGATGGTCATGATCACCACCTCGCCGCCAACGGTCCATTGCATCCGTTCGGCGCCCGCCAACGGGTCCATCGAGGCGAGCAAACCGCCAGCTAACCCTGCATACATGCCCGAGATCACGAAGGCCGCTAGCGTGTAGGGGCGCGGGTTCAGGCCGGTGTAGGACATGCGTTGCTGGTTGGATTTCACCGCCCGCAGCATCATGCCAAATGGTGAGCGGAAGATGCGAAGCGAGATGTAGAAGGCGATGATTGCAATCACAGCGCAGACGTAAAAGCCAACGTTGAAGGTGAACAGGTGGTTGCCCAGTTCCAGCTTGTAAGAGCTGCTCATGTTAAAGCCAAACAGGTTGGTGTATTTCGAGGCCCCATCGCCATCCAGCACCCGCAGATCGTCCAGCCGGATTTGCAGGCCGGTTTCGCCGTTGGTCAGGGGCGTTAGCACCGAGTAGGCGAGGTTGTAGGACATCTGAGCGAAGGCCAGCGTCAGGATCGAGAAATAGATGCCGGAGCGCCGTAAGCTGATATAGCCGATCAGTAGGGCAAAGATGCCCGACATGATCACCGCCAGTATGATGCCGGGGATGATGTTCATCGACAGTAGCTTGAACATCCAGACGGCGGAATAGCTGCCCACACCCAGAAAGGCCGCGTGACCGAATGACAGGTATCCGGTGAGGCCGAACAGGATGTTAAAGCCGATGGCGAAGATGCCGAAAATGGCGACGCGCTGCATCAGGTCGGGGTAGCCGCCGTTGAACTGCGCCATGGCGCTGCCTTCGGCAAATGGTTGCATCAGGAACGGGGTGAAAGCGGTCAGGGCAATCACGATCATCAGGAACGTGGTGTCGCGTTTGTTTAATCCGAGCATGGTCTATTCCTCCATCACGCCGCGTTTGCCCATCAATCCGCGCGGGCGGACCAGCAGGATAACGATGGCCGTCAGGTAAATGATGATTTGGTCGATGCCAGGCAGGTATTGCTTGATCTCGTTCATTGAGGCGAAGCTTTCGAGGATGCCCAACAGGAACCCCGCCAGCACTGCCCCTGGCAAGGAGCCCATGCCGCCGACAACCACCACAACGAATGACAGCACAAGGAAGTCCATGCCCATGTGGTAATTTGGCGAGTTGATCGGCGCATACATTACGCCCGCCACGCCGGCCACGGCGGCGGCAACGCCGAACATGATGGTAAAGCGTTTGTCGATGTTGATACCGAGCAAGCCCACGGTTTCACGATCCGCCATGCCCGCGCGCACCACCATGCCGAAAGTGGTGAAGCGCAGGAATGCAAAGACCGCGCTGATGATGGCAAGTGAAAAGCCGAAATAGATGATCCGCCAGTAGGGGTAGATGATTGCGTTCGCCTTGTAACCCAGCAGGACGCCGAAATCATAGGAGCCCTTGAAGGCTTCGGGGGCAGGGGTTGGAATGGGGTTGGCGCCGTAAAACTGTTTGACGACTTCTTGCAAAACGATGGCCAAGCCGAAGGTCACAAGGATCTGGTCGGCGTGGGGGCGTTTGTAGAAATGCTTGATCAGGCCGCGTTCCATGATGAAGCCAACGGCGATCATTACGGGGATCGAGAAGATGATGGCGAGCGGCACGGACCAATCAATGATGCTCGCGCCCATTTCGGGGCCGAACCATGTTTCCACGTATGGGGTTTTAATTTTGGCCGGATTGCCGAGAAAATCGGTTTTTGTCGGGTCCAGCACGACGCTGGAAATGTTCAGGATTTTTTGCAACGTGACCGCGCAGAACGCGCCGATCATGAACAGGGCACCGTGGGCGAAGTTGACCACGCCTAGGGTGCCGAAAATAAGTGTCAGGCCAAGGGCGATCAGCGCATAGGCGCTCCCCTTGTCCAGTCCGTTCAGAATTTGAAGTAATATCTGGTCCATCGTCCCCGCCCGAGGTTAGTTTGCAGTCCAGCCGCATGGATACCACGCGGCTGGAGTTTTTATAAGCGTCTAGATGCGATTAAGAACCTGGGTTACATTCGCCCAGCTCACCACCGGCAAACATCTCGTGATCAGGCGCATATTCGACCTGTGCACGCGGTGTCACTTCGACAACTTCCAGAAGGTCGAACTCGTTTTCAGGGTTTTCTTTACCCTTCACAACCAGCACGTCTTTGAAACACTGGTGGTCAGCGGCGCGGTAGTGCGTCGGACCATTGCCCAGACCATCAAAGTCAAAGCCTTCAAGCGCCTCGCCAACACCACATGGGTTATGTGTGCCCGCACGTTGGCAAGCATCGGCATAAAGCAGTGTTTGACAATATACGGTGTGTGCCGCCTGCGAAGGTGGGAAGCCGTATTTGGTGCCAAAGGATTTAACGAAGGCTTTGGAGCCTTCATCCTGCAGCGACCAGTGCCAGTTGGTGGAGCCAAAGATGCCCTTAACGTTTTCGCCAGCGCCTTTCGCCATCAGGCGAGAGTAAAGCGGCACAACGATTTCGAAGTTCTTGCCGTTCACTTCTTTGGCGCGCAGACCGAACTGCACAGCCGCTGTCAGCGAGTTGACCATGTTGCCGCCGTAGTGGTTCAGCACCAGAATATCGGCGCCAGAGTTCAGAACCGGAGCAACGTAGGACGAGAAGTCGGTCGTTGCCAGCGGTGTCAGCACGTTGTTGACTGTTTCCCAACCGATAGCCTCGGTTGCAGCCGCAATCGACGCCTGCTGGGTCCAGCCCCAAGTGTAGTCAGCAGTCAAATGGTAGGCTTTACGATCGTCGCCATACATTTTTTTCAGCACAGGTGCCAGAGCAGCGGCAGACATGTAACCGTTAAAGAAGTGACGGAAACCGTTGGCTTTTTTGTCTTTACCCGTGGTGTCGTTAGAGTGGGTCAGACCCGCCATAAAGATCACGCCAGCTTCTTGGCACAGACCTTGAACAGCGATGGCAACGCCGGAAGACGAACCACCTGTGATCATCACAGCGCCATCTTTTTCGATCATTGATTTGGCCGATGCGCGGGCTGCGTCTGATTTGGTTTGTGTATCGCCGGTGACGAATTCAACCTTGTTGCCAAGGATGCCGGTGCCGTCCAGTGCTTTGGATGAGAACGTGCTCAGCATGCCGCCATCGCCGCCACCGTTCAGGTGCTCGACTGCCAGCTCGTAGGCGCGCAGTTCGTCCGCGCCCTCGTCAGCGTAGGGGCCGGATTGCGGCACGTTAAAGCCAAGAGTGACAACGCCGTTCGAGGGCGCGTTGGTATAGCCGCCGTGGCTGCCGGCCCAGACGTTTGAGGTGAACAGGGTTGGCATCGCCAGACCTGCACCAGCCACTGCACCTGATTTGAGCAGGCCGCGACGTGTGAGTTTAGAGTTGGACATGTAGTTCCTCCCGTTTCGGGGTTTACCCCCCGCGTTATTGACTGCACCTCCTCGCACAGCCATGACCTTTTACAAGGATACCGTATCATCGGCGATGATCCGTTAAATTCGCAACAACTACCTTGAAAGAATGGATAATATTGTAAATAACTACACAAATCAGATATGTAATTTGTAAATAACTTTTCACCTGTTTGGGTGAACCCCTTGAGAAAACGAGGAAATACCGATGCCACGCCTAGCCCTGACAGGAAGCCGGATTCGCGCAAAACGGCTGGAATGCGGTTTGAAACAGGTGGAATTGGCGCAATCTGTGGGGATTTCGCCCGCCTACCTAAACCTGATCGAGCATAACCGGCGCAGAATCGGCGGTAAACTGCTGCTGGATCTGGCGCATGAATTGCAGGTCGACGCGGTGGTGTTATCGGAAGGGGCCGAGGCCGCGCTGGTTGCAAGTCTGGCGGACGCGGCGCTTCAAGAAGGTGCTGGTGAGGTGGCGCGGCTGGACGAATTTGCCGGACGGTTCCCAGGGTGGGCCAATGTGCTTGCGGCACAGCATGACCGGATCAACCGGTTGGAACATACAGTGGCGACGCTGGCCGACCGTCTGACGCATGATCCCTATCTGTCGACCTCCTTGCACGAGGTGTTGTCAACTGCGGCGTCAATCCGGTCTACCGCTTCCATTCTGGCGGGCGGGGATGCGATTGAACCCGAGTGGCAAATGCGGTTCCAGCGCAATTTGCTGGAGGATGCAAAGCGGCTGGCGGATGGGGCGGGGGCGCTGGTGTCGTACCTCGACGGGGCCGAGGATAGTGACGCGGTGATCAATACGCCGGTTGAGGAGCTGGAGGAATTTTTAGCCGCGCGGCAGTATCATCTGGCCGAGATCGAGGCGGGTGGCGAGATCAAGGCGGACGGTGTGGTGGCCGATTATATCGGGCGCTACCGGACAGAGGCCGAGCAGTTGCCGCTGGCGGAGTTTCAGGCGGCAATAGGGCGCGGGCTGGACCCTGTGCAACTGGCGGCAGAATTCGGGGTTGGGTTGGCGATGGTGTTGCGGCGGATCGCCAGTTTGCCATTGGGCGAGGGGATGCAACCGGTTGGATTGGTCAGTTGCGATGGGTCCGGAACCGTGACTTTTCGCAAAGCTGTTGACGGTTTTGCGGTGCCGCGGTTCGGGGCGGCGTGCCCGTTGTGGCCGCTGTATCAGGCGCTGCTGCGCCCGCAGGTGCCGATCCGGATGATGGTCGAGCAGGCAGGGCGTGATACACCACGGTTCATGACCTATGCCATTGCCGAGCTGCGCCAGCCTGCTGGGTTTGACGGGGTGCAGATTGTCGAGGCAGTGATGCTGATCGTGCCCGAGAGCGGCACGGCGTTGGCGGGGGAAGCTGCGCTGCCGATTGGCACCAGTTGCCGAATATGCCCACGTGATGATTGTGCGGCGCGGCGAGAGGCGTCTATATTGGCGGGTGGGGACATGGTGTGAAAATGAAGCCCTGCGGGCTGCTTGATTGTTTTGCGCCTGACGGCGCGTTAGCCTGCGGCGCGGATATTTGTTGAACAATGATACGGAAAGACGGGGAATGGAATGATCAGGACAATATTATTGGTTCTTGTCGCGGGCGGCCTGGGTGGATTGAGCAGCGGCATATTGGTGTGGGCGCTGGGCGCTATGGGCATCACGCCTGCGCTGGGCTTTAATATGGTGCCTGAATTCAGCGTGGGCTGGATTTCGCGCCGCGTGATTGCCAGCGTGGTTTGGGGGTTGGTATTTTTGACCCCCGTATATCGGGGTGCGCCGGTTTTGAAGGGGGCGGTTCTGGGCCTGCTTCCGTGGCTGTCCAGCATATTTTATGTGTTGCCCTACGTTAAAGGCGCCGGATTTTTGGGGCTGGATCTGGGGTATGGCACGCCATTGTGGACCTTGTTCTTTGGCTGTTTCTGGGGCGTGACGGGGACGCTATTTTTAGCGCGGGTTATGCGCGAGGATTGAGGCGGAGCGTCATTTGCCCCGCGCGGGCAGGTTGATGGCGACAACACCAAGGATGGCGGCAAGCAGGCCAACCCCGACCAGCAGTGAAATCTGCTCGCCCAGAAAGATCACGCCAAGCGCCACGCCAACCCCCGCCCGCAGGTAGGCCTGACTGGTTACGCCAAGCGATCCGAGTGTTTTGAGCAGCCGGAAGTAGATCAGCAATGCGCTGCCGGTGCAGAAGATGGCGAGGATAAGGGCGGCGGCAAGGGCGCTGGGCGAGGGGGCTAAGGTCCACGGCCGATCAATCACAAGGGCCAGCGGCACAAGGCAGAGCGTTGCCCAGATCATGGTGCCGGCAGAGGACACTGCGGGCGTAAGGTGTGCGAGGTTTTTGCCGTAAATCGCGGCGCAAGCGTAGAGTAATGCACCTGCTAGGGCCGCGAGTGCGCCTGCAAGCTGGTTAGCGATGCCGCCAAGGGCCTCGGTGCCGACAATCAGCACAACCCCGATCAGGCCAAGCATGGCGCCACCAAGTTTCAGCGGGCTAACATGTTCATGGCGGGTGATCAGCAGGGTGATGAAGAAAACAAATATCGGCGCTGTTGAATTCAGCACACTGGCGAGGCCACTGTCGACATATTGCTGGCCCCACGCAAGGATCGTCCACGCCACGATGCTGTTGAACATCGCCTGGATCAACAGCATTTTCCATGTGCGCGGATCACGGGGCAGGGCGTCGCCGCGCAGATAGACCACGGCCAGCAGGAACGCGCAGGCGATGCTGACCCGCATTGCAATCAGGGTGATTGGCGGAATTTCGGCCACAGCGATTTTGATGAATAGGTAGCTGGAGCCCCACAAGAGTGCGAGCAAGGCAAGAAAGGTGCCCTCGATCCAGAGGTTTGGTTTAGGTGTGGGCATAGGGGCATCCATATCGGTGTTTGGTGATATGCCTAGCGCATATCGGGAGCGTAATGATACGGTGGCGGTCGAACTGTTATATACTGGTGGAGTTTACGATATTCGGTGCTAGGGTCGGGCGGCAACACATAGGATGACAAATGATTACCAACACTCCGTTTTATTTTTTACGCCACGGACAGACCCAATGGAACGTAGACAAGATTATTCAGGGCCAGTCGGATTCACAACTGAATGATGTGGGGCGGGCGCAGGCGTTGCGGGCCGCCAAGGTTTTGCAGACTGAACCCATCGCGCGCATCATCGCCAGCCCGTTGTCGCGCACGAGGCACACCGCCGAGGCGGTTGCAGCGCTAAATGGTCTGGAGATCATCTATGATGACGATCTGATGGAATGCCATCTGGGTGATCATCAAGGCGAGCCTTATGGCGACTGGGTGCCGGATTACTGGGCGGGTAAATATGTGCCGCCAAATGGCGAGAGTTTCCAGCAATTTTGCGAGCGGGCCTGGGGGGCGATGCAGAATGCCATCAGCCTTGGGCCCAATACGTTGATTGTTGCGCATGGCGGGCTGTGGATCGCGGCGCAGGAATATGTGGCGCTAGAGCCGCCGATGCGGCTGCCGCAGAATGCTTTGCCGATGTCTGTGGTGCAGAGCGGCGGGGCTTGGAGTTTCAATATTCTCGGGGGGTAGGGGTGCGCTCTTAAGGGATGCAGCCTGTGGAGTATGCAGACATGGTTTGGGCTGCTATGGGCTTATTCTGTTGAAAAACTCCACTTGATTTGATTGCGTTTGAC
>CAYYOF010000077.1:0-16158 GCA_964473185.1 uncultured Marinosulfonomonas sp. | reverse complement strand
CAGAACTTACACCAAATGTGAATCCTGAATCTCAACAAGCCCTAGTCTCCTTCCAGTCAGTTGGGGCCTCGGAGTTAATCCGAGGCCTTCTTTGTGTTCGGTCCCAATGCTTCGCGGTAGACCAGCGTCACCGTGGCAAAGCTGACGTAGAGCAACAAATACCATGAGCCGAGTTTGGCAAAGCTGACCCAGTGGAATTCAGCCGATTGCCCCGCATAAACCCATGTGCCGGTATTGGTGCCGATATTTTCGGCGAGCCACAGGAAGAAACTGCTAAGAATCGCGGCCAGTGGTAGGGGCATCCAGTAGGTATTTGCGCCGATGGTGAACTGGATGTGGGTGCGGAAATAGAGGATCAATGTGGCGGCGAACAGTGCGAGCCGGATGTCGGGCAGGAAATGGTGCGCAAAGAAATTGACGTAGATGGCACAGGCAAGCAGGACGGTCATCCAGAATGGTGGGTAGGGGGTGAACCGCATGTCGAAAATTCGGATCACCCGCGCTATGTAGGAGCCGACCGAGGCATACATGAAGCCCGAAAACAGCGGCACGCCCATCAGTTTTATCAGGCCGGTTTCGGGATAGGCCCAAGAGCCCGCCTGCACTTTGAATATCTCCATCGCGGTGCCGATAATGTGGAACAGCAAAATCACGCGGGCCTCGCGCCAACTCTCGAGTTTTAGGGCGAGGAAGGCGATTTGCAGGGTCAGGGCGTAGAGGAACAGCCCGTCATAGCGGGCCAGCGCCCAGCCGTCTTGCCAGATTGCTTTGGAGGCAATGATACCGATCAGCATCAGGCCGCCGAACAGGCAGGCCCAGCCCTGTTTCAGGATAAACATCACCAGTTCGGCGGCCCAGTGGGGCAGGCGGGCGCGCATCCCGTCGCCAAGGTGGCGTTCAAGGGCGCGGGTTTTATGGTTGGTCTGGTTCATCCTCGCACCAAACAAAAACGCCGCCGCTTTGTCCAGCGACGGCGTGTGTTTTGTGACGTGCGTGGCTTACAGGTTTGGATACATCGGGAAACCAGCGCACAGCGCTTCAACCTTGGCCTTCACCGCGGCCTCTACATCTGCGTTGCCTTCTTCACCATTGGCCGCTAGCCCGTCGACAACTTCGACGATCCAGTCGGCGATCAGCCGGAAATCCTCCTCGCCAAACCCGCGGGTAGTGCCCGCAGGGGTGCCCAGACGGATGCCCGATGTGACAAACGGTTTTTCAGGATCAAACGGGATGCCGTTTTTGTTACAGGTGATATGGGCGCGGCCCAATGCCTTTTCGGTCGCGTTGCCCTTGACCCCTTTGGGGCGCAGATCGACCAGCATGACGTGGGTGTCGGTGCCGCCGGTGACGATGTCCAATCCGCCCTTGATCAACTGATCCGCCAGCGCCACAGCATTGGCGCGCACGGCGATCTGGTAGGTCTTGAACTCGGGGCGCAGCGCCTCGCCAAAGGCTACGGCCTTGGCCGCGATCACATGCATCAACGGGCCGCCCTGAATGCCGGGGAAGATGGCTGAATTGACCTTTTTGGCGATGTCCGCGTCATTGGTCAGGATCATACCGCCGCGTGGTCCACGCAGGGTTTTATGCGTGGTGGTGGTGGCGATATGGGCGTGCGGAAAGGGCGAGGGGTGTTCGCCCGCAGCAACCAGTCCCGCGAAATGGGCCATATCAACCATCAGATAGGCACCGACCATATCGGCGATTTCACGGAAACGGGCGAAATCAATTTGGCGCGGGATGGCAGAACCACCGGCGATGATCAGTTTTGGTTGATGCTCTTTGGCAAGGGCCTCGACCTGATCATAATCAATTAGATTGTCATCGCGTTTCACGCCGTATTGCACGGCGTTGAACCATTTGCCCGACTGGTTGGGGGCGGCGCCGTGGGTCAGGTGTCCGCCGGACGCGAGGTTCATCCCGAGGATGGTGTCGCCGGGCTGAATCAATGCTTGAAATGTGCCTTGGTTGGCTTGCGAGCCTGAATTGGGCTGCACGTTAACAAATTCGCAACCGAACAATTGCTTGGCGCGATCAATCGCCAGCGTTTCGGCCACGTCCACATATTGGCACCCACCGTAATAACGACGGCCTGGATAGCCCTCGGCGTATTTGTTGGTCATCACCGACCCTTGTGCTTCCATCACGGCGGCGGACACGATGTTTTCCGAGGCGATCAGCTCGATCTCGTCGCGCTGGCGGCCCAATTCATCGGTGATGGATTTGAACAATTCGGGGTCGCGGGATGATAGGGTTTCGGTGAAGAAACCGGCGTCTGTGGTGGTGCTCATTTAGGGGACTCCTTGGCGTATCAATGGAAATTCACGGCCTCTGTATCCGAGAATGGTGCCCGTGATAAGCCTGTAAAACGACGCATGGTTCGGGATTGGCGTCAAAGACCTATGCAATCGGGGGCTTGCGTTTTTGCTGGGCGCGGGCAAAGTGGTTTTTCAAACAAAGGATGGCAAATGGCCAAGCGTCTGAAAATATCATTTGTAGCAAGCAAGGTCGCCAGCGCCCAAGAAGCGCTGACGCAATTGGGCGCGCGGTATGGGGCGGTGGACCCTGATGCGGCGGATGTAATTGTGGCCTTGGGCGGGGACGGTTTCATGCTGAACACCCTGCATAAAATGCAGCATTTGTCGGTGCCGGTTTACGGGATGAACCGCGGCACTGTCGGATTTTTGATGAACGCGTATACCGAGGACGCGCTGGATGTGCGACTGGCCGCTGCGGAGGAAGAGGTGATCAACCCGCTATCAATGCAGGCCGAATGCCGCGATGGCACGATCCACAACGCATTGGCGATTAACGAGGTTTCGCTGCTGCGGGCCGGACAACAGGCGGCAAAACTGCGCATTACGGTGGACGGAAAATTGCGGTTGGAAGAACTGGTTTGCGACGGGGCGATGATCAGCACGCCGGCTGGATCAACCGCCTATAATTATTCGGCGCATGGCCCGATTTTGCCGATTGGGTCGGACGTATTGGCATTAACCGCGGTGGCCCCGTTTCGTCCGCGCCGCTGGCGAGGGGCGTTATTGCCTAAATCATCGGTGGTGCGGTTTGATGTGCTGGAGCCGGAAAAACGCCCTGTGATGGCGGGGGCCGATAGCCAGCCGGTGCGCGATGTGGTGTCGGTGGAAATCCGCAGTGAGCCCACTGTGTCACACCGCATTCTGTTTGACCCTGGGCACGGTCTGGAAGAACGGCTTATTCGTGAGCAGTTTAGCTAGGGATGAAGACGTTTTCTGGTGTGTTTTTGTGCTAATTATCTGCCGATATGGCATTATCAATGATATGGATAATGCTCAGTAACCATGTGAAATACATTTATATTATGTGTTGGTTAAGAGTAACTAATGACTGTCAAAAATAGAACTACTATTCCGGAATAGTGGTTCTATTTCGGTGCTATTTTTAACCATGCTCGCATGGGGCTGACAGGGAAAATTACCTGACTATTTTAAACATTAAACCTGTGCATACCCTAGGGTTTGCAACGCAATCCCGATCTCGGCCAGAATGGCCGGATCATCAATGGTTGCGGGCATTTTGTAGGCTTCCCCGTCAGCGATTTTAACCATCGTTGCGCGCAATATTTTACCCGAGCGGGTTTTGGGCAACCGATCTACAACCACGGCTAGCTTGAATGCTGCCACCGGTCCGATCTTCTCGCGCACCAGTTTTACAACATCCTTGACGATATCCGCGTGCGGGCGCTCGCAACCGGCATTCAGGCAGAGAAACCCAAGCGGCAGCTGCCCTTTGAGCGCATCGGTCACGCCTATAACGGCGCATTCTGCAATGTCGGGGTGGCTGGCCAATACCTCCTCCATTGCGCCCGTCGACAGGCGGTGGCCTGCAACATTGATCACATCATCGGTGCGGGCCATGATATACAGATAGCCGTCATCATCTTTGTACCCCGCATCGCCGGTCTCGTAATAACCGGGAAAGGTGGTCAGATATGCGGAATGATACCGTTCCTCGGCATTCCAAAGGTTGGGCAATGTGCCGGGTGGCAGCGGTAGTTTGATCGCGATCGCCCCCATTTCGCCTGCGGGCATTTCGTGGCCGCCTTCATCCAGAATTTGCACGTCATATCCGGGCATGGCCACTGACGGTGAGCCGAGTTTGACCGGCAGATGTTCGATCCCCATCGGGTTGGCCGCAATTGACCAGCCGGTTTCGGTTTGCCACCAGTGGTCAATCACCGGCACGCCCAATTTGTCCTGCGCCCAGATAATGGTGTCGGGGTCGGCGCGTTCGCCTGCCAAAAATAGCGTCTCGAAATTGGACAGGTCGTAGTTTTTCAACAATTCTCCGTTCGGGTCTTCGCGTTTGATCGCCCTGAATGCGGTTGGCGCGGTGAACAGCGCCTTGACGTTGTATTCTTCAATGATGCGCCAAAAGGTGCCTGCGTCGGGGGTGCCGACGGGTTTGCCCTCGAACACAATCGAGGTCGCGCCGTGGATCAACTGGGCGTAGGCGATATAACTATGGCCAACGACCCAGCCCACATCCGATGCGGCCCAGAACACATCCCCTGCATCAATGTTGTAGATCGCCTTCATCGTCCAATCCAGCGCCACCAAATGGCCCGCAGTATGGCGGATCACGCCTTTGGGCTGGCCCGTGGTGCCGGAGGTATAGAGGATGTAGCAGGGATGGTTGCCCGCCACCGGCACACATTCGGCTGGAGTAACGCCATATTGAAAGGCGTGCCAGTCATAGTCACGCCCCTCGATCATCTGCGCAACCTCTTGTTCACGCTGGAAAACCACGCAAAAATCGGGTTTATGCGCGGCCAGATCAATCGCGCCATCCAGCAGCGGTTTGTAATGGATCACGCGGTTCGGCTCGATCCCGCAAGAGGCGGCGATGATTGCTTTGGGTTGCGCGTCATCAATCCGCACGGCCAACTCGTTGGCGGCAAACCCGCCGAACACCACCGAATGGATCGCGCCCAACCGCCCGCAAGCCAGCATTGCCTCGATCGCCTCGGGGACCATCGGCATATAGATGATCACGCGGTCGCCTTTTTCGATACCCTTGGCCCGTAGCGCCCCCGCCAATGAGGCCACGCGGGTCTGCAATTCGGCGTAGCTGATCTTGTGTTTTGTGTCGGTTACAGGGCTGTCATAAATCAGCGCGATGCGTTCCCCGTGCCCAGCCTCGACGTGGCGGTCAACGGCGTTATAGCACGTGTTGACCACGGCATCGGCGAACCATTCATAGATCGGTGCGGCCTCATCAAACAGCGCCTTGGAGGGTGGTTTGACCCAACTGATACCTTCAGCCGCCTTCATCCAGAACGCTTCGGGGTCCGATTTCCAGCTGTCGTAAACGCTTGCGTATGTCATGTTTGTCCTCCCGAGGATGAGAGCATATTAGACCTGTGGGTTGCTCATGCAAAGCGGCTTTCGGCATATTTGCAAAGCATAGGGTGTGCGCCGCCAGCGAAGTGCAAATTTGCAAACTATCCGTAATGCGCCACTGGTGTCCCTGCCAGCGCCGACATGTTCAACAACCCGCGGGCGGTGATCGACGGGGTGACGATATGGGCGCGGTTGCCCATGCCCATCAGGGTAGGGCCAACCTCGAGCCCCATGCCGCGCACTTTCAGGATGTTGCGCACGCCGGATGCCGCGTCGGTGTTGGCGAATATCAGAACGTTTGCGGCCCCTTCAAAGCGGGCCTCGGGGAAGATGCGGGCGCGCAGTTCGGCATCAAGGGCGGCGTCGATGTGCATCTCGCCCTCGTATTCAAAGTCACGCGGCTCGGTGTCCAGAATGGCCAAAGCGGCGCGCATCCGATTACCTGTATCGCAATTCAGGTTGCCGAATTGCGAATAGGAGCATAGCGCAATTTTCGGGTTCACCCCGAAACGGTGCACATGGCGGGCAGCCGCAATCACCGACCCTGCGATCTGTTCCGGCGTGGGCTCGGGGTTTACGTGGGTGTCGGCGATAAACAGTGGCCCATCCTCTAGGATCATCAGCGACAGCGCCCCGATTGGCTTCAGGTCAGGCGTGCCGAGGATCTGGTTCACGTAATTCAGATGCCACAGATATTGGCCGAAGGTGCCACAAATCAGGCTGTCAGCGTCCCCCCGATGCACCATGATGGCGCCGATTGCGGTGGTATTGGTGCGCAAAATAGCCTTGGCCAGATCGGGGGTGATGCCGCGCCGCGCCATGATTTTCTGGTAGCTGCCCCAGTAGTCGCGATAGCGCGGGTCATCCTGCGGGTTTACCAGCTCATAGTCCTGTCCGGCAGTCATCTGCAATCCGGCCTCTTTGCAGCGCCACTCAATCACCTCGGGGCGGCCAATCAGGATCGGTTTGTCGGTGGTTTCATCCAGCATCGCGCTGGCGGCACGCAGCACGCGTTCGTCTTCGCCTTCGGCAAAAACGATGCGCCGTGTGGCGGTGCGGGCCGCCTCGAAAACAGGGCGCATGATCAGGGCGGATTTGAACACTGAACTATCGAGCTTTTGTTTATAGGCATCCAGATCGGTGATCGGGTTTTTGGCAACGCCGGTTTCGGTGGCGGCCTGCACCACGGCGCTGGCGACAACCCCCATCAGGCGCGGGTCGAACGGTTTAGGGATTAGGTAATCGGCGCCGAACGTCATCTGCTCGCCCTTATAGGCGGCGGCGGCTTCGGCGGATGTGGTTTCGCGCGCTAAGGCCGCGATGCCCTTGATGCAGGCCAGTTGCATTTCGTCGTTTATCTCGGTTGCGCCGGCATCCAGTGCGCCGCGAAAGATGAACGGAAAACACAGCACGTTGTTGACTTGATTGGGGAAATCCGAGCGGCCCGTGGCGATGATCGCGTCGGGTGCTACGCTGCGCACC
Organism: uncultured Marinosulfonomonas sp.; assembly: GCA_964473185.1. Taxonomy (GTDB): domain Bacteria; phylum Pseudomonadota; class Alphaproteobacteria; order Rhodobacterales; family Rhodobacteraceae; genus Profundibacter. The sequence continues at coordinate 9,295 of CAYYOF010000077.1, read as the reverse complement.
TCGTCTGGCATGATCTCGGGCGTCGGGTTGGCCAGTGCGAATACGATTGGTTTATCGGCCATTTTGGCCACCATTTCGGGCTTTAGAACCCCGGGGCCGGACAGGCCAAGGAACAGATCGGCCCCGTCAATCACCTGACCCAATGTGCGCAGATCTGACGCCTGTGCATACTCCGCCTTTTGCGGGGTCATCTCCTCGGTCCGACCCTCGTAAACCAGCCCCTTGATGTCACAGAGCCAAACATTTTCGCGCTTCACCCCCAGTTTCAGCAGCATGTTCAAACAGGCAATGCCCGCCGCCCCGCCGCCGGTTGAAACGATTTTGATGTCGGCAAAATCCTTGCCGGTCACATGCAGTGCGTTTGTGGCCGCAGCGCCCACCACAATGGCTGTGCCGTGTTGATCATCGTGAAACACAGGAATGTTCATCCGCTCGCGGCACAGCTTTTCCACGATAAAGCAATCCGGCGCTTTGATGTCCTCCAGATTGATTGCGCCAAAAGTTGGCTCAAGCGCGCAAACAATGTCGGCTATCCGCTCTGGGTCCGCCTCGTTCAGCTCAATATCAAAACAATCGATATTGGCGAATTTCTTGAACAGAACTGCCTTGCCTTCCATCACCGGTTTTGACGCCAGCGCGCCGATATTGCCCAACCCCAGTACGGCGGACCCGTTGGTGACCACGGCCACCAGATTGCCCTTTGCGGTGTATCTGTTCGCAGCCGAAGGGTCGTCTTTGATCTCAAGGCAGGCTTCGGCGACGCCGGGGGAATAGGCCAGCGCAAGGTCTTGGCCGTTTGCCATCGGTTTGGTTGCACGGATTTCCAGTTTGCCGGGTTTCGGGTGCTCGTGATAGTCCAGCGCATCCTGTCTCAGGCGGTTTTTGTGCGAATCTTTCACGTGGCGAATCCTTCCAGCGGAAAACAAGTTTAATACTAAACTAGTTTTAGTTTCGGCAAAATGCTACCCCTCAATAAGCCTCAAATGCGCCGCTTGCAAATTATCTTGTTGCCGCCCAATGTGCCTATATCCAAGGAGAGGGACCGAAATGGCCGAAATCCGTGCAGAAATACGTCTGGCAACCAAAGAGTTGCGTGACGACATTCCGTTTTTCACCAACAAACTGAAAATGCGGCTGGATATGATTTATCCGGCAGATAACCCGCAAGTGGCGGTGTTTTCTGGCCACGGATTGCGGGTTCGGGTGGAAAAGGATGCGGATGAAGCACCTGTGACCTTGCGTATTCTGACGGATGATCCTGACGGGTTCGCCGATGGGCAGCGTAAACTGACCGCCCCCAACGGCACCCGCATTGAGATTGACGAGTTGAACCCGCCGCTGGTGATGCCGCAAACCGACCATGCCTTTGTGGTGCGGCGTCTGGCCGATCAGGCGCCGTGGATCATTGGCCGCGCGGGCATGCAATACCGTGATCTGATCCCGTCAAGGCTGGGTGGCTCGATCATCGCCAGCCACATCCGCATTCCCGACGGTGGGCCGGTGCCTGATATGGTGCACTTCCATAAGGTCGGGTTTCAACTGATCTTTTGCTACCGCGGCTGGGTCGATGTTTTATACGAGGATCAGGGCGATGTGATCCGCCTGCATGCGGGTGATTGTTTTATCCAGCCGCCGGAAATCCGTCATCGCGTGATGTATGCCAGCGACAATATCGAGGTGATCGAGATTGGCGTGCCAGCCGAACATGTGACCGAGATAGACCATGAAATGGAATTGCCCAACGGGGTGATCAACCGTGATCGTGAGTGGAACGGGCAGCGGTTTGTGAATAACAAGGTGGCGGATGCGGTCTGGAAACCGTTCCGTATTCCGGGGTTTGTGAGCCGTGACACTACCATTGCCGAGAACACCAAAGGGGTGGCTGGCGTGCATGTGGTGCGTCCGCAAAATGGCACGGCACCGTGGGTAAGTCATAACACTGATATTCTGTTCAGTTTTGTGATGGATGGGACGATGACATTGGAGGGTGAGGGCAAGGCGCCTTACGAGTTGGCGGCAGGTGATGCCTTTGTCATACCGCCCGATATGAAGACGCGCTATTCCAACCCGTCCGATGATCTGGAGATTTTAGAGGTCAGCCTGCCCGGGATTTTTGACACTGTGACAGAGTAGCGCTTGCATCCCGCCCCCGTCAGGCGCAAAATCTGACTGGTCAGTCAAAGGATGTCATATGCCCCTGTTAAAAGCCGCTAAATCTGTGCGTGAAAATGCCCACGCGCCCTATTCCAATTTCAAGGTCGGCGCGGCGATCCGTGCCGCGTCGGGCAAGGTTTATGTCGGCTGTAATGTCGAAAACGTCGCCTACCCCGAAGGCACCTGCGCCGAGGCGGGCGCGATTGCGGCGATGGTCGCGGCGGGCGAGGTCGAATTGGTCGAGGCGCTGGTGATTGCCGACAGCCCGATGCCTGTGTCGCCCTGTGGTGGGTGTCGTCAAAAGCTGGCGGAATTCGGGGCGGGGGATGTGGTGGTCACCATGACCACCGTGGCCGGAAACAGCACCGAGATGACGTTGGAACAGCTGTTGCCGGGGGCCTTTACCGCTGAACATATGGAAGGTGAAGGTTGATGGATGCACGATCGGTTCTGACCCATTTGCGGGATAAAAAAACCCTAACGCAGGGTGAAATAACATGGTTTGCCAACGGGTTGGCCACGGGCGCGGTTTCGGATGCGCAGGCGGGGGCCTTTGCTATGGGCGCACTGTTGAACGGGTTGGCAGAGCCTGAAAAGGTGATGTTGACACTGGCAATGCGCGACAGTGGCGACGTGTTGCAATGGGATATGCCCGGCCCTGTGGTGGACAAACATTCCACCGGCGGGGTGGGCGATACGGTGTCGCTGCCGCTGGCGCCAGCGTTGGCTGCATGTGGTGCTTATGTGCCGATGATTTCGGGGCGTGGGCTGGGACATACCGGTGGCACGCTGGACAAGTTGGAAGCGATTCCGGGGTATCAGACCGACGTGGGCATTGAGCGGATGCGCGAAATTGTTGGTGATGTGGGCTGTGCGATTGTCAGTGCTTCGGGCCAGATTGCGCCTGCCGACAAGCGGTTATATGCGGTGCGCGATGTGACTGGAACGGTCGAGAGTATTGACCTGATCACCGCATCTATCCTGTCGAAAAAGCTGGCGGCGGGGCTGGAAAATCTGGTGCTGGATGTGAAAGTCGGCAGCGGCGCGTTCATGAAAACCATGGAAGATGCGCGGGCTTTGGCGCAGTCATTGGTCAGCACGGCGAATGGCGCGGGCTGCAACACCAGCGCCCTGATCACCGATATGAACCAGCCGCTGGCCTCAAGTTTGGGCAATGCGCTCGAGGTGATGGCGGCGGTGGAATTGTTGACAGTCGGACATGTCGAAAGCCCGATGGCGCAGGCCACTGTGGCGCTGGGCGGTGAGGCGCTGGCGCTATCAGGGATCGTCGCGGACCGCGCGGCGGGCGAGCCGATGATCGCGGCCACCATCGTTGACGGACGTGCGGCGGAACTGTTCGGCGCGATGGTAGCGGCCCAAGGCGGCCCTGCGGATTTCGTCGACCGCTGGCGCGACCGTTTGCCAGCCGCCCCCGTGGTGCGTGACATCATGGCGGTGCAAAGTGGTCGGGTGCTGGAAATTGACGGCGAAGCCTTGGGGCTGGCGGTGGTGCATTTGGGCGGTGGACGACTGGTGGACGGGGCGAAGATTGACCCATCTGTCGGCCTGACCCGCGTGGTGCGACTGGGCGAGGCGGTGGATGAATACACCCCGCTGGCAATCGTTCATGCGGCCAATCCGGTGGCGGCAGAACGCGCAATCGAGGCGGTTCGCGCGGCGATTACGGTTGGTGCAGGTGAGGCAACGCCGCAACCGCTGGTTCATGAAAGGATCACATAATGGCACGGGCATTTCTGGTGGTGATGGACAGCGTTGGCTGTGGCGGGGCGCAGGACGCGGACAAGTTTTTTAACGGCGATGTGCCGGATACGGGGGCCAACACGCTGGGCCATATCGCGCGGGAATGTGCGGCGGGGCGTGCCAATGAGGGGCGTGAGGGTGCGTTGCATATGCCCAATCTGGACGCGCTCGGGTTGGGGGCGGCGGTGCGGCTGGCCTCGGGCGAGGATGCGGCGGGGCTGGGGGCTGAACCAACGGGCCTTTGGGGGGCTGTCAGCGAAATTTCGATGGGCAAGGATACCCCGTCGGGCCATTGGGAACTGGCCGGTGTGCCGGTGCCATGGGACTGGCATTATTTCACCGATACAAAACAGTCGTTCCCCAAGGATTTGGTGCAGGATGTTATGCGTCTGGCGGGCACAGAGGGTATTCTGGGCAACTGCCACGCGTCGGGCACAGCCATCATTGATGAACTGGGCGCGGAACATATGCGCAGCGGTTGGCCGATCTGCTACACCTCGGCTGACAGCGTGTTCCAGATCGCGGCGCATGAGGAAACATTCGGGCTGGACCGGTTGTATGCGTTGTGCGAGGCGCTGGCGCCGATCCTGCACGAAATGAACGTGGGTCGGGTGATTGCGCGGCCGTTTGTCGGCAATGAAAAACAGGGTTTCACCCGCACCACCAACCGCCATGATTACGCGATGGCCCCGCCCGCGCCGACGCTGTGCGACTGGGTGCATGATGCGGGCCGACACGTCTATGCCATTGGCAAGATTGGCGATATTTTCTCGCGCCACGGGATCGACGAAGTGCGCAAAGGTGCTGACAAGGCGCTAATGGGCCATCTGATGGATCTGGCGGACGAGGCGGTTGATGGCTCGTTTACCTTTGCCAATTTCGTCGAATTCGACAGCCTGTTTGGCCATCGGCGCGATGTGTCGGGCTATGCCCGTGCGCTGGAATGGTTCGACAGCTGCCTGCCCGAGTTGCTGGGCAAAATGCGCGAAGGTGACCTGATCCTGTTTACCGCGGACCACGGTAATGACCCGACTTGGGTTGGTGGCGATCACACCCGCGAACGGGTGCCGGTGATTGGATACGGGCTTGGCCTGAAACCGATTGGGTTGAATGGGTTTGTTGATGTGGCGGCGAGTGTGGCCGACCATCTGGGCGTGCCCGCGCAGGGAACAGGGAAAAGCTTTCTATGAATTTGAATGACATGCCAAAGGTCGAATTGCACCTGCATCTGGAGGGCGCGGCCCCGCCGGAATTTATCCGCCGTCTGGCACAGGAAAAACATGTGGATGTGTCGGGTGTCTTCGATGACGAGGGGAATTATTCCTACGACGGGTTTGTCGATTTCCTGCGGGTCTATGAGGGCGCCACCGAGGTTCTAAAAACACCCGAGGATTATCAAAGGCTAACCTTGGCCGTGCTGGAACAATCCGCCGCCAACGGGGTGATCTATACCGAGGCGTTCCTGTCGCCGGATTTCTGCGGCGGGCGGGATGTGGGCGCGTGGCGCGAATACCTGCACGCGATGCAAGAGGCGGCGGATATTGCACAGGCACAGCACGGGATTATCATGCGCGGGATCGTCACGCCGATCCGGCATTTCGGACCTGACAAGGCTAAGGAAACGGCGCTGTGTGCTGTGGAAACAGCGGGAGACTGGATCGTTGGTCTGGGCATTGGCGGTGACGAAGGCGTGGGGAAACCTGCGGATTTTGCCTATGCGTTTGATATGGCCCGCGAGGCGGGGCTGCGTTTGACGGCACATGCGGGGGAATTTGGCGGGGCACAATCAGTGCGCGATGCGGTGAACGATCTGAAGGTTGAACGGATTGGCCACGGGGTGCGGGCCATTGAGGATATGGCGCTGGTCGAAGAATTGGCCGCGCGCGGGATCGTGTTGGAGGTGTGCCCAGGTTCCAACATCGCGCTTGATCTATATCCTGACTGGGTATCACACCCGATTGCGCGGTTGCGGGGTGCGGGGGTTAAGGTGACGATTTCCACCGATGACCCACCGTTTTTCCATACAACAATGAACAATGAATATAACAACCTCGCGCAGGCTTTCGCTTGGGACATAGATGTGTTCAAAGAGATCAACATAACCGCTGCCAACGCCGCCTTTTGCGATGTGACCACACGCAACGCGTTGCTAACCAAATTGGAGTAACCCATGAGCGAACATCTGACCGTCGTATCCCACCCATTGGTTTTGCATAAGCTGTCATTGATGCGGGAAAAAACCACGTCCACGGCGGTGTTTCGCCAATTGCTACGCGAGATCAGCCAGCTATTGGCCTATGAGGTGACGCGCGAACTGGACATGACCACCAAACGGATTGAAACGCCAATTCAGGAAATGGATGCGCCGGTTCTGGCGGGTAAAAAGCTGGCGCTGATTTCGATTTTGCGGGCCGGTAACGGGCTGCTGGATGGGGTGCATGATTTGATCCCGTCAGCACGGGTCGGGTTTGTCGGTCTGTATCGGGACGAGGAAACCCTGCAACCCGTGCAGTATTATTTCAAGGTGCCAACCGAACTGGACGAACGTCTGGTGATTGCGGTTGACCCGATGCTGGCAACCGGAAATTCGTCCGTTGCGGCGATTGATTTGCTGAAAGGGGCTGGGGCGACCAACATCCGGTTTTTGTGCCTGTTAGCTGCCCCTGAGGGGATTGCGCGGATGAAAGAAGCCCACCCTGATGTGCCGATTGTGACGGCTGCGGTAGATGAAAAGCTGAACGAACTAGGATATATTGTGCCGGGACTAGGGGATGCGGGTGACCGTATGTTCGGCACTAAATAAGCCAACAATAACTTTACAAACTAGGGATTGTCTTGCATATTGCCACAATATCTTGTGGGGGTACATATGCGTATATCAAAAGTATTCACGGCCGCAATGTTGGTGGCGGCGCTTGGTTTTGGGGCCGCCAGCGCCAAAACAGTGCGCAATGCGGGTATTCCGGCCGAATTTCCACCAAGCAGCTTTACTGGCAGGCAGTATGTCGACAGCAAGGGCTGTGTTTTCATACGTGCAGGCATTAGCGGCAATGTCACTTGGGTGCCGCGGGTATCGCGCAGCCGTCAGCAGATATGTCGGCAAAAACCGACATTTGCCAAGGCACCGGCCCCAACCCCGCCAAAGGTGGCTGCTGTTGTGACGCCGACCCCCAAACCAGCGCCCAAACCGGCACCGGCACGGGTAACCGCGCCGACGCCAAGACCAGCGCCGCAACGTGTGGTTCGTGCTCCGGTAGCAAAGCCGTCTTCGGCCCCCGCACCCACCAATTTCTCACGTTCTGTTGAGCAAACCGTGCCCACACCCACACCAACAAAACCTAGGCGTGTTGTGCGTCGGGTTGTGCAGCCGCCCGTCGTGATAGCGCCCACGCCCACGCCACAGCCTGTTGCCCAGCGACCGACACGACAGATCGTGCGTCAGGTGGGCAGTGCCTGTCCGACTGCATCGACCTTTAGTCAGGCCTATATCAATAGTGCTGGCAAATTGGCTGTGCGTTGCGCTCCGCAACAAAAAGACCCGACTGGACGTATGGCTTCTGCGCAGACAGCAACCGCTGCCCCCCAGCACATCCCCCGTTCACAAACCCGCCGCGTGGCAGCACCAAGGCCGATACGGGCCGTTGCGGTTGCGGCAACCGCATCTACACCATCGCAACGGGTTGTGCGCATTGCAACCCCCACCAAGCCGCCTGCCGGATATAATACAGTCTGGAATGACGGGCGCCTGAACCCGAATAGGGCAAGGGGCACTGCACAGGGTCATGCGCAAATGGAAATGGTTTGGACAAACACCGTTCCGAGCCGTTTGGTCGCGGTTTCCACAGGGCAAGATGTGCGCCGCCGGATCGTTGTGCAAAGGGACCGTAAAGGTAGAATGACATTAGTGGCGGTATCGACGAAAACGGCCCCCTCCACCGCTGCTGCCCCGACCTCGGCTGCGACGCACCGATATGTGCAGGTCGGCACCTATGGTAGCGCCGCGAATGCACGCAAAGCCATCGGCAGGCTGAAATCAATGGGGCTGCCTGTGCGGGTCAGCAAAGTGCAAAGCAACGGCAGATCGCTACAGATCGTTTTGGCCGGGCCGTTCAAGCGGCAGGCGAACTTGAAAGCCGCGCTTTCAGCAGCAAAGCGTGCCGGATACCGGGATGCGGTACTGCGCAGATAACAACCGGACTATCATCACAGGGACAGTGATAACGGCAAAGGCTCTGCATTAATTTGCAGGGCCTTTGTTATTCGCCGCAAATGCTCTGCAGGCTGATCCATTGCCCGTCCGTCAGCAAAGGTGCGGGTGCTGCATTGATAAAGGGGTCGGCCTCGATCAGGTCTATCGTGGTCTCGCCTGTGTGGTCTTCGCTATAGGCATAAGGCGACGAGCGCAGATTGGTGGCTTTGAACTTTGCCAGTAAATTCTGGGTGCTGATTTCGGCTGGCGGTGTGGTCAAAAGGTGCTCGGCGTAATTGGCCAGTGCTTCATTCGATATATCGCCCGTGGTCAGCAATGTGAAAGTGGTGCGCAAACCTGCCGAGCGCAGCAATGGATCCAACGGGTCCATCTGCTCGCGGCGCAACTGTTCTGCCAGTATATATCCTGCGGCGACATCGGGTTCTTCATAGTCCTCGATCAAGGCGCGATTTAACAGGATAAACCCGCCCGGCAAATGGGTGGCCTTGGTCACGCCCGAGGGCAGGACCATCAGTTTTACCGGCTGGTTCTTTGACAGGCGCGTCCCCAGCGCATCCAGTGCGCGGCTGCCAAACGGAGTGGTGCAGGCCTGACCTGAAACGCGTTTTATATTGGCCACCAGCGACTGGCCGATTTCCAGCCGTTTGGCCGCCGGAATAACCGAAACGGTGTGGCGGATCATTGCATCGGGCAGCCAGAATATCGCCAGCGCGGCAGTCGCCGCCACGAAACCACCCAAAAGCCCCCAACGAAGCCGGCCGGGGCGGGGGCGCATGCGTTCAATCTCGGCGCTGATTTTCTCGATCGCGCCAATCATGGTGTCGTCGCTGATTTCAAGCGTTTCAACGGCATCGCTGTCGGGGCTGTAAATGGCGGGGCGTTCTTTCGGGTTTAGACGCTGGATGGCGGGCAGGGACCAATGGGCCAGCGGGTTGTCATTTTTGTCGGACAACACAATGCTGGCGTTGCCGAATGATACGATCACTTCGCGCCTCTGGGGTTCAACATCGGGGTTCTGGTCCTCGGGCGGGCCACGCCACAGACCAGAGGATTCAAGCCGTTCATATTCGGATAGTGCTGTCATCGTTTGGTGGGCCTGCTCAATTGCCTCGTTTGATTAGGGGGATGATAGCGCAACTGCGGCGCTGTGCCAATCGGGTTGAAGGCGGG
>CAYYOF010000076.1:0-16389 GCA_964473185.1 uncultured Marinosulfonomonas sp. | reverse complement strand
AAGTGGATCTATTGGAAGAAACAGGGCCGCTTTCATAAAAGCAAACCATGTTGATTGTTTCGGCAATACGCTGGTGGTTCTTGTAACTTAGCATCGTATCCTACATGTTTAATATAGGTTGAGAAGGCTCGTAACTCTGAATCATTAACTGGATTGGAGACAAAAATGACCCTGAAAACTATCATGAGTTTGGTTTTGATCGCCGGTTCTGGATTTGCCGCTCCGAGTTTGGCACAGGACGCGAACGAGGGTCAAATTCTGTACCAAAAGCATTGTTCTGATTGCCATGGGCCATCTGCTGACGGCAAAGGCTCACTGGCCGATGCGATGATCATGAAGCCGAAAAACCTAAGCCGACTTACCGCAGAAAATAACGGCATTTTTCCGGTGATCAGAGTCGTGATGCGCATTGACGGGCGTGAGCCTCTGGTCAGTCACGGAAGTCCGATGCCGGTCTACGGGCAATATTTTGAAGGCTCTGGTGCGGTGCTGAAAACCGCTGCTGGACAGCCTATCTTGACCAGCAGCCCGATTGCCGATCTGGTGGTCTATTTACAGGGAGTACAACAATGATACGGGTATGGATGGGGTTTGGATTGGCGACTATGCTCTGGGCTTGCGCTCCGGTTGCTATGCCGGAGGCACCTGAGGGAGCAGCACTGTTTGCCGAAAATTGCGTTGTTTGCCACGGAAAATCAGGACGCGGGGACGGGCCGTGGAGCGCTGGAATGAAACCGGCCCCGGCTGACCTGACCCGGCTGGCAGCGGTCAACAACGGGAACTTTCCCAAGGTGCGTATCCTGTCCGTAATAGATGGTTATGATCGCGCCGGATTGCCTGGGCAGGACATGCCGGAATTCGGGTTACTGCTGCGGGGGGATACGGTGCCGATAGACGTGGGTGACGGTGTATTGACCCCGACGCCGCGGCCTTTGGCAGCACTTCTGGCCTATTTGGAAAGCATACAAAGCTAATCTCGAAACGGGAGCATCTAAGCTGCGCGGACCCTAGTCCAATGTCCGCCGGAACCGAAGCAAGGCGAGTGCGCCAAAGCCGATTGTAAAAAACAGCAGCGCTGTCATGGGCGCGCTGACGGCTTCCAGATTTGCTCCCTTTAGCATCACCCTGCGGATTACCCGCAAGAAATGGGTCAGCGGCAGCAATTCTCCTAGAAATTGTGCCCATTGCGGCATGCCGCGGAACGGGAACATAAAGCCGGATAACAACAAGGACGGCAGGAAGTAAAAGAATGTCAGTTGCATTGCCTGCATCTGGGTTGTTGCAAAGGTCGAGAAAGCATAGCCAAGCAGAACCAGCGCAAAGACAAAGATGAAAATGCCGCTGAGCAAAAGCAGCATCGAGCCGACGAACGGCACCCCGAACAGCAGCTTTGCCGCCAATAACACCACCACCACCTGTACCGACCCGACAATCAAAAACGGGATCACCTTACCCAGCATAATCTCCAGCGGGTTGGCAGGCATCGCCAGTAAATTCTCCATCGTGCCGCGCTCGATTTCGCGCGTAAGGGCCATAGAGGTCATCATCACCATGGTCATTTGCAGGATCACCCCCAGCAGACCGGGCACGATGTTATACTGGGTGATGCCTTCGGGGTTATATCGTCGATGCACCACCACTTCCAACTGATGCGCTGCCTGCTCTGCGGCCTTTACATCTGCCCCCAATTCGCGGGTCAGGGCTTGGGCGGCGATGGTGCCAAGGGTCGAAATTGCACCCGAAGCGACGGCCGGATCGGTTGCGTCTGCCTCGATCAATATCTGTGGGTGCTCACCCTTTAACACCCGTCTGGTGAAATCCGACGGGATGGTCACGACAAAGGAAACTGTGCCGTTTTCAATCAGCTTTTCGGCCTCGATCTGACTGTCGACCACATGGGTAAACCGGTAATAGCCGGTGATTTCCAGTGCCGAGACCATTGCGCGTGTGAACCGGTCCTGACTGGCGGTCACCAGTGCGGCAGGCAATTCCTTGGGGTCGTTATTGATCGCAAAGCCGAACAGGACCAGCTGCATCAACGGCACCCCCAACATCATTGCGAATGTGATCCGGTCGCGGCGCATCTGGATCAACTCCTTGATCAGCAACGCGCCCAACCGGGTGAGTGAAAACCAGCCTCTCATGCCATATTGTCCTGCGATTGTGACATGAACTGGATGAACACATCTTCCAGACTGGTTTCGCCCTGATGCGAGGTCACATCCTGCCCCTTGACCGCCGCGTTGACGGATTTTTTCAACGCCACCCCGTCCCGTCCGACAACATGCAGCGTGTTGCCAAAAGGCGCGATCTGATCGGCGCCCGGCTGACCGGCAAGCCTTTTGGCAACACGGTCCACATCCCCGCCTTCAACAACCATCGTCGTCAGGGCGGCGTTTTCAACAACATCGTGAACGGTGCCGCTGGCCAACAATTTACCGTAGGAAATGTAGTTGATCTTGTGGCAACGCTCGGCTTCATCCATGTAATGGGTCGAGACCAGAACCGTCACCCCGTCCGCCGCAAACGCGTGGATTTCATCCCAGAATTCGCGCCGCGCCTTGGGGTCAACACCGGCGGTGGGCTCGTCCAGCAACAACAGTTTGGGTTTGTGCATGATGCAGGCTGCCAGCGCCATCCGCTGTTTCCAGCCGCCCGACAAACGACCCGCCAGTTGTCCGCGTCGCGCCGATAGCCCCAGATTTTCCAATGTATCACGCACGGCCTGCTTTGCTGGTTGCAACTGGTATAGCCGCGCCACAAACATCAGGTTTTCCTCGATCGACATGTCCTCGTAAAAGGAAAACCGCTGGGTCATATAGCCAACCTCGCGCTTGATTTTCAGTTGGTCGCGACGCAGGTCCATACCCAGCACCGTGCCGCCGCCCGCATCCGGTGTCAGCAACCCGCACATCATCCGAATGGTGGTGGTTTTACCGGACCCGTTCGGCCCCAGAAACCCCGAAATCTCGCCCTGCTCAACGGACATGGAAACCTTGTCGACAACGGTCTTGTCACCGTAACGTTTGACCAGCCCGTGAACATCGATCGCCTTCATTTTTCAACCCCGAACAAATCGACATTGACGATCTGCCCGGGTTTAAGGGTGCTGTCGCCCTCCAGTCGTGCCTCGAGCAGATAGACCAGTTTTTGCCGGTTTTCGAGTGAATAGATCACTGGGGGCGTAAACTCTGGCCCTGCTGAAATATAGCTAATTGTTGCGGTGGTGCCGTCGGCACAACCATCACATTCTACAGCCAGATCGGTCCCGAGATGAATTGTGGATAAATAGCTTTCTGCCACATACAGGCGCAGCTTTATTGCCCCGTTTGGCAATACCAGAAGCACGGGTGCCTGTGGCCCTGCGATTTCACCGACGCTGCGGATAATGTCGATTACAGTGCCGTTGCTGTTAGCCACCATTGTGCGTTTGGAAAGCCGCCAAAGCGCATTTTCCAACGTGGCCTGCGCATGTGAAACGCCGGCCTGTGCGGCGGCAATCGCATCGGGGCGTGCAGGCAGATTTGCAACCGCCAGATTGGCTTCAAGCTCGGCCACATGCGCTTTGGCGACTTCGCTTTGGGTTTGCGCCAAATCATACTTAGATTGCGGAATTGCCCCGCGCCGAACCAGATCGCTTTGGCGCTCCAGTTCCCGTTTTGCCTCTGTTTCTTGCGCAATTGCCGAGCGTAATGATGCCTCGATCACTGCAATTTCCTGTGGTCGGCGCCCTTGCGAAATATCGGCTAGTTTGCTTTTGGCTTGGGCCAGTGAAGCCCGCGCCTGAGAAACGGCAATCTCGGCGTCGCGATGCTCCAGCACCACCAATTCCTGACCGGAAACGATTAAATCCCCTCTCTTGACCCGTACATCCGAAATTTGCGCGATTTCGATCGGTGCCAGCAGAATGTATTCTCCTTCAACATATCCTGTTGCCAGTGGCAGAGGAACCACGCAGGCGGTGAGTAATGAACTGAGTAACGGGATGGAACAAAGAAAACTCATTGATCTGATCCTTTCTTGGCCAGACCTGACAATATATGATCCAGCGCCAAACCTGCGCTTTGCTGATTCAGAGCCCTGATTTCGGGTAGACGTGCATTCGTTACATCTGTCAACATCTCGACCACATATTCTGCACAGGCAAACTGTAGCCCTGCCTACCACCAAAATAATATGAAACGGCTTGCACGATCTGGCGTGTCGACGTGGTATCAAAACCTTGTTCGCCAAACAGACGCACACCTGCATTTATGAGGGCGGCGCGGGTGGATTTTCCCGTGTGCGGGTTCTTTGTCATTCTGGTCCCTCTTGTAGCATTTCGTCGTCGAAGGGGTTAGGTATGATATAAAAACAATCGTTTGATTTAGTAAATAGGCGAGTATCGAATTGACGAATGGTAATGAAAAAATTGCATTATATACGGGGTATCCTTGCGGGTGTGTCAGGCCGCAAGCATCAATGATGCCGTTTTGTGTCACCAAAGACTCTGCTTCTCACCAAACGGAGGATCCCTCAATTTGTGTGCTTCCAGAAGCTATTTCTTATCGCGCAATATAGAGATGTTTAGTATCGCGGCAATTATAGCCAGAGAAATGCTTGGCGCTTTGCCAACCCCGATCATTTCGTCGTTATCAAGCACGCCGGTTTCTCGTAACGTGCAGGTCCAGCGCCCGTCTTCATCGTTGGCAAGTCCAGTCAGCGAAATCGACCAGTTTGGCAACACAGTATCCACCAACCGAAGCACCTCGTCGGTGGCTTCCAACGGGCTCGCTTGATGTGCCGCCCAGACCGCTTTTCCGGGATAGGCAGCGTTCATCCCGTCCAAAACCGCCACTTCCAACTCTGCATCAAGCCGGTCAGCATTTTCGATTTTCTCCATCAAGTCCTTGAGTGGATTATGTTCCATCTTTTCCTCGCTCTTGAGTGGTTGATAATCCCTTAAATTATATCGGGCCCAGCCCCATACCGATGATCAATTGTTAGCGCTCTGATAATTGGCCATCTCGGCCTTTCTGTCCTTGATCGAGATCATTGCGCGAAGCCCTCTTGCCTGCCAGCTTAGGTTCGGACAATTTTGATCCGTTACCATGAGGGAGTTCCCGCAATGAGTAAAGACAATCGCAATATCATCTGGTTTGAAAATCTGTCCCGCGGGGATGTGGGGCTGGTCGGGGGCAAGAATTCCTCGCTTGGCGAGATGGTCAGCCAGCTGTCAAAGGCCGGGATTAAGGTGCCGGCCGGGTTTGCCACCACCGCTGATGCTTACCGCGCCTATATGGACGCGAACCAGTTGAACGATATGATTGCCGATACATTGGCCCGTGAAGCTGCGGGTAAAACCACCTTGCAACAGGCGGGCCGGACCATTCGCGCCGCGATCATTGCAGGCGATTGGCCCAAGGATATCAGCGACAGCATTCTGGAGAGTTACCGCGAACTGAGCGCGCGTTCCGGAACGCCCGACCTGCCGGTTGCGGTGCGTTCCAGTGCCACCGCCGAGGATCTGCCCGACGCCAGTTTTGCGGGCCAGCAGGAAACCTATTTGAATGTGCGCGGCGCGGCGGCGCTGCTGAACACCTGTCGGCAATGCTATGCCTCGCTGTTCACCGATCGTGCGATTACCTACCGCAAGCTGAAGGGTTTTGATCAACAGCAAATCGCGCTGTCGGTCGGCGTCCAGATGATGGTCCGATCAGACATTGACGGTTCTGGCGTGATGTTTTCCATCGACACCGAGAGCGGTTTTGACAAGGTGGTGTTGATCAACGCCGCCTGGGGGCTGGGTGAAAACGTGGTGCAAGGGTCGGTTAATCCGGATGAATATCAGGTTTACAAACCGCTGCTGGATGACCCGAAACTGGTGCCGATCATCGAGAAAAAGCTGGGCGCCAAGGAGCAGAAAATGATCTATGCGGGGGCGGCTGGCGGCGAGACTGTGAACGTTCCGACCTCCAAGGCCGAACGCGAAAAATTCGTTTTGTCCGACGCCGAAATCGTTGAGCTGTCCCGTCAGGCCTGCACAATCGAGCGCCATTACGGCCAGCCGATGGACATGGAATGGGCCAAGGACGGGATCACCGGCGAGATGTTCATCGTTCAGGCACGTCCCGAAACGGTGCAGTCCCGTGTCGGTGACGGCACGCAGAAAACCTATACGGTGCGCGGCGCTGGCGAGAAGCTGTTGACCGGTCTTAGTGTTGGATCGGCAGCGGTTTCGGGGCGGGTTTGCCTGATCGAAAGCGCCAAGGATATTGAGCGGTTTGTGGACGGCTCGATCCTTGTCACCTCGACCACTGACCCCGACTGGGTGCCTGTGATGAAACGCGCCGCTGCTATTGTCACCGATCATGGTGGTCGCACCTCGCACGCTGCGATTGTCAGCCGCGAGTTGGGCCTGCCCGCCATCGTTGGCACCAGTCAGGCCACGCATATTCTGCATGACCAACAGGAAATCACCGTGTCCTGCGCCGAAGGGGACGAAGGGTTCATCTATGCGGGCACGGCTGAAATCGAGGTGGAGGAAATCCAGTTGGGCGAAGTGCCCGACACCAAAACAGACATCATGCTGAACCTCGCCAATCCGTCCGCCGCGTTCCGCTGGTGGCGGTTGCCTGCCGACGGTGTTGGTCTGGCGCGGATGGAGTTTGTGATCAACACAACGGTGCGGGTTCACCCAATGGCGCTGGTCAATTTTGATGTATTGAAAGACGAGGCCGCGCGCACCGATATCGAAGTGCTAACACGCGGCTACGCCGACAAAGGCGACTACTTTGTCGACAAGCTGGCTATGGGCCTGTCGCGGATTGCCGCCGTCAGTTACCCCAAACCGGTGATCATCCGGATGAGTGATTTCAAAACCAACGAATACGCCGACCTGTTAGGCGGACGCCAGTTCGAGCCAGCTGAGGAAAACCCGATGATCGGTTTTCGCGGCGCGTCGCGCTATTATTCCGACCGCTACCGCGAAGGTTTCGCGCTGGAATGCCGTGCGATCCGGCGCTTGCGCGAGGAAATGGGATTTAACAATGTTATCGTGATGATCCCGTTTTGCCGCACCCCTGCCGAGGCCGACCGCGTGCTGGCTGTTATGGCCGAGAACGGGTTGGAGCGGGGCAAAAACGGGCTGGAAGTTTACGTGATGTGCGAAATTCCATCGAACGTGATTTTGGCGGCGGATTTTGCCGAACGCTTTGACGGGTTCTCGATCGGGTCCAACGACCTGACCCAGTTGACGCTGGGCATTGATCGCGATTCCGAGGATCTGGCCGAGCTGTTTCAGGAAAGCGATCCAGCCGTTTTGTGGATGATCAAAGAAGTGATTGAGCGGGCGCACAAGGCGGGGGCAAAGGTGGGCCTGTGTGGGCAAGCGCCCAGCAACAACCCCGAATTTGCCCGCAAGCTGGTTGAATACGGGATTGATTCCATCTCGGTGACGCCGGATAGTTTTCTGGCGGTGAAGCGGCATGTTGCGGATGCCGAAGGGCAGAAACCCTAGCCGTTCACCCGCACAACCCTCCAATATTTGATCGCTTCGGGCACGATCAGCAATGGCAATGTTAGCGCGGCGATCAGACCCCAATGCTCCCAACCCAACGCCGTTGTGTGCAGCAGGGTTTGCAACGATGGCCAATAAGCGGCGGCCATCTGTGCGCCCGACAATAACGCCGTCGCAGCGTTGATTAGGGCCAAAGCGCCCTGTGCACGGTTTTGCGGTCTTGTTCTTGAGCGCAATATCATTACTCTACGTTGTATATGTCGGGAGAGATTGCTGTGTCAGCCGAACAAAACCCGCTTGCAAGCCAGATAGATGCCTACAAACCCGCAACGATTGCCGCGCGCGTTGAGGCGACGGGCATTGCCAAGGCAAAACTGTTAGTCTCCCAACTTTTGATCCTGTCAATTTTAGCGGGTGCCTTTATTGCGTTTGGCGCTCTGTTTTACACGCTGGTGGTGTCGGACAGCACGCTTGGTGCAGGGCCAACGCGGCTGATTGGTGGCTTGGCGTTTTCGGTCGGGCTGATTTTGGTGGTGATTGCGGGGGGCGAATTATTCACCGGTAATTCGCTGATGGTTGTTCCGTGGCTGGATGGAAAACTGACAACTGCGCGCCTGATGCGCAACTGGGGTATCGTTTACATCGGCAACTTTATCGGTGCCATTGCTGTAGCCTTTCTGGTGATCTTGTCGGGGATGCTGAACACTGACGCCCTATCTGAAACCGCCGCCCGCATTGCGGAAACGAAACTGTCACTGACCATGACCGAAGCGCTGTTTCGCGGTATCCTGTGCAATATTTTGGTGTGCCTTGCCGTCTGGATGAGCTTTGCCGCCCACACCGTCAGTGGCAAGGTGATGGTCATTGTGCCACCGATTGCGGCCTTTGTTGCTATCGGGTTCGAGCATTCGGTGGCCAATATGTATGTGATCCCTCTGGCGATGATCGGGGGCGTCACCCCTTATGATTTGGCGGGGTTTGCCGAAAATCTTGTGATTGTAACTATCGGTAATGTGCTGGGCGGGGGCCTGTTCGTGGCTGCAGCCTATTGGGCGGTGTATTTGCGCACCAAGTGAGGCCAAATATGCGACAGATCAGTGTGCTTGGTCGGGTAATCTGTTAAACTGTAAGGGTTCAAGTTGCTGGGCGGTTAGCCTGTGCTGACCTGCTCGGCGTGTATCTCGCTTCTATCAAAGGAGACTGCCATGAGCGCCAAGGGACTGGAAGTCATCGACCACACCGTGCAGGTGACCCACGAGTGGATCAATGAATTAAAAGAACGACTGGACTGGGTTGGCCATAGGGATGCGTTGCATTTGCTGCGTGTCACGCTGACCGGAGTGCGGGATCACCTAAGCCACGAGGAGGTCGCGGATTTTGCCGCACAGTTGCCGTTGCTGATACGGGGGATGTTTTACGAGGGCTGGCACCCTGCGGGCACACCCCTGAAGGATCACAGCCATAAATCCTTTGTTAACCGGATCGAAGAGCAGCTCGGAAAGAGTGCCGACTATCGCGGAGCCGAGGACATTACCACAGTGTTCAAGCTGCTGAATGCCCGCATTTCATCGGGCGAGGTCCGTGACATGCGGGGTGGTTTACCACAGGGTATACGCGATCTTTGGCCTGATTAGGGTGGGCTGCTTCTGAAACTGCTGAATAAGGAGAACTGTGATGAAAGCCACAAAAACATGGATTTTGATTGCCAACGGTAAAACCGCGCGGGTTCTGGAAAATGCCGGCCCTGGCAAGGGGCTGCATGCGCTGGCGGGCAAGGTCTGGCACGCGCCCCAAAAAGACGCCTTTGAAAGCGAGCAGGGCATGACAAATAACAGCGTTGGCCGATCAAAGCACCGGATGGCCCCGCATAATGCGCCCGACAAGGAAGAGAGTGCCTTTGCCGAGGATATTGCCGCACGTTTATCACAAGCACATGCCGCTGGGAAATTTGACGATCTGGTCTTGACGGCTGCCCCCCAAATGCTGGGCCTGTTGCGTCCCCTACTGGATGCGCCGCTCCGCGCGTCGGTGATTGCTGAACTGCCAAAGGATTTGGTTAAAACCCCCGAAACTGACTTGCAGTGTCATTTTGACGATGTGCTCAGGCTCTAGCGGGACCACCAAGCCCCTGACGGATGGCCAGATAGGTGGTCAGGTCCGCCAGTGTGATCACCCCTAACAGCGCATTTCCGTCGCTGACCAGAAACTTGCGCTGGCCGGTTTTGGCGATCTTTTCCATCAGGTCTTGTGTCGGGGTGTCGGGGGCGATTGTGTTGGCCTCGCTTGCGGACACATAAGCATCACCCACCAGCGTGTCGGCCCATTTATCGCGCCCTGTTTTCTGTGCCAATGCGGTATCGACATAGCCCAGCAGGCGAACCCCATCCAGCACCGGAACAAAGCTGACGTTGTGGCCAAGCATGATATCGTTGACCACATGGTCCAGCGTGTCTGTAGGGCTGGCCATCCATGATTGCTGTGTCATCAGGGCGCGCACGGTTTGATCCTTCAGCGCCTCTTTTGTCACCAAATGCCGGTAGGTTCCTTTTGAGGCCGACAGCACGAACATGCCAATCAGGATTTGCCAAAGCCCGCCAACCGTAACGCCTGAAAACAGCGCCCACAGCCCCGAAAACACCAACGCGTAGCCAAAGATGCTGCCCGCTGTGCTGGCAATTCGCGTGGCCCATATCAGATCGCCCCGATAGGCCCAAAGGGCTGCGCGCAATATGCGCCCGCCATCCAGCGGAAAGGCCGGAACCATATTGAATGCGGCCAGCACCAGATTGATCAAGCCAAGATAGGAGAACAGAACGGCCCCCGCGCGGGACAAGCCGGATGACTCGATTACCGCGCTGATAACAAGCGCCCCGCCGCCCAGAAACAGGCTCATCACCGGTCCGGCGATAGCGATCCAGAATTCGGATTTGGCGTTTGCGGGTTCTTTTTCAAGCTCGGCCACGCCGCCAAAGATGAACAGGGTGATGCCGGCGATTTTCACGCCAAAACGCCGCGCAACCAGTGAGTGTGACAATTCGTGCAAGATCAACGAGCCAAACAGCCCGAGAGCCGCGAGGATGGACAGCAGGATATAGCCCGCGCGTGTATACCCCGGCAATGCGTCCGGAAAATAGGCGGTGGACAGGCTCCAGACAATCAGGGCAACGATCACAAACCAGCTGGGATCGACTTTGATCCGAAAGCCGAAAACCTTGAATATATCGATGGCGTTTTTGAACATCTGAGGTCTCCTGACGTCGAGTTAGGCCGCTTTTTGGGTGAGGTAGGCGATTATTTCATTAAAGGTGCCCATCTTGGCGTAATCCGCCTCGGGCATCGGGGTGTTCAACGCTTTGCCAAGCGCCGTAACGAGGTTCAGAAAATCCAGCGAGTCGATGTCGAATTCTTCGCGCAGATCTTCGTCGCGGTCAACGTCCTCGATTTCGATATCGGGGGCGATGAGGTGCAGTTCGGCCTTTAGCAGGGCTTCAATGTCGGTCTGGGTCATAATTTCTCCGGTTTTTGCAGGTGTTTGTCGATGGCGCGCAGAAACAGCGCGCCGCGATGGCCGTCGCTGACACGGTGGTCAGCGGCAAGGGTCAGGGTGGTGGTCAGGCGGGGTTTAACCGCGCCGTTCACTACGAACGGGCGCTGGCGCGGGGTGCCGATGCCGATGATTGCCACTTGCGGCGGGTAGATCACGCCGAACAGCTGATCAACGCCGCGCTCGCCCAGACTGCTCACGGTGATTGTGGCATCCGACAATTCGGTGGCGCGGAACCGTCCGGCCCGCACCCGCCCCGCTAGATCACGCATGGACGCCATCAGATCGTCCAGCGTGTGGCTGTCGGCGTCAAGGATCGCAGGCGCGACCAGCCCGCCACCGCGAAGGGTGATCGCCATGCCGGGGTTAATCGCGCTCGCGGGCTGGAAACCACCTGAGGTGAAATAGCCGTTGAATTCGGAATATTTGCGCAACGCTTTGGCCACGGCCTTCAGGTAAAGCGCGCCCAGCAACAAGCGCTGGTCAGGGGCGCGGTTGGCATTGACTTGCTCCACAAATGCTTGAGCGGTGCTCAGATCAACGGCATGAGCCAGATAGTAATGCGGGATTTCAGCCTTGGAACGGGTCATTGCGGCAGCAATCGCGGTGCGCATACCGTCCAGTGGGCTGGCGGGAGATGGTGTAGCGCCCTCAATATCGGCCAAGGTAAACGCGCCGTCAGGTCCAGTGCCGATGTCACCCAATTTGCGCGGATCAATGCCCTTTCTTTGTGCCAACCGCAAGGCCGCAGGGGTGATCCGAATGCGATCCCCTTTGGGGTGCGGGGCGGGAGCGGGGGCCGTTGGAACAGGGTCGGGTGTGGTGGGTTCTGGCGCTGCGGCTTTGACCTCCACCGCCCTTTCCACCACCACTTCCCCCTCGACACGGATCATCGCCAGCGGGGTGCCGACCGGAACCTTTTTGCCGATCTCGACAAGGTATTCTTCCAGCGTGCCTGCCTCGAACACCTCGACCTCGATCGCGCCTTTCTGGGTTTCGACCACGGCCAAAAGATCACCACTGGCCACCGCATCGCCTGGCTCTTTTAGCCATTCGATCAGCGTGCCAGCTTCCATGTCAGCCCCCAGCGATGGCATCAGGAATTGTCCCATCCCTACCCCCGACCCATCAGTTTCAAGGCAGCGGTCACAATTCCCGGCACCTGCGGAATGGCCGCGGCCTCAAGGTGCGCGGCATAGGGGATCGGCACTTCGGCGCTGCATACGCGGGCCAGCGGCGCGTCCAAATCAAAGAACGCATCCTCGGCGATTTGCATGCCGATTTCAGCCGCCAGTGATCCAGTTTTCCAGCCCTCGTCCACGATCAGAACGCGGTGGGTTTTGGCAACCGAGGCCAAGATCGTCGGCATATCCAGCGGACGCAGGCTGCGCAGGTCGATCACCTCAGCATTGATGCCCTGTTTGGCCAGTTCTTCGGCCGCCTCAAGGGTTTTGAACAATGATCCACCATAAGTGATCAGCGTCATATCCGTGCCCTCACGGCGCACTGCGGCGTGGTCAATATCAACTGCACCGGCGTTTTCGGCCAGCTCTCCGGTCATGTTATAGAGCATAACATTTTCAAAAATCAGCACCGGATCGGGGTCTTCCAATGCGGTCCATAACATGCCGCGTGCATCCTCAAGTGTGGCGGGGGCCAGAACCCGCAGACCGGGGATATGGCCATACCACCCTTCCAGAGAGTGCGAATGCTGTGCCGCCAGTTGACGACCCGCGCCGGTGGCCATGCGGATCACCACGGGCACGCCAAACTGGTTGTTCGACATATGCCGGTAGGTGGCGGCGGTGTTCATGATCTGGTCAAGCGCCAGCAGCGAAAAGTTGACGGTCATCACCTCGACAATCGGGCGCATTCCAGCCATCGCAGCGCCAATACCAGCGCCGGTAAATCCGGATTCCGACAGCGGTGTGTCGCGGATGCGGTCGGCCCCGAACCGCTCCAGCAACCCTTTGCTGACCGCGTAACAGCCACCGTAATGGCCGACATCCTCACCCATCAGGAACACCCGATCATCACGCTCGATGGCCTCGACGATGCCTGCCTTGACCGCGTCGCGGTAGGTGGTCTCGACCATCTTGTCGGGCTTGGCGGGCTTGGGTGCAGTAGGGCGCTCGGGCGCCATGACATAGCGGGTCAAGGTTTCCAGCGGCTCATCTGTGCCTGCTTCGGCAAAGGCGACAGCCTCGGTGATTTCGGCGTCCACTTCGGCGATAATCGTCTCGACTTCATCCGCGTGCAACAGACCAGCTTCCTGCAACCAGCCCTGAAACCGGACAATCGGTCCCTTTTCGCGCCAATCCTCGACCTCGGCTTTGCTCCGGTAACTTTGCGCGTCAAACATCGAATGGGCGCGGAACCGGTAGGTGCGGCATTCCAGAAAATAAGGCTCGTTCAACTCGTTAATCGCGCTTAGCGCCCGCCGTGTTGCGGCCTCGACCGCGACAACGTCCATGCCGTCAACCGTTTCGCCCTCGATGGCGTAACTTCGGGCCTTGGCGCTGATATCGGTTTCGGCCTCGGTCAAGTCCAGCGCGGTGCCCATCGCATAGCCGTTATTCTCACAGACAAACAGCACCGGCAAATCCCAGAGCGACGCAAGGTTGAGCGCCTCGTGAAACTCGCCCTCGGCCACCGCCCCTTCGCCAAAGAAACAGGCCGTGACGCCACCGGTGCCTTGCATTTTATCGGCCAGCGCCAACCCCACGGCCAGCGGCAGGCCACCGCCGACAATCGCGTTGCCACCGTAAAAATTCGCCTCCCGACTGAACAGGTGCATTGAGCCGCCGCGCCCACCTGAACAGCCCTCGAGTTTACCATACATTTCGGCCAGCACGGTTGTCATCGGCATGCCACGGGCCAGCGCATGGCCATGTTCGCGGTAGGTGGCGATGATGCGATCCTTGGCTTGAAGTAACGGAATAACCCCGACCGCCACCGCTTCTTCGCCATCATAAAGATGCAGGAAGCCACCGATTTTCTGCTGGGTATACAACTCGGCACATTTGCTTTCAAAGCGGCGGATGCGGATCATGCCCTTTAGCAAGGAGCGCACATGGGCGTGATCAAGGTGCGGTTTCAGATCGGGCTTTGTCATTGCTCATCACTTTCCAAGGTTGAAATGTCGCCTTCGGGCAGGCCAAGTTCGCGCGCCTTTAGCAGGCGCCGCATGATCTTGCCGCTGCGGGTTTTCGGCAGGTTTTTGCGAAACACGATTTTCTTGGGCGCGACCGCAGGGCCCAGCCGCTTACGCGCAAAGCCGCGCAGATCAAGCAGCAGTTCATCATCGCCCTCAATCCCCGGCTTCAGGGCGACGTAGGCTTTGACGATTTCGCCGACGGTTTCATCAGGGATGCCGATCACCGCGACCTCGGCCACCGCCTCGTGTTCCATCAAGGCGCTTTCGACCTCGAACGGGCCAATCAGGTGGCCCGCACTTTTGATCACATCGTCGCTGCGCCCGACGAACCAGTAGTATCCGTCACTATCGCGCATCGCCAGATCACCGCTCAGATACCAGCCGTCCCGAAACGCTTTTAGGTAGCGCACTTCCTCATTCAGATAGCCTCGCATCATCGAGGGCCAGCCGGGCCTCAGCGCCAACTCGCCAATCGCCAACGGTGTTGTGACCTCGTTCAGGCCATCCTCACCCATCTCGACGATGCCCGCCGCAATACCGGGCAAGGGTTTGCCCATTGAGCCGGGTTTGACATCCATCGACGCATAATTAGCGATCATGATGCCGCCGGTTTCGGTCTGCCACCAGTTGTCGTGGAACGGCATGCCGAACACCTCGTTGCCCCAGATCACTGCTTCGGGGTTCAGCGGCTCGCCGACACTGGCCATGAACCGCAGGTGCGGGAAGCTGTGCGCCTTGACCATCGCGTCGCCCGCTTTCATCAGCATGCGAATGGCGGTGGGGGCAGTATACCAGACGTTGACCTGTTCATCCTCAAGGATCGAATACCAGCGCTCGGGATCAAACTCGGCCTCGTCAATGATCATCGTTACGCCAATCACCAGCGGCGCGATGATGCCATAGGAGGTGCCCGTCACCCAACCGGGATCGGCGGTGCACCAGTAGATATCACCTGCCCGCAAGTCCAGCGCCATCCGACCTGTCGCGCGATGCGCCACCACGGCCTGATGCACATGCACCGCCCCCTTTGGTTTGCCAGTGGTGCCTGATGTGAAATGCAGCAGGGCAATATCCTCGGGATCTGTGGGTTCGGTAGCAAACGTGTCAGAGGCCGCAGCCATCAGGGCGCTCAGGTTTTCGGTATCGTCAACCTCGCCGTCAATCAGCAACACATGGGTCAGATCAGGCAGCCTATCGCGGATCGATTTAACCTTGCGCCGATACAACGCCTTTGACGTCACCAGCACTTGTGCTCCGCCGATCTCCATGCGTGATTGCACCGGTTCCGGCCCAAAAGCCGAAAACATCGGACAAAAGACACATCCCGCCTTTAGCGTCCCAAGGGCGGCGATGTAAAGTTCGGGTTTGCGACCTAGCAGCGAATAGACCTTTGCGCCTTTCTGAACCCCCAATCCACGCAGCACATTCGCAAAGCGCGCCGTTTGGCGTTGCAGGTTCAGATAGGTGAAATCCAGACGCGTGCCATCCTTGGCGATCCAGCGGATGGCCAGCACATCACCGTTGCCGTTTTGCACATGGCGATCAATCGCTTCATGGGCGATGTTCAGCTTGCCATCGGGCAAACCGTCCAGCAGGGCCTGTTCTGCGGCCCATGAAAATTCGCCGCGAACCTGCTCGTAATCCGGCATATTTGACGCTTCAGCGATCAAGTGGGATTTATGGATAATATCGTCGCTCATTATCGTTGCCTCCGGTAAAAAGATGTCAAGTGAGACAGAAAGAAACTCGCGTTATTATAGCATATCTAGCATTTGGCGGGATGATTTGAATCAATTTTGCCATTCGGGTCCGAATGTGCGTGAATACCATTCATATCGATGCAAGAGATTGGCTGGAACAACCGGAATTTTTCAGTTTTAACAAACGGTTGGGTATCGTCAAGTTAACGGCCGGTTGTCCCCATTTTAGGCATCCGACATGACAAGATGCAAGACCCCCCCTGGCTTCAAGGGTCACCGTTATCCTTCAGAAACCATCGAATACGCCGTTTGGCTGTACTTTCGGTTTAGTCTGAGCTTTCGTGATGTCTAGGATATGTTGGTGCAACGCGGAATTATTGTTAGCCACGAGACTGTTCGCTTTCGGGTGGTGAGATTCGGCAGCCAATTCGCCAAATCGATTAGGGCTTGTTGAGATTCAGGATTCACATTTGGTGTAAGTTCTGATTCA
>CAYYOF010000075.1:0-16500 GCA_964473185.1 uncultured Marinosulfonomonas sp. | reverse complement strand
CCGAAACAATAGCCTTATGCTCTTTATCTCGGCCAAAGCGGAAAATACCGTCAATACCGCCATCGGCACCCTTTTTGCCACCGCTTTGCGAATAGGCCTTGATCAGACGCACCGCCCATTTTTCGAATTCCTTCTTGGTGCGATCATCACGATCAAAGAAATCCTGCGCGCCGGCAATGTCCTGCGGCACCCCGTGCACCTTGAATTCCGCGTCCTCGCCAAAGGCATCATACAGCCGCGTTTCGATCAGGCCGATGGCCAGATGGGTGATGTCGATGCCGATCCATTCACGGTTCAGCTTTTGCGCCGCATGAACGGTGGTGCCACAACCACAGAACGGGTCAAGCACCACATCGCCCTCGTTCGAGGAGGCCGCAAGGATACGCTCCAGCAGGGCGACGGGTTTCTGGGTGGGGTAGCCGAGGCGTTCTTGGGCTTGGGAGTTGATTGGGGGGATGTCGGTCCAGACATCGGAAAGAGGTAGGCCAGACTGTTCGTCCAGATACCGCTTGAACCTAGGCACTCTACCCGGTGCAGGTTGAACAACCATTCCCTCTTCGTAGGCTTTCTGCATCCGTTCTTTTGTCCACCGCCAAACGCGAGTTACACCCAAGAATTCGTAAGTCAGATTTGGTCGGTTCGAGTTTGGGTTGATCAAATTATCTAGCTGGTAGCGACGGCCATCTGGATCACGCTTTGAATACTTCGCAGCAGTTTTTGCTGGGAGATCATTTTCATCGTAGGGAATGTATATCGCGCTTTCGTTCCAAGTTGCATCGTCACTTTTCTGAACAACCAACAGAATGTCGTGATTGTTCGGTAGCCGCTTTGACATTAAGGACTTCCCAGTGCTGCGCTGCCAAACAATCTCATTGCGAAAATTCTTCGCCCCAAACACCGCATCCAGCAATATCTTCAGATAGTGGCTCGCGGTTGGATCACAGTGCAGATACAGGCTCCCCGTGGGTTTCAGAACCCGATGCAATTCCACCAGCCGCACCCCCATCATGGTCAGATAAGCCGTCATCGGGTTCTTGCCCAAAAAACCCGACCATCGCGTCCAGCATATCGGCGGCCGATTGGTAGGGGCTGTCGCGCAAATCGGTCAGGGCGCGGCCCGACACCATGTCGTCCCAGTGCCATGTATCCTCGAATGCCTCGATCTGCGCGCCCGAAACCTGCCCGCTTTCGTCCTTGAACAGGTGGCTGTAATTGGCGTTGGAATTGAACGGCGGGTCCAGATAGATCAAATCAACCGATTCATCGGCAATGCTGTTGCGCAACACTTGCAGATTGTCGCCGTAATGCAGATGATTGCCCATAGTCCTGCCCTTGCCATATTTGCCAGCCGTTGCCCCACTATGTTGCAACATCACTTAATAATCAATCTAGGCGAGAGAGATATATTCAACCTGTTCACCCTTGCCGATTTGTGGCGCGTTCATAGGCCGGATCAGCAGGGCGTTGGCGTTGGCCAGAACCGTTAGCAAGGCGCTGTCTTGGCGGGCGAACGGGGTGATCTGGCCGCCTTCAACCCGGGCGCGCATGTAATGTTCGCGCGGGCCGTTGGTAGGCATTGTTTCGGTCAGGGTGGCGCTGTGGCGGGGGCGGGGTTCGGCTGTATGCCCCAACATGATCCGCAAGGCAGGCAGCAAGAAGATATGCCCGCAAACCATTGAAGACACAGGGTTCCCCGGCAGGCCAATCATCGGAACCCCGTTGATTTTACCGGCCATCAACGGCTTGCCGGGCCGCATGGCAATTTTGTAGAATGCCCGATCCAGCCCCAGATCGGCGGTGACTTGACCGACCAGATCATGGTCGCCAACGGATGCACCTCCAATGGTGACGATCAGATCGGCGTCTTCACACAGGGCAAATGCCGCCTCCAGCGAGGCGCGGTTATCGCGGGCGATCGGCAGCATCCGCGCTTGCCCGCCATGTTGTTCTATCAGGGCCGCCAGACCAAAATTATTAGAGGCCATAATCTGGTCTGGGCCGGGGTTTTCGCCGGGCATCATCAGTTCATCCCCCGTCGCCATCAGGGCCACTATGGGGCGACGGGTGACGGTGACCTGCGCGATGTTCATCGAGGCCAAAAGCGCTATGTCTGACGGGGTTAGGACGCGTGGGGCATCCAACACGTCACCGATTTTGAAGTCACCACCAGCGGGGCGGATGTAGGTGGATTGGTCCAGATCACGGCCCAGCGTGATCAGATCCCCCTTGCGCGCCACGTCTTCCTGAATGACGACGCGGGTGGCGCCTTTGGGCACCGGCGCACCGGTGAATATCCGCACCGCTTGTCCGGCTTTGACCTCGCCGTCAAATCGGCAGCCCGCAGCGGATTCACCGATGACCTTGAACATCACATCATCCTCGACCTCGACGCCCATGACGGCGTAGCCATCCATCGCGGACGACGCAAACGGCGGCTGGTCGCGCATGGCTATGGCGGGCTCGGCAAGGGTGCGGCCAGCGGCTTTGGCCAGCGGAATGGCCTCGGTTTCGAGGGGGCTGACGAGGGAAAAGACTTGGGTGAGGGCATCGGTGACGGTGATCATTTATTCTGTATCCATTTGGTCAATTTGGGCGGTTTCCCATTCGGCATATGTGGTGTTGGTGCCTTTGAGTTTCCATTCTACACGGCCGTTTGCGGGCCGACCCGTTACAACGCATGCAGCCGAACTTGGGCTTGAAAAGGCATAGTTCTCAACAAGCTGCGCATCTGTATCAGATACCTTGATAACTCCAGTATTCAGAAGGTTTTTGCGGATTTTCTGACTAGCAGAATCCCATTCACCTTTGCCGACCCAATCCTTACGGATTACCGATCCTGCCAGAACAACCATTTCACCATTGAGTAACTGAGCTGTTGCGTCGATGTTGTTTCTTTGAGAGGTTATCTCAAAAAGCGGCGCATCCTTTTGTTTGGTTTGCTTGGTCTCTGTCTCAGTCAGTTTTTCTTGCGCCTTATTCACAAACATATCCACCTGAATGGCAGGCAAGACCATCATCAGGGTCTCTAGAAACTCTTCCATATTGGCGGTGGCGGATTCGGACAGGCTGCTGCGGGACGGGGCGTTGCCGTTTTCCAAGGGCATTCGTTTGGTGACAAGGGCCATCTCGACCAGCCGCGATTCCAGATATTTCACATGCGCCTTGTGCAGGTTGTTGGCGGTCGAGGTGATCAGCACGGCCACCTCCCACCAGTCTTTGCCCTTCACATGTCCGCGTAGGCGAGTGCCCAAATCCTCGGCCTCGCCGATATAGGCTTGGGGGCCATCCTCGGTTTCTCCCAGCAGGATATAGACACCGGTATAACCCGCTTCACTCCGCCCCAAAGCGTCTTTGATACGGGTGCGGGGCGTCATCAAGACGTGGCCGGTCCAGTTGAACACTTCGGCGGTCAACATCCCGTCGGGCTTACCGTCAATAAAGTAGAGTTCTAGCGAGCGTCCCTTAGCCATCTTATTCAGCCTCGAACTTGCCCGACTTGCCGCCCTCTTTCATCGTCAGGCGGATGCCGGAAATCTCCATGGTTTTCTCGACCGCTTTCAGCATGTCATAAACCGTCAGCCCTGCCACGGATACGGCGGTGAGGGCTTCCATTTCGATGCCGGTTTGGCCCGTGGTTTTCACGGTCGCGGTGATCACCACGCCGGGGATGGTTTCGTCCGGTGTCAACTCCAGCGCGACCTTGGTGATCGGCAGCGGGTGGCACAGCGGGATCAGGTTGCTGGTCTGTTTGGCGCCCATGATACCGGCCAAACGGGCAACCCCCAGAACGTCGCCTTTTTTGGAAGAGCCGTCGGTCATGATCGCGTAGGTCGCAGCAGTCATTTTGACGTGGCCCCGCGCGATGGCGGTGCGGGAGGTGACGGGTTTGGCCGACACATCGACCATATGCGCCATGCCGCTGTCGTCAAAGTGGGTCAGGTCAGATAGTTTTTGATCGGACATCTACATCCCTCCGGCGGGCATAAGCGGGTTGGCAAGGATGGCGCGGGTAGCGGCGGCCACGTCGTCCTGGCGCATCAGGCTTTCACCAATCAAGAAACTGCGGGCCCCGTATTGGGCCAGATCGGCGAGGTCTTCGGGGGTGGACAGACCGGATTCTGCAATGATGGTGCGATCGGCGGGCACCAGTTTGGCCAGAACCTTGGTGGTGTCCAGCGTGGTTTCGAAGGTCTTTAGATTACGGTTGTTGATGCCAATCAGCGGGGATTTCAGGTTACCGGCGCGGCTCAACTCTTCCTCGTCGTGCACCTCGATCAAAACATCCATGCCCCATGTTATGGCAACCTCTTCCAACTCAATCGCTTGGCTGTCCTCGAGTGTCGCCATGATCAGCAGGATGCAATCAGCGCCCAAGGCGCGGGCCTCAACGATCTGGTAGGGATCATAGATGAAATCCTTGCGCAGAATCGGCAGATCAACGGCATCATGTGCTGCGACCAGAAATTCATCGGCACCTTGAAAACTGGGTGTATCGGTCAAGACGGACAGGCAGGCGGCGCCACCGTCCTTATAGGCCTGCGCCAACGCGGGCACGTCGAAATCCTCGCGAATCAACCCTTTGGAGGGGCTGGCCTTTTTGATTTCGGCGATCAAGCCGTAGCCATCATGGGCCGCTTGCAGCAGGGCTTTGGCAAAGCCGCGTGGTGGTTCTGCGGCTTTGGCGTTGGATTCTATGTTGGTCAAGGGGGCGGCCTGTTTGCGCTGCGCCACGTCCTCGAGTTTATAGGCTTTGATTTTGTCCAATATGTTCATGGGGCTGTTTAACCTGAATGGTGCGCCGCGACAATTGCTAACGACGTGTGTGTGGCGATATTGCTTTGCCTGCGGCGCAGGTATTTATAGCAAGAAGAAGGCGGGGCGTGATCGCTTTTGGTTCTGGGGGATCATTGGTATGATGGCTCAAAGGAGGTGCTTATGCAGAGCGAGGCGGAAATTCGGGCGACATTTGCCAAGCAGGCGGTTTGGTGCGAGCGGTTAGGCTCGCCGTTGACGGCATGTTTGGTGGCGGGGCTGGGCGTGGCGCTGGACCGCAGCACCAAAACGGGGCACCGTGTGCTGGACTGGTCAGGGCGGGCCGATGCGCTGGGGGATGCAGTGGCGTTGCGGCTGGCGGGGGCGCTGAATGCGCTGGTGTGCAGTGGGCGATTGCCGGAATTGGCGAGGGTTTATCCGCCGAATGAGTTGCCGGATCAGGCTGTGCTGACGCGGGCTGCAATGGCGGCGATAGTTGATGCAGACGGCGAGATTTGCGCGTGGCTGGATCATCCGCCACAAACCAACGAAGTGGCCCGATCAGCGGTTTTGTATCCGGGGATGTGTTTCATTGCGGAAGCGACCGGCCTGCCGCTGGCCTTGTACGAGATCGGGGCCAGCGGCGGGTTGAACCTGTTTGCAGACCGGTTTTCTTACCGGTTTGGGGGCGAGCGGCGCGGAGATATCGCCTCGGGTGTGGTTCTGTCGCCAAAGTGGAGCGGTGCCGCGCCGCCTGCAGGCGATGCGCGGATTGTCCGGCGCATGGGCTGTGATAGAAACCCGCTGGACATTACGCGGGCGGATCATCGGGACCGTTTGCTGGCCTATATCTGGCCGGATCAACCAACGCGTGTTGAACGGATCAAGGCTGCCTTGGAAATTGCACGGCGTGATCCGCCCGAAATGGCTGCGATGGATGCCGCGGATTGGGTTGAAGCGGAAATTTCCGAGGCACCAGAGGCCGGTGTGACGCGGGTGCTGTTCCATTCGATTGCCTATCAGTATTTTCCAGATGATGTGAAACGCCGGATTGTGGCGCGGATGGAGGCGGCGGGGGCGCAGGCCACACGGCGCGCGCCATTGGCATGGTTGGCGTTCGAGCAGCATGATGACGACGGGCCGCGTTTGATATTGCGCCTGTGGCCGGATGGCGGGATGCAGGAACTGGCGGCGGCAGGCGCCCATGTGCATGCAATTGACTGGAAAGGCTGACGCGGATGAATGCGGTATCGGACACTGTGATCAACGAGGTTTTTCGCGCCATCGCGATGGTGTTTGCGCTGATATTGGGCGGGTCGGTTGTGGTTTCAGGTTATGATGCCTGGGGGATGATGGCCGAGTTTATGGCCAACGGCTGCCCCTAGAGGAATAAATCCTTGGCCCAATACGGCCCCTGACCGGTGATCGCCACGCGGATTTTATCACCGCGTTTCAGCCCGCGATAAGCCCAGATCGGGCGGATAAATGTCTTGTGGATTTTGGCGGCATCCCCTTGGCCCACCTGATACTGCATCCGGTTGAACAGCGGCGGCCACAGGCTGCGGTGGGTGACATATGCATCAATGATCATGCCGACATTTTCACGCGCCCGCGTGGCGCGGATAGCGGTTTTGGCGAACCAGATGCAGGCGGCAAAACCCAGTGCGGTAAAAACCAGACCGTTGATCTGGGTGGAACTGGACCACGAGGCAAGTTCGCCCTCATAGAGTTCGCGGATGTCAGGGTTTTCGGGCAAATACCGGATCTGGAAGGTCTGGCCCACTTCAAGGATGCGGTAGAACGCGGCGCGGACCTGATGCTCGGCGTTGATTTCGGCAGCGTTGCCCGGGGTGAACCGCAGGGTGATATAATAGCTGTCGGAGGGGCGTTGGCGTTCCTGCGTGCTGGTCTGGCTGCCCTCGGCAATGCGTTTTCCCATCACGGTGGCCGTGGTGGACGCGCCGTATTGGGCCAGCTGTGCGTCGTTGCGGGCCAGGGTGATGGCGCCCAATGTCGAGGAGAGGCCGATGACCAGCGGGATCAGGGCTATCCAGCCGCCGCAGCGCATGAACAATCGGGTAAACCAGAGAAAACGTCGCGCTAAAATCATACCTTATGATTGCGAGGTCAGTGCCGCCAATGCAACGATTTTCTGCATCGCGGCGCCGCTGTCGATGCTGGTCGCTGCCAGCTTTGCGCCGTCTTTCAGGTTGGATGCCTTATCGGCCACCATTAGGGCAGCGGCGGAATTCAGCAGCACCGCATCGCGGTAGGCTGATTTTTCACCCTCCAGCAACGCGCCAAAGGCACGGCCGTTATGTGCAGGGCTGCCGCCTAAAATATCCTTGAACGGGTGCACCGGCAGGCCCGCATCTTCGGGGTTTACCTCGAATTCGGTGATTTTACCGTCCTCCAGCGCCGCGACCCAGCTAACGCCAGCGATCGACAACTCATCCGTGCCATCCGAGCCATGCACAAGCCATGCCTTTTCTGACCCAAGTGTCTGTAATGTCTCCGCCATCGGACGGATCAGCTCACGCGAGAACGCACCTGTCAGTTGGCGTTTAACGCCCGCGGGGTTGGTCAATGGGCCGAGAATGTTGAAAATCGTGCGGGTGCCAAGTTCAGCACGGGTGGGCATGACGTGGGCAATGGCGGGGTGGTGCATCGGGGCCATCATAAACGCGATGCCAACGGTTTCCAGTGCTTTTTCAACCACTTCCACGCCGACCATCACGTTAATACCCATCTGACCCAGCGCATCCGCCGCGCCGGATTTCGATGATAGATTGCGGTTACCGTGTTTGGCCACGGTCACGCCTGCACCCGCCACAACAAAGGCTGTGGCGGTTGAAATGTTCAGCGTGCCCATACCGTCGCCGCCGGTGCCAACGATGTCCATCGCCCCCTTGGGCGCGTGCACCGCGTTGCATTTATCGCGCATCACCTTGGCGGCGGCGGCGTATTCATCCACGGTTTCGCCACGGGTGCGCAGCGCCATCAGCAACCCGCCAATCTGGCTGGGTGTTGCCTCGCCATCAAACAGGATGCCAAAGGCCTCTTCGGCCTGCGCACGGCTCAAAGGCCCATTGGCGGCGGCATCGATCAGGGGTTTGAGAGCGTCGCTCATGCGGGCACCTTTGATTTTATTTTGGCGATGTCGAGGAAATTTTGCAGCAGCTTGTGGCCGTGCTCGGATGCTATCGATTCAGGGTGGAACTGCACCCCGTGGATCGGCAATTCCTTATGGCGCAACCCCATGATGGTGCCATCTTCCAGCTCGGCATTGACCAGCAGGCAGTCGGGCAGGCTTTCACGCTCCACGATCAGCGAATGATAACGGGTGGCGTCAAACGGCGAGGGCAGACCGGCAAACACGCCAGTGCCATCGTGCTGCATCTTGCCCATCTTGCCATGCACAATTTCATCGCAGCGCACCACGCGCCCGCCGAACATCTCGCCTATCGCCTGATGCCCCAGACAGACCCCCATCAGCGGCACCTGTGCAGCGGCAGCGGCGCGGGTCAGCTCCAGACAAATACCGGCTTGGGCCGGATCACACGGGCCGGGGGACAGCAAAATAGCGTCAGCGCCCATCGCCATTGCCTCGTTCACCTGCAAGGCGTCATTGCGTTTTACCACCACATCCGCCCCCAACTCGCCCAGATAATGGACCAGATTGTAGGTGAAACTGTCATAATTATCGATCAAAAGGAGCATTAGTCCGCTTTCATAGCCAGTTTACGCATATAAGGGGTGATTGCGCGTGATTGTCAGGCTATACATCCCCCAGAGGCGTCAAAGGGTCAAGGCCCGACAAAAAGACGTAAGCAGGATTAACAAGGCGGAGCATATCGTGGGACGTGGAATTATTTCAGGCTTGTTTTGGGGCGTGTTGGTTTCTGGGCTGGCGGGCGCCACCGCTTCATTGGTTCACAGCAATTCAGGGCAAGGGCAGATGCCGAGTGTGCCTGTTCAGACTGAAACCGGTGCGGAAGATGCTCCAGTAATCCAAGATGTGACCTCCCAACCGGAAGAGCAGGTAACTGCGCCCGAGGTCGGAGTTGTTAACGCACCGACGGGCGGCGAGACTGGGCAGGCAACACCAGTTGATGAAACGGCTGTGCCAAAGCCAGATACAGCGGATGTCACGACAGCCGCACCTGTGGCCCCTTCGGCCAGTGATGCGGATGAAGCACCTGCGGCTGTTGATGCAGCTTCGACAGACGCTCCCAGCGTTATGACTCCCCAAACGGATGCGTCTGATGTTGCACCGGATGACGGGGCGGAACCTGCCGCGATGGCGGGTGAAGACGCAGCTGTGACGCCTGCCGGTAATCCGGCCTTGCCTGAGGCACCACAAGCGGAAATGCAGCCTGACACCGAGGGACAAACCAGTGCGATGACGGCCCCCGCGATGCAAGAGGCACCCGTTGCACCAGAAGAGCCAGTGGGCGATGAGGGGCAGGGTGGCGAGACGCCTGATGTCGAGGTGGCAGCCTTGCCGCAAACACAAACACCACAGACACCGGATGCGCCATCGACTGAGCAGGCACCCGTGCCAGACACGCCAGCCGAGCCTGCAACACCGGATTCTGCGCCTGAAGCCGATGCTGTCCGCGTTCCTGTGCCGCAAATCCGGAATTTGGCCCCGAATGTGCAGACAAACCGTTTGCCAACCATTGGCGGCAATACAGACGCCACAGAGGCCGAGGCCCAAGCCGCCGAGCAAGAGGCTGATATCGCCGATCAGGGCGCGTTAATTGCTTATGCCGCAGCGTTTGAAAACCCCGATGCCAAGCCGGTGATGTCGGTGATCCTGATTGATGACCCAGAAAACCCCGTTTCGGATGAAGTCCTTACACACCTGCCGTTCGCGCTCAGCTTTGCCATTGATGCGGTGCGCGATGATGCGCATGTGGCTGCGGCGCGGTATCGCGCGGCGGGGTTCGAGGTGTTGATGCTGACCAACCTGCCGTTCGGTGCTCAGGCAACAGACATCGAGGTGGCGTTTGATGCCTATTCCCGCGCCATTCCCGAAGCGGTCGCGGTGCTGGACCAAGGCGCAAACGGGTTCCTGCGCGGCCCTTCAACGGCGAC
Source organism: uncultured Marinosulfonomonas sp. (assembly GCA_964473185.1). GTDB lineage: Bacteria > Pseudomonadota > Alphaproteobacteria > Rhodobacterales > Rhodobacteraceae > Profundibacter. Next base: position 6,648 of record CAYYOF010000075.1, on the reverse strand, counting down.
GCAGATCGCCGGTATCCTGTCGGATCGCGGCTTTGGCCTGATCACCCCCAGCAAGGGGCTGAATTCGGCGCAAAAGGCGGCGATGCGCGAAGGGGTGCCAGCGGCGCTGATCTTTCGCATGCTGGATTCGGATGGTGAAAAACCCTCGGTGATCCGCCGCTATCTGGACCGCGCGGCGTTTCGTGCAGCGCAAGAGGGCAGCGTGATCATGCTGGGCCACACGCGCCCCGATACCATCGAGGCATTGGTGCTGTGGGCGCTCGAGGATCGCGCGGCAAGCGTGGCGATGGCCCCTGTGTCGGTGGTTTTAACGGCGCAATAATGGCCGTTCTGATCGCCACCAGCACCACCGATTTTGACCCGACCGAAGTGGCCGTGCCGTGGCAGGTTTTGTCTGGCGCGGGGCAGGCCGTGCGGTTTGCCACCGATACCGGCAAGGCTGGGGGTGCGGATGCGCGGATGTTGGATGGCAACGGGTTCGGCATTCTGAAACCTGTGCTGATTGCCCAAAAACCCGCCCGCGAAGCGTATAGCGCGATGTTACAGGACGCGGCGTTTCAAAACCCGATGTCTTACGCTGAAATCAGGGCCGAAGATTTCGACGCACTGGTATTGCCCGGTGGCCACGCCAAGGGCGTTATCCCCTATCTGGAAAGCGAAGTTTTACAACGGGCGATTGCCGCGTTCTTTGCAGCAGGCAAACCCGTTGGCGCGATCTGCCACGGGGTTGTGGCGGTGTGCCGCGCGACGGACCCTGACACGGACCGATCCGTATTGCACGGGCGCAAAACCACGGCGCTGCTGCGGCACCAAGAAAGGCTGGCGTATCAACTGACACGGCGCAAGCTGGGCGATTATTACCTGACCTATCCGGTGACGGTGCAGGACGAGGTTATGGCGGCGCTGGCCTCGGCTGATGATTTTGTTGAGGGACCAACGCCGGTGCTGCGGGACAACATGCAGCATCTAGGGCGCGGGTTTACGGTGCGGGACGGGAATTACCTGTCGGCGCGCTGGCCGGGGGATGTGTACCGGTTTTCGACCGAGTTTTTGGCGATGGTGCGAGGGATGCGTGGATAGTGATGTTATCAAAGGCTATGAGGCCGCCGCGCATAAATTGATCCCCAAATTTGAGGCTGTATCACCATCGGCTCTGTTCGCACCCGTGGCCGATCTGTTGCCCCAAGGGCCTTGCAAAGTGATAGACATCGGGGCTGGCACAGGGACCGCTGCCGCATGGTTCGCACAGCTTGGTCAACACGTATTGGCGGTGGAGCCTGTCGCGGCGTTCCGCAAGGCGGGCAAGCGGTTACACAAATCCTCAAACATCGAATGGCTTGATGATTGTGCCCCTGAACTGGCAACAACGCTAGAGCGGCGCGAGGTGTTCGATCTGGTGCTGCTGAGCGCTGTTTGGCACCATTTGGATTCGGATCAGCGGCAACGGGTCATACCGAACCTAAGAGGTTTGATGGTGGCTGGCGGGGTTCTGGTTATCTCTTTGCGTCACGGCCCAGGGGTGCCGAGCCGCGTATGTTATGACGCTCCACCGGAGGAGTTGGCTGGTTTGGCAAAGGCGGAGGGTTTACAGCTTGAATTCTGTCAGTCAGTGGACTCGGTTCAAGACGCCAATCGCGCGGCGGGTGTTAAGTGGACATGGATGGTGTTTCGTTCGGAAAATCCGTAATTTACCAACCGCCGCTCCTCAAGCCTGACGGCTTTCCTCGCTACAGCGAGAAGCGCAAGCGACGAGCAGCCCTGCCTAATTGCGCCCTCGCACAAACAGCCCTGCATCCTCGGCGGCCTTACGGATCGCTTTGGCTTTGTTCACCGTTTCCTGATATTCAGCCTCGGGGTCACTGTCGTAAACCACGCCGCCACCGGCCTGAATGTACAGCGTCTCATTCTTCACCACCGCGGTGCGCAGCGCGATGCACATGTCCATGTCGCCATTGGCCGCGAAATAGCCACAGCCGCCGCCATAAACACCGCGCTTTTCCGGCTCCAGCTCGTCAATAATCTCCATCGCCCGCACCTTTGGCGCTCCGGAAACCGTGCCGGCGGGCATGCCTGCGAAAAACGCTGAGAGCGCATCTTGGTCATCGGCCAGCTCTCCGACGACGTTGGAAACGATGTGCATCACATGGCTGTAGAGTTCGACATTGAATTCCTCGGTCGGGCGCACGGTGCCGATTTTGGCGACGCGCCCCACATCGTTACGGCCCAGATCCAGCAGCATCAGGTGCTCGGCCAGCTCTTTTTTGTCGGCCAGCAGGTCGGCCTCCAATGCGCGGTCCTCTTCCGGTGTGGCCCCGCGAGGGCGGGTGCCAGCGATTGGGCGGATGGTGATTTCACGGCCAAACACCCGCACCAGAATTTCGGGGCTGGCGCCGATCACCTGAAAGCCGCCAAAGTTGAAGTAGAACATGAACGGTGACGGGTTGGTGCGCCGCAAGGAACGATAGAGCGAGAACGGCGGCAGGGTGAAATCCTGCGACCAGCGTTGTGACGGGACCACTTGGAAGATGTCACCGGCGCGGATGTAGTCTTTGGCGGCCTCGACCGCTGCCTTATAGCCATCATGGGTGAAGTTGCACGACAGCGGCCCAGCCTCGGTCGCGTCCCCCAGATCACGCGCCGCGTCCGGCGTTTGGCGTTCCAGATCGCGCACCGCGTCCATCACCCTCTCAGCCGCTTGGGCATAGGCGGCTTTGGCGGACAGGCCACTACTGGCCCATGCGGGGGCCACCACGATCACCTCGCCCTTGACCCCGTCGAGCACCACAACGACAGAGGGACGCATCATGATTGCGTCGGGCAGGCCCAGCGGATCAGGGTTCACATCAGGCAGATGTTCGACCAGCCGGATCATGTCATAGCCCAGATATCCGAACAGTCCCGCGGATGCTGGCGGCAAATCATCCGGCATATCAATGCGGCTTTCTGCAATCAGGTCGCGCAGGTTGTCCAGTGGAGCACCAGATTGGTCTTGATACGTGTCACGGTCAATGCGCGCTGCGCGGTTAATCCGGCTGACCGTACCGTGGCATTGCCAGATCAGATCGGGTTTTGCGCCGATGATCGAATAGCGCCCGCGCACCTCGCCACCTGTGACGGATTCCAGTATAAAGCTGTCCTTGCGGGCCTCGGACAGTTTCAGCATCAGTGACACAGGCGTGTCCAGATCAGCGGCCAGACGGGTATAGATCAGCTGGTTCTGGCCCGCGTCAAAGCCGGTTTCAAACGCGTCAAAAATTGGGGTAAGTGTCACGAATGCCTCGACTTATTGCGGGAACTGGGAATGCACCGCATTCACCGCCGCGCTGTTGACATAGACACTTGTCTGGGTTTGCAGCGCCCCGTTAAAGGCGGCAAAGATGTCGTCGGACAGGTCTTGCGAAATGGCGGCCTCGATCTGGGTTTTGATGCTGGCCAGATCGGGGTTGTCCGCATCCGGTGGCAGGATGTCATCCAGCCGCACCACGAACACCACACCGTTGCCATCAATGGTCTGGGCTGTGCCCTTGTCCATTGTAAATACGGTCTGGACCAGCCCAAATGGTGTAACTTCCACGGTGGAATTGCGCAGGATTTCAGTGTGGGTCGTGACGTCATGGCCGAGCGCCGCGATGTCCTCATTCTGATTTATCCGGCCCAGCAGATCATCGGCCAGCGTGGTCAGGCGGTTCTCGATTTCCTGATTTTCCCAGCCCGCGATCACGTTGATGATCACCTTATCCAGCGGGTTTAGGGACGGGGCAATGATCGCGTCAAATTGCACCGCAAAAATGCCGCCATCGTCCAGCTCCATCACCTCGGCGTAATCGCCATCGTTGATTGCTGCCGCCGCATCCCGAAAGGCGCTGTAGGTGGCGATGCCGTTGTTGTCGCCCTCGGCCCAATCGATTTTGGCCAGTTTCAAGTCGGTCTCGTCGGCAATTTCCTGCATCATGGCACCACCTGCCAGCAGATCATCAATATCGGTGATACTGGTGTTGATCAGGCGGCGGGCGCGGTCCAGTGCCAATTCGTCCTGCAACTGCGTGCGCACAGATTCAAATGTGGTTTCGGTGGCAGCCAGAATGCCGTTCATCCGGTAGAGGGCAGGGCCAAGATTGGTGTCAATCGGGCCAATCACACCGGGGCTATCCATGGCAAAGATCGCCGCACCCGCGTCCCCAAGCACATCAATCGTCGCATCGCCCAGATCAATATCCAGCAGGGTCAGGCCGCGTTCAATCACCAGTTCCTCGAAGGTGGCGTCCCCCGCATCCAGCCGCGCCTTGGCGGCAGTGATGTCTTCAATGCTGGGGAATATCAGGCGCTCGACCAAGCGGCGCTCGGGTTGGGAGTATTCATCAAGGCGCTTGTTGTATGCTTCTCGCAGGTCATCCTCGGGCACCTCAATATCATCCACGATCATATCAGGTGTGACCCAGATATAGGTTAGGCTTTTCTTTTCGGGGTCGGTGAAATCGGCTGCATTCGCGTCATAATAGGTTTGCAGTTGCTGATCCGTGGGTTCGGGCACCAGTTCGGGCAAGTTGGTCTGATCCAGCCGGATCACGGTAAAATTACGCCGTGACTGGGTGAAATCCAGAAATGCATTCGTCATGGCTTCGGGGGCTGCCACCCCGTTTACGATGGCACCTTGCAGGATGGTGCGGGCGGTCTCGGCCCGTATGGTATCCTCGTATTCGGCTTCGCTTAGACCGGACTGGTTCAGCGCTTGTGTGTATCCGGTGCGATCAAACTTGCCATCAATGCCCTGAAAGGCAGGGGTCGCCACCAATTCGCGGCCGACCCGTTCGTCGCCAATCGACAGACCTATGCGTGTGGCCTCGTTATCAAGGGTTGCACGGGTGATCAGGCGGGCGCGCACGTTTTGGTCAACGCCAATTGCCACGGCTTGGGACAAGGGCAGCGGTTGGCCAGTCTGGGCTTGAAAACCACGCAATTCCTGTTGCAGGGCGCGGTAATAGTCGTTCGTCGTGACCTCGGCATCGCCAACGGTGGCAATCGCGGTGGTCGAGCCGCCAAAATTACTGACGCCAAATCCGCCTAGCCCGACAATTAGCAAAAGCAGGATAATCCAGACAACAAAATTGCTCGTTTTCTTCTTGATGCTGCTCACGGTTTTGGCCCTCGTGTCATTGGTGTTTAGCGATGTTTAGGCGGTTGTGGTGAGAGGGGCAAGAGGCGGGGCATGGCAATCGGGAACGTTGTTTGGAATTGGTTTGGGGTGGGGGTGTGAAATAGAACTACTATTCCGGAATAGTAGTTCTATTTGAACACCGAAATACTGCATGTATTTCAATGCAATAGCCGAGAAATACAGGTGATTGATATGGGTCAAATACGGGTGTTTTTCAAGCGCTCGAACAGGGTGGTAATGCCAGTGCTGTCGATATTGGCAAAGGCTATGCGCAACTGGCGTGCGCCGGATGGATCATTGTCAGGGACAAACATGGTGCCGGGCAAGGACAGGACCGCGCAGTCTCGCACCAGCCGTTTTGCCAGTTCATCGGAAGGTATATCAAACGGATGCTCGACATAGGCAAAATAGGCGCCGCATCCCAGCAGTTTCCAACCGTTTTCGGCCAGATTCGGGAAACCCGCCTTGATCGCTGCACGTCGCGCCAGAATTTCGGCGCGCTCGCCAGCCAGCCATTGCGACAGGTTCTGCATCCCCCAAAGGGCGGCGTGCTGGCCCAGTTGGTTGGGGCAGATCGCAACTGTATCGAGGAACTTCTCGGCCTCGGCCAAACGCTGCGTGCTGGCCACCATTGCGCCAACACGATGTCCAGTCAGGCGGTATGCCTTGGAAAAAGAATAGAGCTGGATCAGCGTGTCGTCCCAGTCGGGGTCAGTGAGCAGGTCGTGCGGCGCACCGGTGCGGGCGTCAAAATCGCGGTAGGTTTCATCGACGATCAGGGCAAGGCCGTGTTCGCGCGCCAAATCATAGAAGCGGCGCAGAAGATCGGCAGGGTATTCGGCACCCGTCGGGTTGTTCGGAGTGACCAGCACGATGGCGCGGGTGCGTGGGGTGATCAGGGTGCGCGCGTGGTCGGGATCGGGCAGCATACCTGCGCCAGCGGGCAGGGGAACAGTGGTGAGGCCCTGCATGTCCAGCCACATTTTATGATTAAAATACCAAGGGGTTGGCAGGATAACCTCATCCCCGTTTCCGGCCAGCGTTGCGATGGCGGCGGCAAAGGCCTGATTGCAGCCCGAGGTGATAGCGACCTGCGTGTCGATGATGTTGCCGCCATAGGCCGCGGACCACTGGCTGGCGACTTCCGCCCGCAATGCAGGCAGGCCCAGAACGGGGCCGTATAGATGGGCTTCGGGGATGTTCAGAGCGATATCGGCAAGGGCCTGGCGCAGGGCTTTTGGCGGGGCCTCAACCGGTGCGGCTTGGCTGACATTTATCAGCGGTTTGTCGGCGCTGAATGTCACCCCGTCCAGCCAGCGACGCGCCTCCATCACGGGGGGCGGGGTGGTCGCGGACATGGCGGGGTTGACGGGGTGGGTCATACGCGGGCGTTAATCATTGCCGCGATACGGCTCGACATATTGCAGCGCCATATCCCACGGAAAGAAAATCCATGTATCCTGCGACACCTCGGTGATGAATGTATTGACCAT